>NZ_JADDYK010000036.1:205774-228812 GCF_015163615.1 Vibrio sp. OPT18
TGGATTGGCGCTTCTCAATTGCATCGAGTGCATCATCAAGGATCTGCTGGTTGAGCTGAGCCTTATCAAATGGTGCATTTGGCTCGGTCCAAAACAGCGGGTGACCTTCTGGAGATACCGGAGCTTCGAGTATTGAAGAGAGATCAAGTTTGCTCTGTTTCGCGGTGAGGCCTTGAACGGCTTCAAGTAAATCCGTACGGCCAATCAGGTCTGTAAGTTTTTCTACGCCAAGTTCTGCAAGGTATTGGCGAACTTCATCGGCTAGGCCTGTAAAGTAGTTCACCACCATGTCTGGCAGGCCTTTGAAGTATTCGCGGCGTAGTGTTTCATCTTGAGTCGCAACACCCGTCGCGCAGTTGTTTAGGTGACAAATTCGTAAGAACTTACAACCCATTGCGACCATTGGCGCGGTACCAAAACCAAAGCTTTCTGCACCGAGAATTGCACCTTTAATCACATCAAGGCCAGTTTTTAAACCACCATCGACTTGCAGGCGGATCTTATGACGTAGGCCATTGGCGACCAGTGCTTGTTGAGTTTCCGCTAAGCCAAGTTCCCAAGGGCAGCCTGCGTATTTCACAGAGGTCAGTGGGCTTGCCGCAGTACCACCGTCGTAGCCTGAAATGGTGATCAGATCGGCATAGGCTTTCGCTACACCAGTTGCAATCGTGCCCACACCCGGTTCCGATACTAACTTCACTGAAACCAAGGCTTTAGGGTTCACTTGTTTAAGGTCGAAAATCAGCTGCGCTAGATCCTCGATAGAATAAATATCGTGATGTGGAGGAGGGGAGATCAGTGTTACCCCTTGTACTGAGTATCTCAGCTTAGCGATTTCTGCGGTAACTTTATGACCGGGCAGTTGACCACCTTCTCCTGGCTTCGCACCTTGTGCGACTTTGATTTGCAGAACATCCGCATTGGTTAAGTAATGTGGCGTCACGCCAAAGCGACCAGAGGCAATTTGCTTAATGCGAGAGTTACGATCAGTACCAAAGCGTCGCGGGTCTTCACCACCTTCACCTGAGTTGGAGTAACCACCCAAGCGGTTCATCGCCATTGCTAGTGCTTCGTGCGCTTCTGGACTCAACGCGCCAATCGACATCGCCGCAGAGTCGAAGCGTTTAAACAGATCGCTGTTAGGCTCGACTTGCTCGAGTGGTAGAGGTTGGTCGGCTTTTCTGAGGCTCATTAAGTCGCGTAACATCGCGGCAGGACGAGCATTTACTTGCTTAGCAAAAGAGAGATAATCCGATGTTTCACCTGTTTTTACTGCGGTTTGCAGAGTGCCAACCACATCAGGGTTATAGGCATGATATTCGCCGCCGTGTACGTATTTGAGTAAACCACCGTGTTCGATCGGCTTGCGCTTAGTCCAGGCTTTACGAGATAGGTTATAGATATCTTGCTGGAAATCGCTAAAGCTAGCACCTTGGATTCGAGTGGTAACTCCGCGGAAACAGAGCTCAACTATATCCGAATGTAGGCCAACAGCTTCGAAAAGCTGAGAACAGCGATAAGAGGCAATGGTTGAAATGCCCATCTTCGACATGATCTTATACAGACCTTTATTGATGCCGTTTTGGTAATTTTGCATTGCGGCACGATAGTCTTTATCTAAAGAGCCATCATCCAACATTTTACCTAACGCTTCATAAGCGAGGTATGGGTAAACTGCGGTAGCACCGAAGCCAAGAAGCACGGCAAATTGGTGTGGGTCGCGCGCAGTTGCGGTTTCAACCACGATGTTGGCATCACATCGTAGGTTGTTGTCGGCAAGCTTGGTTTGCACTGCACCGACAGCCATCGCTGCTGGAACTGGCAGTTTCCCTTTTTCTAAACCTTTGTCTGAAAGCACAATTAGCACAGTACCATCACGCACTTCTTGAACCGCACGATCACACAAGTCATTGATGGCTTGTTCGAGATCTTGCTGAGCCGGATCGTAGTGTAGGCTTAGAATCGTGTGACCATAGTGTTTTTGATTTAACTGCAGAAGTTGCTGCATGTCAGAGTAGAGAAGAACGGGCGAATTAAATGTCACACGGTAGGCGTGACCATCTGTTTCGCAGAACACATTCATCTCTTTACCGATACTGGTCGCTAAAGACATCACGTGTTTTTCACGCAATGGGTCGATCGGCGGGTTGGTGACCTGTGCAAATTTCTGACGGAAATAATCAGTAATGAGACGTTCTTTAGAAGAGAGAACGGCCATTGGCGTATCATCGCCCATCGAGCCAACCGCCTCTTGTCCCATATCACCAAGCACTCGCAGCACTTGGTCTGATTCTTCGTTGCTCATCGCAAACTGTTTTTGGTAGGTCTTGAGCGTGTCATCATCAAAGCTGCGTTTACCGACTTGCTCATCGGGCAGATCGGAAAACGGTGTGAGTTTGTGAACGTTCTTTTCCATCCACTCTTTATAGGGGTGGCGACCTTTAAGGTCATTGTCGATCTCGTTAGATTGCCACAATTTACCGCGGCGCGTATCTATGACGAGCAATTCACCTGGGCCGACACGACCTTTTTCTGCAACTTCATCTGGTGCGTAATTCCAGATACCGACCTCAGATGCTAGCGTGATTAGGTTGTCTTTGGTAATCACATAACGCGCAGGACGCAGGCCATTTCTATCGAGGTTACACGCAGCGTAACGACCATCAGAAAGAACGATACCAGCAGGGCCATCCCACGGTTCCATGTGCTTGGAGTTGAAGTCGTAGAATGCACGCAGATCTGGGTCCATGTCTGGGTGATTTTGCCAAGCAGGCGGAACAAGCATGCGCATCGCTCGGAACACATCCATACCACCGGCAAGGAACAGGTCGAGCATGTTATCTAGGCTTGAAGAGTCTGAACCTGTCTCATTCACAAAGGGTGCTGCGGTTTGTAAATCTGGCAGCAACGGCGAAGAGAATTTATAGGCACGAGCCTTAGCCCACTGACGGTTACCTTCGATGGTATTGATCTCTCCATTATGTGCCAAATAGCGGAATGGTTGAGCCAGTGGCCAACGTGGTTGAGTATTGGTTGAGAAACGCTGGTGGAACAGGCATATCGCCGATTCCATACGTAAGTCAGCAAGATCGAGGTAAAATCGCGGAAGATCGGCCGGCATACACAGACCTTTGTAAACCATGACTTGTGTCGAAAGGCTACAAATATAGAAATCTTTGTCTTCGGTGATCTGTTTTTCAATTCTGCGACGAGCGATATAAAGGCGTCGTTCAATATCGCGTTCACGCCAACCAGCAGGGGCTGAGATAAAGACTTGCTGAATATTGGGAACCGAATCTTTGGCAATCGGGCCTAATACGTCGGTGTTGGTCGGCACTACGCGCCAACCTGCAACCGTTAAGGTCTCTTGAGCGAGCTCTTTATTGACGATGTCTTGCGCGGACTGCGCTTTGATTGGATCTTGGCTGAAGAAAATCATGCCGACAGCGTATTGCTTGCCGAGCTTGAAGTTATTCTCTTCAGCAATAATTCTGAGATAAGAGTCAGGCTTCTGTAGTAATAAGCCACAGCCATCCCCGGTTTTACCATCCGCAGCGATACCACCACGGTGTGTCATGCGATCGAGGGCTGAAATAGCAGTTCTTACCAACTTATGACTAGGTTGGCCTTCCATTTGCGCTATTAAACCAAATCCACAGTTGTCTTTTTCAAGACTAGGATCATATAGAGCCATTGCAATTCTCCCTTTTGCTTCTCTGTCATCCAGACAGTAAATGACTAACTATTCATATACTTGTTGTTTTTTATAAACTGATAGTTTGCTTTAGCCAGTTAAAACGTTATTGGTTGTGTTAACAAAACCGATTGATTTTATTTTCATCAGCTTTACAACGTATAGCTAATTGTGTTTAAGGTCAAGTTCATGGTTAATTATCATGCATAAACGCGATTAGCCACTTAATAATCTAAAATAGTCGATGGATATCAATGAGATATACAAGGTGGATGTTAACGAGATTTAACATATACAACAGGATGATTTTGAAAACGACAAGTGCCAGATAGAAAAAAGGCTAGCATCGAGTGCTAGCCAAATATAAAAGTTAGGAAGGGTGTTGCTTTTCCTCTAGGCTAACGTCATCGACGTTAGCCCGAGAAATATTATGCGGAAAGCATGAGTGAATCAGCTTTCGCTTCTAAGTTTGAGTTACCCATTAAGAAGTCATCAATGGCAATTGCACATTCACGACCTTCATTAATACAACGTACAACTAGAGATTGACCAGTACGCATATCACCAGCAGCGAAAACGCCTTTCTGGTTCGTTGCAAAACCTTCAGAAGCGACGTTACCGCGCTCGTCCAGTTTAATGTCTAGTTGAGCAAGCACACCGGTTGGCTCTGGGTGTAAGAAGCCCATTGCTAGGAATGCCATGTCACAAGGAATAACACGTTCAGAGTTCGCGACTTCATCAAAGCCTGGACGCTCACCTGGTTTCGCATCTTGCCAAACGATGTCAGCAATACGTAGACCTGTCACTTGACCTTGGTCGTTACCGATGAACTCTTTGGTTAAGATGTTCCAGTGACGTTCACAACCTTCTTCATGAGAAGTGGTGGTTTTCATGATCATTGGGTATTGAGGCCAAGGCATGTTTGCAGGGCGCTTCTCTGGTGGGATCGGCATGATCTCAACCTGAGTAATGCTTGCTGCCTTATGACGGTTTGATGTGCCCACACAGTCAGAACCAGTATCACCACCACCGATAACCACAATGTGTTTATCTTTAGCGTGAATCTCTTCTGTCTTAAGCTCTAAGTCGTTAGCACGGCGGTTGTTTTGACCAAGGAATTCCATGGCAAAGTGAACGCCTTCCAGCTCACGACCTGGGATTGGTAAGTCGCGTGGAACCGTAGATCCACCCGTTAGCAATACTACATCAAACTCTTGGCGTAGCTGTTGAGCATTAACATCAACACCGATGTGCTGGTTAACTTTAAACTCAACGCCAGCTTCAGCCATTAGGTTGATCTTACGATCAATCACGTCCATACCCAGTTTGAAATCTGGGATGCCGAAGCGAAGTAGACCACCGACTTTCTCGTCACGTTCAAATACCGTTACCGAGTGACCAGCGCTGTTTAGCTGCTCAGCTGCGGCTAGGCCAGCAGGACCTGAACCGATAACTGCGACAGTTTTACCTGTGCGAGAGCGTGGTGTTTTAGGCTTTGCGTACCCTTCACGGTACGCAGTTTCTACAATCGTTTTCTCGATATTACAGATAGTGATTGGGTCTTGGTTGATACCAAGAACACAGGCACTTTCACAAGGAGCAGGACAAACACGACCGGTAAACTCAGGGAAGTTGTTGGTAGAGCTTAGGATATTCCAAGCCTCTTCCCAGCTGTCACGGTAAACCGCATCATTGAATTCTGGGATGATGTTACCAATCGGACAGCCGTTGTGACAGAAAGGTACGCCACAGTCCATACAACGAGAGGCTTGAGTATTGATCTTTTCACCAAACTCTTCGTTAAGTACGAACTCTTTGTTGTCTTCAATTCGAACTGACGGGTCGAGCTTCTTTGGAAGCTCACGACCGTGTTCTAAAAATCCAGTAGGCTTACCCATTATACTGCCTCCACTTCTTCCGTTTGTGCCTGTTGTGCTTCAGCTTTACGCTTTTCAAGAACCGCTTTGTAGTCGCGTGGCATTACTTTAACTAGCGATGCAACACTTGCTTCAAAGTTGTCTAGGAAAGACTGAGCAACTTCACTTCCTGTGAATTCAACATGCTTAGTTAGCATATCTAGTAGAAGAACTTTATCTTCTTGTTCTATTGGATCTAGGTCTACAAGTTCAGAGTTAAGCTTGGTTTCGAAGTCACCCGCTTTATCCCAAACATAAGCCACACCGCCACTCATACCAGCAGCAAAGTTACGACCTGTTGAGCCAAGGATAATCGCGACACCGCCAGTCATGTATTCACAACCGTGGTCACCAACGCCTTCAACAACAACCTTCGCACCAGAGTTACGAACACAGAAACGTTCGCCAGCCATACCGCGAATGAAAGACTCACCTGAAGTCGCACCGTAGAAACATACGTTACCTACCACGATGTTGTCTTCAGCAACGATAGTCGATTTCGCATCTGGGTACAGTACCAAAGTACCGCCAGACAGACCTTTACCCCAGTAATCGTTCGCGTCACCTTCTACTTCGAACTTAACGCCTTTTGCAAGGAACGCACCGAAAGATTGGCCAGCACTACCGTGGAACTTAACGTTCATTGGTTGTGGTAAACCTTGGTCTTTGTAAACCTTCGAGATTTCGTTCGACAGCATGGTACCAGCAGAGCGGTCCGTGTTGATGATAGGGAAGCTCGCATTCACAGCTTCGCCTTTCTCAAGAGCTGGAATCGCAGCTTGAATCAACTTGCGGTCTAGAACGTCTTCTAGGTTGTGGTTTTGTTGTGTCTGGTTGTAGATACCATCTTCTTCACGCGCCTGCTCGATGTGCAGTACAGGTGTTAGATCTAGGTTCTTGTACTTCCAGTGACCGATGTCATCACGAACTTTAAGTTTGTGCGATTGACCAACCATCTCATCGATAGAGCGGAAGCCAAGTTCAGCCATTACTTCACGCAGACCTTCAGCCATGTATTGGAAGAAAGTGACTACGTCTTCTACACGGCCGTCGAAACGCTCACGCAGAGTCTTGTTCTGTGTTGCGATACCAACAGGACATGTATTCTTATGACACTTACGCATCATGATACAACCTTCAACAACAAGTGCTGCTGTTGCTACGCCCCATTCTTCAGCGCCAAGTAACGTTGCTACTGCAAGGTCACGTGGTGTTTTCATCTGACCATCAGACTGAACAACGATACGGTTACGTAGGCCGTTTTTCAGTAGTGTTTGGTGAGTTTCCGCTAGACCCAGCTCCCAAGGCAGACCTGTGTGACGGATAGAAGACATCGGAGATGCACCCGTACCACCATCAAAACCTGCGATAAGTACTACGTCAGCTTTCGCTTTCGCTACACCAGATGCAATCGTACCTACGCCAGCTTCTGATACTAGCTTCACGTTGACACGGCCGTTACGGTTCGCGTTTTTCAGATCGTAGATCAGCTGAGCCAAATCTTCGATTGAGTAGATATCGTGGTGTGGCGGCGGAGAGATAAGACCTACGCCTGGAGTCGAGTGACGCGTTGCGCCGATCCAGTCATCAACCTTATCACCAGGTAGTTGACCACCTTCGCCCGGTTTCGCACCTTGAGCCATCTTGATTTGTAGCTCATCAGCGTTAGATAGGTAGTAAGACGTTACACCAAAGCGACCAGAAGCCACCTGCTTGATTGCTGAACGTTCCCAGTCGCCGTTTTCTTTGCGTTCGAAACGTGCTGGATCTTCACCACCTTCACCTGAGTTTGATTTCGCACCAATGCGGTTCATCGCAACAGCCAGTGTTGAGTGAGCCTCATGCGAGATTGAACCAAAGCTCATTGCGCCGGTTGCGAAACGCTTAAGAATGTTCTCGATTGGTTCTACTTCTGCTAGAGGAATAGAGCCTGCAGGGTTCTTGATGAAGTCCAGTTGGCTACGTAGCGTTGCTGCGTTGTCGCCTTGGTCATCAACTGCTTTTGCGTACTTCTTGAACTGACCGTAATCTTTGTTACGCGTCGATTCTTGAAGTAGAGAAATCGTTTCAGGGTTGAATAGGTGCTTCTCACCACGTTGTTTCCATTGGTAAACACCACCAACATCAAGGATCTGAGCTGGGATTTCACGAGCTGGGTAACCAACACGGTGACGAACCAGTACTTCTCGTGCGATATCGTCGATCGTTAGACCTTGGATACGAGAAACAGTACCTGTGAAGTATTTTTCAACCACTGATTTGCTAACACCAAGTGCTTCAAAGATTTGTGCACCGTGGTAAGACTGCAGCGTAGAGATCCCCATCTTAGAGAAGATCTTAAGTAGACCGCCGTTAACACCTTTACGGTAGTTATCGAATAACTCACGTGGGTGTACGTTTGGATCTAGCTTCTTAGTACGTTGTAGTTCAACAATCGTTTCAATGACTAGGTATGGGTTAACTGCGTTCGCACCATAACCGATAAGCGTTGCAAAGTGGTGTGTCTCACGAGCGTCGCCCGTTTCAACAACGATGTCACACTTAGCACGTAGACCTTTACGGATTAGGTGGTGGTGAACCGCGCCAACAGCCAGCATTGCTGGAATAGCGGCATGGTTAGAGTTAACCGCACGGTCTGTCAGTAGGATGATAGAGTAGCCATCAATCACGGCGTCTTCTGCGTATTGGCAGATACGCTTAAGTGCGCGCTCTAACTTACCTTGGTCGCCATTTGCTTGGAATACGATGTCCAGCGTCTTCGCCTGAAGGTGCTCGTTATCGATTGCACGCAGTTTTTCTAACTCAGAGTTAGACAGTACTGGAGACTCAAGTTCTACTTTTTGACAGTGCTCAGGTGTTTCAGCAAGTAGGTTCTGATCTTTACCTAGGTAAGTGTTCAGAGACATAACCATGCGCTCACGAATCGGGTCGATCGGCGGGTTAGTTACTTGTGCAAACAACTGTTTGAAGTAGTTTGAAAGGTGCTGCGATTGGTGAGAAAGAATCGCTAGCGGCCAGTCAGCACCCATTGCAGAAAGTGGCTCGTAGCCTGTTTTCGCAAGAGGTAGAATAATTTCATTTACTTCTTCAGAGCTCACGCCAAACGATTGTTGTTTGTGAAGTAGTTTCTCTGGAGAAGGTTGGCTAAATTCGTTGCTCGCATCTGGTAGCTTTTTCAAGCTCAGAAGGTTCTCTTCAACCCACTTTTCGTAAGGTTGTGCTTTAGCAATGCTGTCTTTCACTTCTTCATCAGAAATGATGCGGCCTTGCTCAAGGTCAGCAACAAAAATACGACCTGGTTGCAGACGACCACGGTACTCAACGTTTTCAGGTGCAATCTCAACAACACCAGACTCAGACGCCATTACTAGGAAGTCGTCTTTAGTTACTGTGTAGCGAGAAGGACGTAGACCGTTACGGTCAAGTGTTGCACCTACTTGAACACCATCGGTGAAACATACTGATGCTGGGCCATCCCATGGTTCCATTACGTTCGCGTGGTACTGGTAGAACGCACGACGAGTTGGATCCATGTTTTTGTTTTCTTGCCATGCTTCCGGGATCATCATCATCAACGCGTGTGGCAGAGTACGACCTGAAAGAACAAGTAGCTCAAGCGCCATATCGAAGTTTGATGAGTCCGAGCTACCTTCCTGACAGATAGGAAGCAGCATGTCGATTTCAGCTTGTGTAAACAGATCCGATTCTAGGATTGCTTCACGTGCTTTCATCCAGTTCAGGTTGCCGCGAACCGTATTGATTTCGCCATTGTGCGCGATGTAACGGAAAGGCTGAGCTAGACGCCAACGTGGGAATGTATTGGTAGAGAAGCGAGAGTGTACCAGTGCTAGAGCTGTCACCATGGTTGGGTTTTGCAGGTCTAGGAAGTACTGAGGAACTTGTTCAGTTGTTAGCTGACCTTTGTACACCAATGTCTTGTAAGACATAGAGTTGATGTAGAAGTCATCACCGATATTTGAAACGCTTTCTAGGCATACACGAACCGTGTAGTTACGTAGAACATACAGTTTACGCTCAAGCTCTTCTGGTGTGATACCAGGGCCGCCAGAAATAAATACGTGTTCAAATTGAGGTTCAGTGCTTAGTGGGTCAGCACCAATCATTGAATTGTCAGTTGGAAGTTCACGGTAACCGATAACTTCTAACTCAAGGCGTTGTGCATTGCGTTCTAGAATGTCACGACACTGTGCACGTTTGTGTTCATCTTTAGGGAAAAGTACAACACCAACACCATATTTTTCAAAAGATGGCAGCTTAATTCCAAGCTTTACGGCTTCTTCTAGTAAGAATTCGTGCGGCTTCTGTAGCAGGATACCTGCACCATCACCAGAACACGGATCGCAGCCTTGGCCGCCACGGTGTTCCATACGTGCAAGCATATCGAGTGCTTGAGTTACTACATCATGAGATTTGCGATTCTTTAGATGCGCAACAAAACCGATACCACAAGCGTCATGCTCCAATTCAGGAGTATACAGACCCTGTGAGTTCTGCTCTTGATCTACCATAGATACATCCTTCCAGTTAAATCTAGGCGCAACTTATTTGTATAAAGTCAGCCTTGTCCTTTTATATTTATGGGTCTAAACCTGCCTATGCTGGCGGTTTGAATCCTTTCCGTATCTCGCAGGAAAAGTATTGCGAGAAAAACAATCCTTAGTGATACCTGTTTATTTTTAACCACAAACTAGTGGTTTATATAGGTGGGAGTTAGATATCACCGACTTATTAGCAAGTTTTCGTTGTAAGTAAATACTCAAAAATAGCCAATATGTGTAAGTATCCTACAATTTTGTCTAGGCGAATTGCAATGAAAGTTGACCCATGTAGACCATTTTTTTCGTTTTATTTTGAATTTAATGCCTAACAAATGTGCAACATTAGGCAAATAGAGCCGATTTTTTGCATGTTTATTGATATTTGTTAGGTTGCTCGCAAAAAGCCTTGAGTAAACTAATTGGTCGAATTTTGCAGGGATGTAATTTTTTTTCAAAAAAAGACTGATATTCATTCTTATTTACTTGAGTGCTTTGAAAATATGCAATTACACGAGTTGGTCAATACTATCGGCCAAGACCTTCAACGCCGCTATGGCGAGAAGGTTCACAAGCTGACGCTTCATGGTGGTTTCAGCTGCCCAAACCGAGACGGGACAATTGGCCGTGGAGGTTGCACGTTTTGTAACGTGGCTTCCTTTGCCGATGAACAAACTCAAATTCAAAGTATTGCTGACCAGCTAAAAGATCGTGCGGGTGAGATTGCTCGTGCCAAGAAGTACCTGGCTTACTTTCAGGCGTACACCAGCACTTATGCTGAGGTGCAAGTGCTCAAGAATATGTATGAAGAGGCGCTAAAAGCACCCGGTGCAGAGATCGTCGGCCTTTGTGTTGGTACGCGACCAGACTGTGTGCCTGATGCGGTGTTGGATCTGTTAGCGGGCTACGTTAAACAAGGCTATGAGATTTGGCTCGAGCTCGGCCTACAAACCGCCAATGATAAAACCCTCAAGCGAATTAACCGCGGCCACGATTTTGCGGTGTATGAAACGATCACCCAACGCGCACGCGCTTTAGGTATCAAGGTGTGTACTCACCTGATTGTTGGTCTACCAAAAGAAACTAAAGCGGATAACCTTGAAACCTTAGATAAGGTATTAGCCGTTGGCACCGATGGTATTAAGCTTCACGGCCTTCATATAGTAGAGGGCAGTACCATGGCTAAGGCGTGGAAGGCAGGAAAGCTAGAAGCACCAAGCCTTGAAGAGTACATTGATATCGCGAGTGAGATCATTCAACGCACGCCTGCGGACGTGGTTTATCACCGTGTTTCTTCAGCGGCGAGACGCCCAACGTTGCTTTCTCCTTTATGGTGTGAGAATCGCTGGTTAGCGATGACTGAAATAGGTCGTTCGCTCGATAAAACCGGTGCTCAAGGCATCAAAACGGGCTCTGCATTCGAGTACACGTTGCCTGTTTTAAACGCAGCCAATTAATAGAAATGGGTGACTGTAGGTAACAGCAGATAAAACCAACAAATAGTGGTAACATTTCCCTCACAGATTTTATGGTATAGATTGAGAGTAAATGGAACTGGTAATGACTTGGTTGTGGGACAGGGCGTATGGCTACGGTATTTATATCGTTGTTGTATTGCTGATTGCTCTCATCTGCTGGCATCTCTATTCTCGTTATCAGTCGCATATCGAAACGCTTCTACTTGCTACCCCGTCGCCACTCTACTTTGTTGATGTTCGAAGTGGCGAAATACTTTATGCCAATCGCCAAGCCATGCAGTTGCTCGGTATCCGCCAAATCGGTGTTAATTTTCGCTTTCCTACTGTGGAAAGCGAGAACAGCTTTCGTCACTACTTAACCAACCACATCAACTCTCGAGCCTTCGAACAGGTCTCCCTGTGGACGCTTTCTGAATTTGAGTCGTTCAAGATCAACTTGATCGGTCGTAAGATCCATTTTAGAAATAAGCAGGCTTGGATGATTCACGCCTCACCTTATAAAAACACTAACGAAGAACTGTCCCAAGAAGTTCGAGAACTGAATGTTGCTCGTACCGCTTTGGATTCTTTGTCTGAGCTGATCTACGTGAAAGATCAGAAAGGTCAGTTAGTGACGAGTAATCGCTCGTTTAAAAAGTTTTGGCATGGTCGTGCTGAAGAGGGCACCCTGAGTGTTTCTGGTGGAGTATTAAAAGGTCGTGTAAGTGAACGCTCTTGGACTACAGATCAAGATGGAAAAAGCTGCTTGCTTGAAACCTACCAAAGTGTCTTGCTCTCACAAGACGGATCAACCATAGGTACGCTCTCTATTAGCCATGATGTGACCGATTGGCATGACATGCAGCAGAAGCTGCGTGGCGAAATGGAGAAGCGAAAAGATACCGAAGTGGCACTTGCGCAGCGTGACACCATCTTGCAAAACATCCTGGAGGCCAGCCCAGACTCGATTGGTATCTTTAATGAAAACATGGTTTATCAAGCGTGTAATAAACCATTTGTGGCTGCGCTGGGTATCTCTGAAGTCAGTGACTTGATCGGTAAGCGTTTACAAGATGTGGTGCCACATAGCATCTATACGCGAATATCAGAAACCGATCATCAAGTGCTTCATCAAAGTAAATCGCTGCGTTATATCGACAAAGTGGTCTCAAGTGATGGAGCATTTACTTGGTATGATGTAGTCAAATCACCGTTTAGAGATCCAGCATCGAGCACTAATGGTGTGTTGATCATGGCGCGTGATATTACAGAGCGTTATCTAGCAGAACAAAAGCTTGAAGAAGCCAACCTTGAACTTGAACGCCTCAGCTTTATGGATAGCCTGACTAAAGTTTCTAACCGACGTCGTTTCGATGAACAGCTCTCTACACTGTGGCATTATCATGTGCGTGATAAGCTGCCACTGACGATCATGCTATGTGATATCGACTTCTTTAAAGGCTATAACGACTTTTACGGACACCAACAAGGCGATGATGCTTTGATTCAGGTTTCTCAGGCATTTAAGCAGGTGTTGAATCGTTCATCTGATTGTGTGGCTCGTTATGGTGGTGAAGAGTTCGGCTTTATTCTGCCAAATACAACGACCGAAGGTGCTCAGCTGGTGGCGCAGCGTATTCATGACGAAGTCCTAAAATTGGAACTTGCGCATGAGAAGTCGACAGTCTCTGAATTCATCACGGTGAGTATTGGTATTATCTCTTACATTCCTACACCTGATGATGAAATGGAATCGGCTGTTGCCTTGGCTGATAGTGCGTTGTATCAAGCGAAATCAGACGGTCGCAACCGTTCAATGGTGCATCCATACTCAATTCGCTAACGCTATAAAATTGGCAATTTGATTATCCCCGGCTATTTTTGCTTAGTTAGTATTTGTATTGGTTAATTAACCTTCGAAATTACCGCTGAACACTTGCTGCGTGTGATGTAGCTAGCTTACCTCCCATCTTCAAACAGGGTAGAATGTTGCTAGTCTTATCGCATGGAGCGCTAAATGAAACCCATGAAAAATCTTGCCCAGTATTACGTGGATCTACTCGTAAAACTGGGGATTGTCCGCTTTTCTATCTTACTCGCCCTAGCGCTTGTTGCCCTCGCTGTTGTTGTGCAAGTCGGTATCACCCTCGCACTCAAAGGCAATGTTGATGACATCGACATTGTCCGTTCAGTTTTCTTCGGTTTAGTGATCACGCCTTGGGCGGTTTATTTTCTGTCAGTGGTCGTGGACCAGTTGGAAGAATCACGTCAAAGGTTAGCGAAATTGGTCTCTAAACTTGGCGACATGCGTGAGCGAGACCAAGAACTCAACAATAAAATGCAGCTCAATATCGAGAAGCTTAATCAAGAAATTGAAGAGCGTGAAAAAGCGGAAGAAGCGCGCGCAGAAGCAATGCAAGATCTCGAAAACGAGGTGTTCCAGCGCGAGCGTACTCAGCTTGAACTCGCAGAACGTACTGCACTGTTACGCTCGTTTATCGATGCCTCGCCTGACCTTATTTACTACCGTAATGAAGATGGTGTGTTCTCTGGTTGTAACCGTGCGGTTGAAGAGCTCACTGGTAAAACAGAAAAAGAGCTAGTTGGTTTAACGCCTTGGGATGTTTACAGCAAAGAGGTCGCTCAGCAAGTTGTTGAAACCGATAAGAAAGTATTTGCTGACAACCAAGCACTGACTTATGACCAATGGCTTGAATACCCAGATGGCCGCAAGAGTTATTTCGAACTGCGTAAAGTCCCTTTCTACAGCAAAGATGGCCGCCACTTAGGTTTAGTCGGTTTCGGCCGCGATATCACTGAGCGCAAAGAGCACCAAGAGTATCTAGAAAAAGCCAGCCGCGATAAGACCACCTTTATCTCAACCATTAGCCACGAGTTAAGAACGCCGCTCAACGGTATTATTGGCTTGAGTCGCATGTTGCTTGATAGCCAACTGACCACCGAGCAGCGTAAACAGATGCAAACCATCAAGGTGAGCGCGGTGACACTGGGCAATATCTTTAACGATATTATCGACATGGATAAGTTCGACCGCCGTAAGCTTGAGCTCTTCCCAACGCCTATCAACTTTGAAGATTTCGTTGTCGAGATCGAAAGTATCTCTGCATTGATGGCCGAGCAGAAAGGATTGAGATTCGATCTAGAAAGGTTGTCTGATCTTCCTGCTGCTGTTGAGGTGGATGGTACTCGTCTTAGACAGGTACTGTGGAACCTTGTTAGTAACGCGATGAAGTTCACCAAAGATGGTGGAGTGGTGATGACAGTCAGCGCCGACATTGATGGTGACTTTGCCAACATTACGATGGAAGTGGAAGATACCGGCATTGGTATCCCTGAAAGTGAAATCGAGAAGATCTTCGCGATGTACTATCAGGTCAAATCAGGAACGGACAACTTGCACGCTGTCGGCACGGGTATTGGCCTCGCGGTCTCACAGCAGCTGATCAATATGATGGATGGCCACATTGAAGTCACCAGCGAAGAGGGCTTTGGTAGCACCTTTACGGTTTCGATTCGAGTTCCAGTTAATCACGATACTCAGGCACTGATCAAAACGCCAAGAAAGCAGTCGAATCTTAAGATCTTCATGGTAGAAGATATTGAACTCAATATCACAGTGGCTCGCTCTCTACTTGAAAGTCTGGGCCATGAGGTGACCGTAGTAATGACGGGTAAAGAGGCTCAGATTGCTTTTAACCCGGAAGACTATGACTTGGTACTGTTAGATATCCAACTGCCAGACATGACAGGTTTCGATATTGCTCAATACTACCGCGAGAAATACAGCCAACTACCGCCTTTGGTGGCATTAACTGCCAACGTGTTAAACAACAAGCAAGAGTATTTCCAGAAAGGCATGGACGAAGCGATCAGCAAACCTTTGTCAGTTCGAGCTATTCAAGATGTCATCAGCGAGCTGATCGAAGATGCGCCAGAGGTAATTGAGAAAGTAGCGGGTACGGAGAAGGTTGAAAGCATTGAGAAAGTCGACGCCACTAAGCCTGTTCTTTCAGCGATTGATACCACTTTGCTTGATATTGATATGCTAGAGTCTTATGTTGACATTGTTGGACCAAAACCGGTTTTGGATAGCATCGTGATGTTTGAAGATATGATGCCGGAGTATATGGAAATATTGAACTCCAACATGGTCGCGAAAGATAAAGCCAGTATCGTTTCTGAGGCACATAAGATTAAAGGTGCTGCAGGTTCTATTGGTCTGAAACGTATCCAACAAGTTGCCCAAAAAGCTCAATCTCCAGATATGCCTGCGTGGTGGGAGAATATTTCAGATTGGGTTGATGAGATAAATAACGAATACCAGAATGACATTGAAGTCTTAAAGAGTTGGTTAAACCAAAGGTAGAAGAATAATGAAAAAATTAGCATTCGCCGCATGTGTAGTGGCATTAGCGGGTTGTTCTACGCCACAAGTAGAATGGCAGCAAGATAATCAAGTCGAAGTATCTGCAGCAACAGTTACCATGAAAAGCAACCTTTGGCACAACAAGATGCCAACGATTGGCGAGACTCAAGATAAGACCCTGCATGGTTCTATCTACCTAGAGTCAGACTCACAACTGCCAGCAACGCTTGCGGTTGAGAGTGTTACGGTTAAACAGGGTGCAGACACCTTGTTGGTAACGGCTGACGATCTTGATTTAAGAACACACAGTGAAACTCAATGGGAAGTCGCGTTTGTATGGCAGCTAGAGATCGACAGTGATAAGCCTGTTGATGTGGCGGTAGAGCTTAAAGATGGCGAAACCGTGAAGTGGCTAGTAGAGAAAGATGTTAAGGTGGATACGGTTTATTAAAACCTTATCCAATTAAGAACAATAAAAAGGGAGAATGCGTTGGCATTCTCCCTTTTTAATAACTATTGATGACGCTTCTAATGTTCAAAGTACTTACTGGTGAGTAGTGCTAAATGGTCAGAAGCGTGAATCGAATTAGTCTTCTAGGTCACCACAAAAGCGGTAGCCTTCACCGTGAATCGTTGCAATGATTTCTGGCGTACCAGAAACAGATTCAAAGTGCTTACGAATACGACGGATTGTTACGTCTACAGTACGATCGTGTGGCTTAAGCTCACGGCCTGTCATCTTCTTGAGAAGGTCTGCACGTGTTTGGATCTTACCTGGGTTCTCACAGAAGTGAAGTAGAGCACGGAACTCTGAACGAGGTAGCTTGTAGCCTTCGCCATCTGGGCTAACCAGAGAACGACTGTTGATATCTAGTACCCAACCGTTGAACTCGTACTTCTCAACGCTACGCTTCTCTTCTTGAACAGAGCTTGTGCTCATTGAACGGTTCAGAAGGTTGCGTGCACGGATAGTCAGTTCACGAGGGTTGAAAGGCTTAGTGATGTAGTCATCAGCGCCGATCTCTAGGCCAAGGATCTTATCAACTTCATTATCACGACCAGTTAAGAACATAAGCGCTACGTTTGCTTGCTCACGTAGTTCACGCGCAAGTAGTAGACCATTCTTACCTGGAAGGTTGATGTCCATAATTACAAGGTTAACTTGGTTGTCAGATAGCACTTGGTGCATCTCTTCACCGTCGCTAGCCTCAAAAACAGCATATCCCTCTGCTTCAAAAATACTCTTTAGAGTGTTACGAGTTACTTGCTCATCTTCAACGATAAGAATCTGCGGGGTTTGCATTTGGCGGTACCTAAATTTGTGACGAAACTGTGCTAATAGAATAAATTCTAGGCAAAAACATAACATACAGGTAATGTATTTTTGATGATAACTTAAAGTTTTCAAAAAAACACTTACTTCCAGCTATCTGCCTTCCTTGAAGTATTGCCCAATAACGTAGATCCAGTACGCCTTTCAATCATTCTTTTAGTGATTGGAGTGGATTCTATAATGTTAACAGCATGCTAACAACGCGAGAATGTTAATTCCATTCACTTTGTTGATTTACATCAATTGCCGTATCGCAACAAACTTTAATAGTATGGCTACAACTTAACCAATGTTATGGTGACTATTTAGCACCAAAACAAGAATGATTATTCGAGATGCTTCTCACATCTTGCCTGCTAAAGACCGGATTATGAACCAAGGAAGCTGAAAGCTGTCTTAAGAGTCTAGTAGATAAATATGCTCAATCAACTTTTATTGAGTAATAAATTGAGCATAGAACAATGAAAACAAAGGATTAATTTTAATAACATATAAAAGCATAGAGGCTAGCCTGACATAACCGGTAACGCCTTACTCACGGAGGATATATGCACGATATAACACCCGACTTGTGTGATGAGTTTGAAAGCGAAGTCACTCTACTGAACATGCCATTGCAGAACTTCGGCCAACGTGGTGCGTTCTTTGGAAAAATTGTAACAGTTCGTTGTTATCACGATAATTCCAAGGTTCGCGAGGTTTTAGAGACCGACGGCTGCGGCAAAGTACTGGTCGTTGACGGAAATGGCTCATGCCAGAAGGCGCTGCTTGGCGATCAACTCGCTATTCTCGCGATAGAAAACGGTTGGGAAGGCGTGATTGTAAACGGTGCAGTGCGTGATGTAGGCATGATGTCGCAAATGGACCTTGGCGTTCAGGCGTTAGGTGCATCGCCATTCAAAACAGAGAAACGCGGTGTCGGCCAAGTGAATGTGACACTCTCTATACATAATCAACTGATTCAGCCTGGTGACTATATTTATGCCGATTGGAATGGCGTGTTAATTTCATCTGAGTTGTTAATTGAATCGTAACTGACTCAAATTTAATGCTGTTGATAGATTAGAACGGGGAATGGTTTGTGATGTACTGAAAGTTTGGAACTCAATCCGCACTAATCAGTTAATAAAGAACAAACTAAAGAGACTAAAAGCGAAACCCTAATCCCACTTCAACACCTTGCTGCCACTCTTCATAATCAAGGGTGGCATGCAAATCTAGGTTATCTGTCAGTTGTACTCGGCTGGAAACTTCTGCGGCTACCGATTTCTCATTGTCTTCGGTTTCGTCTTTATAGGTGTGCAGAGAACTGTTGAAAGAGACTCTTTCTGAAAACTGATAACTGACACCGCTCAAGAATCCACTTTCCTGTTTCAGTGCCGCACTATTGATACGTGTACCGACGAAAAGATCCACATCTGAAAACAAGCTATAAGAGTAGCCACTGTCTATCTTCCAAGTATCGAAGCTTTCACTCGACGCGTTTTGTGTGGAGATAAAGAATTTATGAGAAGAACTATCGATCTGGCTGGGTAGTAGAGGCAAGCTATTCGCTGAACAAACAGCAGGCATAGCAAAAGCCAAAAGAATAAGTAATCTCTTCATTTCCCACTCCTGATGTCATTATTATTGTTCTTCGAACGTTATCGTTCAATTAAAGCACAGAACTTGTACGTTCGCTGCACAATCGATATAGCATTTTGTTATGACTATATATGCAACTGATTACTCTTACCTGTTCTATGAGTAAATCCAGTATCTTAAGTGAAGGTTTATACAGGGTGTTTTATCCCTTAAATGACGGTTTGCTCTGAAAAACGGTGCGAATGTAAAAAAAACGCAACTTTTCATTGACGTCCAGTGGTAAAAATTGATACACGTAGAGTAAAGCACAAGCAGAGAATTTGATATGCAGCACGTAAGCCACCTAGTAATGACCACAACCATTATTATTACCGACATTAACATTGTTGGGGCAGGCTGCTAAGTAACGGATTTTAAAAAAAAGGCCTGTATCCAACAAGATACAGGCCTTTTTTTGTACCATTTTTATGACTTATGGAGAAAGGGATGCGCGTTTTAAAGTTTGGAGGTTCATCATTAGCTGATGCAGATCGTTTTTTACGAGCGGCTGATATCATCGCTAATAATGCCCAGCAAGAAGAGCTAGCCGTTGTACTATCGGCTCCAGGAAAAACAACCAATAAGTTGGTCGCTGTAATTGAAGCTGCACTTAAAAATGGTGAAGCAGACGCACAGATTACAGAGACCGAATCCTCATTCGCTGCACTGTTTGCAGATATTCAAACTGTTGTTCCTTCTATTGATGGTTCTGCGTTCCAAGAGCAGGTTGATACTTCTCTTGCTCAGCTAAAACAGTTCGTAAACGGCATTAACCTATTGGGTATGTGCCCGAACCATGTTAATGCTCGCATCATCAGTAAAGGTGAGCGAATCTCAATCCAGTTGATGAAAGCGGTACTTGAAGCGAAAGGCCAACCAGCAAGCCTGATTGACCCAGTTCAATACCTATACGCTAAAGGTGATCACCTTGAAGCTATGGTCGATGTGGATGTTTCAACTCAGAACTTCCGTCAATCGCCACTGCCTAAAGGTCACGTAAATATCATGCCGGGCTTTACAGCAGGTAACGATAAAGGCGAGTTAGTCACACTTGGTCGTAACGGCTCTGATTATTCAGCGGCAGTTCTAGCAGCATGTCTACGTGCTGATTGCTGTGAGATCTGGACAGATGTAGACGGCGTTTACAACTGTGACCCGCGTTTAGTCGATGATGCTCGTCTTCTTAAGTCATTAAGCTACCAAGAAGCGATGGAGCTTTCTTACTTTGGCGCTTCGGTTCTACACCCGAAAACTATCGCGCCTATCGCACAATTCCATATTCCTTGCCTAATCAAAAATAGCTTTAACCCACAGGGTGCGGGTACTTTGATTGGCCAAGACACTGGCGAAGATAACCTGGCAATTAAAGGTATTACGACGCTAAGCGACCTAACAATGGTTAACGTATCAGGCCCAGGTATGAAGGGTATGGTAGGCATGGCGAGTCGTGTATTCGGCGCGATGTCTTCTGCTGGCGTTTCTATTGTCCTTATTACTCAATCTTCTTCTGAGTACAGCATCAGCTTCTGTATTGAATCAGCTGACAAAGTGAAAGCGAAACAAGTGTTGTCAGACGCGTTTGAACTTGAACTTAAAGATGGCCTGTTAGAGCCGGTTGAGTTCATGGATGACGTTGCGATTGTAACGCTGGTGGGTGACGGTATGCGCACTTCACGTGGCGTAGCATCTCAGTTCTTCTCTTCTTTAGCTGAAGTGAACGTCAACATTGTTGCTATTGCTCAAGGTTCATCTGAGCGCGCTATCTCAGCGGTTATCCCTGAAGACAAAATCTCTGAAGCAATCAAAGCGTGTCACGAGAACCTATTTAACTCTAAGCACTTCTTAGACGTATTCGTTGTTGGTGTCGGTGGTGTTGGTGGCGAGCTTGTTGACCAGATCCAACGTCAGCAAGGTAAACTGGCTGAAAAAGGCATCGTGATTCGCGTATGTGGTTTAGCAAACAGTAAAGGTTTGTTGCTAGACAGCGATGGTCTACCGCTAGAGCAGTGGCGTGACCGAATGTCGAGTGCAACTGAAGAGTTCAGCCTAGCTCGCTTAGCGGCTTTGGTTCAACGTAACCACATCATCAACCCTGTATTGGTTGACTGTACGTCTAGCGAAGGTATTGCGGCGCAGTACGCTGATTTCCTAGCGGCTGGTTTCCACGTGGTAACACCAAACAAGAAAGCAAACACAGCAAGCATGGCTTACTACCACCAGCTTCGTGAAGTTGCACGCAACTCACGTCGTAAGTTGATGTACGAGACAACAGTAGGTGCTGGTCTACCGGTAATCGAAAACCTACAGAACCTAATCTCTGCAGGTGATGAACTTGAGAAATTCAACGGTATTCTTTCAGGTTCACTGTCTTACATTTTCGGTAAGCTTGATGAAGGTATGACACTGAGCCAAGCAACCAACATTGCAAAAGATAACGGCTTCACTGAACCGGATCCTCGTGATGATCTATCTGGTATGGATGTGGCGCGTAAGCTGCTTATTCTTGCTCGTGAAGCAGGCATGGCGCTTGAACTTGAAGATGTTGAAGTAGACCAAGCTCTGCCACCGGGTTTTGATGATTCAGGTACGGTTGAAGAGTTTATGGCTCGCTTGCCAGAAGCGGATGCTTACTTCAAAGAGCAGTCAGCTATCGCAGCAGAAGAAGGTAAAGTACTTCGCTATGTGGGTGAAATCGCTGAAGGTAAGTGTAAGGTTCGTATCGCAGCTGTTGATGGCGACGACCCAATGTTCAAGATTAAAGATGGCGAGAACGCATTAGCATTCTACAGCCGTTACTACCAACCAATCCCTCTAGTACTGCGTGGCTACGGCGCGGGTACTGAAGTAACAGCAGCTGGCGTATTCTCTGATGTGATGCGTACTCTTGGTTGGAAATTAGGAGTTTAGGAATGAGTTCAAGTGATATGGATGTTGTCGTTTATGCTCCTGCATCAATCGGTAATGTCAGTGTAGGGTTTGACGTGCTGGGGGCCGCTGTGTCTCCAGTGGATGGCACACTGCTGGGTGACCGAGTTATGGTTAAAGCAGGTGATGAACCATTCTCACTTAAAACAGCAGGCAGCTTTGTTTCTAAGCTGCCAACTGAAGCAAAAGAAAACATCGTCTACGACTGCTGGGTGGTGTTCTCGAGAGAGCTTGATAAAAAAGGCGTTACGCTAAAGCCTTTGGAAATGACGCTAGAAAAGAACATGCCTATCGGTTCAGGTTTGGGCTCTAGTGCATGTTCAATTGTCGCGGCGCTTGATGCGTTAAACCGTTTTCACGGTCAGCCACTGAATGAAACTGAACTGCTTGCTCTGATGGGCGAAATGGAAGGCAAGATTTCAGGTGGTATCCACTACGATAACGTTGCTCCATGTTACCTTGGTGGCGTGCAGCTCATGCTTGAAGAGCTAGGCATCATCAGCCAAGAAGTGCCGTGTTTTGACGACTGGTTCTGGGTAATGGCTTATCCAGGTATTAAGGTTTCAACGGCGGAAGCGAGAGAGATCCTACCATCTCAATACCGTCGTCAGGATATCATTGCTCATGGTCGTCACTTAGCGGGCTTTATCCACGCGTGTCATTCAGGTCAACCTGAACTGGCTGCGAAGATGATCAAAGACGTGATCGCTGAACCATATCGTGAGAAACTGCTTCCAGGGTTTGCTGATGCTCGTAAATACGCGCTGTCGGCTGGGGCACTGGCTACTGGTATTTCTGGTAGCGGTCCAACTCTATTTAGCATTTGCAAAGAACAAGATGTCGCCGAGCGTGTTGCACGCTGGTTAGAACAAAATTACGTACAAAATGAAGAAGGATTCGTTCACGTTTGTCGCCTAGATAAGCAAGGTTCGATCGTTACAGGAAGTGAGTTATGAAACTGTACAACATCAAAGAAAATGATGAACAAGTCTCTTTTGGCCAAGCCGTTCGTCAAGGCTTAGGCCGTAATCAAGGTCTATTTTTCCCATCTGAACTGCCAAAGTTTGATGATATCGATGCGCTGCTAGCAGAGGACTTTGTCCCTCGTAGTTCAAAGATTCTGTCAGCATTGATTGGTGATGAATTA
>NZ_JADDYK010000036.1:228865-289286 GCF_015163615.1 Vibrio sp. OPT18
CCAAAAGAGCAGATCGACCAAATGGTGGATGCAGCGTTCCAATTCCCTGCACCAATCAACCAAGTAAAAGACGGCGTTTACGCGCTTGAGCTTTTCCACGGTCCAACACTGGCATTTAAAGATTTCGGCGGCCGCTTTATGGCTCAATCTTTAGCCGCTGTTTCTGATGGTGGTCAAATCACTATCTTAACGGCAACATCAGGTGATACTGGTGCGGCGGTTGCGCATGCTTTCTACGGCATGGAAGACATCAATGTTGTGATTCTTTACCCGAAAGGCAAGATCAGCCCACTGCAAGAGAAGCTGTTCTGTACGCTTGGTAAGAACATCCACACTGTGGCGATTGATGGCGACTTTGATGCGTGTCAGGCTCTAGTTAAAGACTCATTTGATGACGCAGAACTGCGTAAAGAGATTGGCTTGAACTCAGCAAACTCGATCAACATCAGCCGTTTAATGGCTCAGATCTGTTACTACTTTGAAGCGGCTTCTCAGCTGACTAAAGAGCAACGTGAAAACCTGGTTATCTCTGTACCAAGTGGTAACTTTGGTAACCTAACAGCTGGTCTACTGGCTAAAGCGCTAGGTCTACCTGTTAAGCGTTTCATCGCAGCAACCAACGAAAATGACACGGTTCCTCGTTACCTAGAAACAGGCGAGTGGGATCCAAAACCGACCGTTGCAACAACATCGAACGCGATGGACGTAAGCCAACCGAACAACTGGCCTCGTATCGAAGAGCTTTGCCAACTGAAAGGTTGGGGCTTAGATACACTAGGCAAGGGTAAAGTATCTGACGAGCAGAGCGCTGAATCAGTACGCGACCTAAAAGCACAAGGTTACCTATGTGAACCACATGGTGCGATTGCTTACCGTCTACTGGAAGAGCAGCTGCAAGAGAACGAAACTGGCTTGTTCCTGTGTACAGCACACCCAGCGAAATTTAAAGAAGTGGTTGATGACATCCTAGGCTCTGATATCGAACTGCCTGGCCCGCTAGCAAAACACGCGGCGATGGAGTTGTTGTCTGAAGATCTTGATAACGATTTTGAAGCGCTAAAAGCAGTGCTTCGTCGAGTTCAACCTGCGTAATTTTTCAAAAACGTAAACGTAGAACTTAGATAGATCAGAAAAGGTGAATGAGCAATCATTCACCTTTTTTATTGTCTGAGTGTTTTTAAAGTAAGCTTTATTTAAGGGTTTTCTTACGCTTAAATGGCTTTAAGTCAGCTTATTGCTTTAACCCGATCAAAACGGAAAGGGATCGTATGAATTTTTTGATTTTTCTTGGCTCTGTACGTGAGAGCACACCTCCAAGACCTGCGCGATTAGGGATGAGAGTCAGCAAGGCGTGTGAAAAGCTGCTTGCGAATCAACACTCAGAGCATACGGTCGAGATTATCGACCCATTGAATTATGACTTTGGCGATGTGTTTAAGCCTGAGTTTTCGTATCATCGTTCAAAAGTACCCGCACATTTAGCGGAGTTAGCCGACAAGATCGCTAAAGCTGATGGCTATGTGATGGTTAGCCCGGAATACAATCATTCGATGAGCCCAGCGCTAGCTAATATTCTCAATCACTTTGGTAGCTCGCTATTTTCATATAAACCGAGTGCGATTGTGACCTATTCTGCCGGTCAGTGGGGCGGGGCAAGAGCATCCGTTTCAATGCGCACCTTCTTGTCAGAGCTAGGTTGCTTGCCAGTTTCTGCGATGATTCACTTGCCGAAAGCGCAAGAAGTGTTTGATGAAGAGGGCGGCGTTGTTCAAGAGTCTGATCAAGCACAATGGGATGAATACATGAACCGAACATTCCACCAGTTGATGTGGTGGGCACAAGGCGCTGCGCTACAAAGAGACAAGGTGGATCCAACGGCTCTGGCGAAAGCCTTTACTAAAGATCCTTCTCAACGAAATGCGCCATAACCAAATTTGATTGGTGACAGTGCTGTTTGGTTTTAAGGGAACGGGTTCGAGTTGGAACAATAAGCGATAAGAAGTTGCTAGGACAAAAACTAAAAAAGCTTGGCCATTTCTGACCAAGCTTTTTAAATCTTTAACACTCTAGTTTACTGAGATTATAGAGACTCAGTGAACGTACGTGCGATAACGTCACGTTGCTGTTCAGTTGTTAGAGAGTTGAAACGTACAGCGTAACCCGATACACGGATAGTTAGCTGTGGGTAGTTCTCTGGGTGAGCAACTGCGTCTTCTAGCGTTTCACGCTTAAGAACGTTAACGTTTAGGTGTTGGCCACCTTCGATGCGTGGTGCTGCTTCGATTGCAACTTCACGGCTTTCGTACTCGCCTAGGTCTGCAGCTGAGATAACTTGGTCAGCTTCGAAACCTGCAGTAGCAACAACACAACGAGCTTCATTCTTCTCGCTATCTAGTAGCCAGATTGAGTTTAGTAGGTCATCGTTTGCTGCTTTAGTAATTTGAATACCTTGGATCATAACTATCTCCTAGTCCACTGAATGTGGTTTGATTATGGTGTTAACTTTCGATTTTTATTGAGCTGGGTAATATATACCTAATATTAGTAAGGTTAACATTGATTTAAGTCAAAAAACAACCAAAAACCATATTTTTACAAAGGTGATTATATTGAGGTAAATCAATAAAACCTTTGAAAACAAAGTAATTACAAAATATTTTAAAGTATAAAAAATATTTAACAGTCATATTTGTTGTAAGTTTACTACATTTGTTGTGTTTTTATTGAACTGCAACCGATACGACCCTTTATTTATTAAGCATTCTGAAAGTGTAAAGTGATTTAATGACAAACAATAATTCATCCTCAAAACCGGAAACAAATATTAAGTTTATTGGCGCTCATGTATCGGCTGCTGGTGGTGTTGATCAGGCGCCTATGCGTGCACGTGAAATTGGCGCCAATGCGTTTGCACTGTTTACCAAGAACCAGAGACAGTGGGCGGCAAAACCGCTAGAAGCGAAAACCATTAGTGCCTTTAAAGCCAATTGCAAAATGTTGGGCTTCGGTGCTGAGCACATTCTTCCTCATGACTCCTACCTGATTAACCTAGGAGCACCAGAAGAAGAGAAGCTAGAGAAATCACGCGCGGCTTTTATTGATGAAATGGAGCGTTGTAATCAACTTGGATTAACGCTTTTGAATTTTCACCCTGGCAGTCATTTGAAGAAAATCTCAGAAAGCGAATGTTTGGCGAAGATCGCTGAATCGATCAACCTAGCTCATCAAGCGGTACCTGACGTAATCGCAGTGATCGAGAATACGTCTGGGCAGGGCACTAACCTGGGTTGGAAGTTTGAACATCTAGCAGAGATTATCGATCAGGTAGAAGATAAGTCACGTGTTGGTGTGTGCTTAGACACCTGCCATACGTTTACTGCTGGCTATGACTTACGTACAAAAGAGGCGTGTGAGCATACTTTTGCTGAGTTCGACCGCATCGTGGGTATGCACTATCTAAGAGCAATGCACATCAATGATTCAAAAGCTGAGTTCGCGAGCCGAGTCGATCGACACCATTCTTTAGGAAAAGGCGAAATTGGCTGGGATTGTTTTGAGTATATTGCCTCTGATTCTCGCTTTAATGGTATCCCTCTTATCTTGGAAACCATTGATTCGACCATCTGGAAAGAGGAAATTCAACAACTTAGAATGTTTCATCGCTCAGCAACGCTAGCGAGCGAAGAAGCGTAATAATAGAGGGGGAAATTTATTTCCGTCTATTTCTAAAAATTGGCACCTTTCTTTCATAGTATTAAAGTGAATATGTAGTTCACGATGTCTTAGAGGAGGTGCCTTTATGTATTCAATCACCCAAACTTCAACTATTGCAGTCGCACGCCGTTTACCTACACCAAACCGTCACGTGCATAACCACGGCCACCATCGTACACAGCAGAAAAGTGGTTAATCGAGATAAACACAACTTGAACTGATTATTATGATTCATCAACAAGTGAACCCTACACATCATGTTTATTGATAGCTGTATGAGGTATAACTAGAGCCTTATTTAGGACAGTTAGCCGATACAGCTATTTTTTTGTCTGGCGAAAGCCGCTAGAAACCTTGATGATTGGGAAGTAAAACGATGAGCGCACCAAAGACTTGGGAATCCATTATTAATGATGAACGTGATAAAGAGTACTTTCAGAGTGTCCTCGCGTTTGTTGAACAGCAACGTGATAGTGGCAAAACCGTCTACCCGCCACAAGATCAGGTGTTCAGTGCCTTTGATATGACGCCTTTCGAGTCCGTGAGAGTGGTTATCTTAGGGCAAGATCCTTATCACGGTGCTAACCAAGCTCACGGCTTAGCATTCTCAGTGCTTCCTGGTGTGAAAATTCCCCCTTCTCTACGCAATATGTACAAAGAGCTTGCACAAGATATAGAGGGCTTTGAGATTCCTAGTCATGGTTATCTCGATTCTTGGGCACGACAGGGGGTGTTGATGTTGAACACTGTCCTTACCGTAGAAGAGGCAAAAGCACACTCACATGCTAAGTGTGGCTGGGAAACCTTTACCGATGCCATTATTGCTGAGCTTAATCAGCGCTCTGAACCGATCATCTTTTTGTTGTGGGGCGCACACGCTCAGAAGAAAGGCCAAGCGATTGATGACGACAAGCATCATGTGTTGGTTGCACCTCACCCATCGCCATTATCGGCACGCCGTGGCTTCTTCGGTTGTCAGCACTTCTCTACAACCAACAAGCTGCTTTCTTCTATGGATCAACAACCTATTGACTGGCGTTTACCAACAGAAGTGTAGGTTGGTGGTTTTCTGAGCAGGGTCAAATCATAAATCAGCATATTCGTATACACTTATAAATAGTAGGTGTAATGGAGTGCAATACTATGATGATTGAAAGGATAAGACGAGAGCATGGCTATATGGCTCGTTTACTCGCGATACTCAACAGTAAGTTAGAATTTCTGAAAGAGGAGCGAGAAATAAACTATAGCCTGATCGCAGAGGTGGTTCATTACCTTATGAACCATTCAGACAAAGTGCATCACCCTAAAGAAGACGTCATTTATCGCTACTATCTTAAGCAATATGGCAGCGAGCAAGCGATTGAAGACTTGGAGTTAGAGCATCAATTGCTTTCTGAGAAAACGGCGGACTTTTTAGGTTTGGTCGATATGATCCTTCAAGATGCGGTGGTCCCTCAACAAGTCTTTATTGAGCAGCTTGAAGCGTTTGTGAAGGCCCAGCGAAAACACATGGAATATGAAGAGAAGCATGTGCTACCCATGATTGTTGAGGCGTTCACGGTGAAAGATTGGCAAGAAGTGGAGTCTCAATGGCTTCAACCTGAAGATGACCCTGTCTTTGGAGAGACCATCGCCGATCAATATCGCCAACTCGCGGCTCGGGTTCGACAAAATGAACAAGAGTGCGTTTAGCCTGTTTTAATGTTGAAACGCCCCTATTTTTAGGTGCCCTCTATATTAGAGGGTTGGTTTCCAAATGGCGCTTTGAGCGGATTAACTACCTCAAACAATAAAAAAGGCACCTATATAGGTGCCTTTTGCTATCTGATTTCTTATCGTGCTGATTAAAGCTTTATATCGTCAAGGCTAAAATCAAGACCTAGGTTCATCTCTCTCAGCTCTTTCTCAAGCTGCCTACGATCGTTGATGGCTTCGATTTCACGCCACTTACGCTTGAGTGGTTTCGAGCGTGATTTTTGAGTTACACGAGGCATTTCTAGTTCTGATACTTCATCGAATTGAAAGCTATCCATAAGCCATATCTCCTTCCGTGGGACTAGTTCTTACGAACCAATAAATATCATATTTAGGTTCACAATAACTTTGATTTGTTTCTCATTTGTTTCAAATCTATGAAGCTTTTGTTCTATTTTCTTATGCATGCTCACACATTATGAGAATTATTATGTATAAAAAACAGGCAAACAAACCTAAGTAAACGATTAAATTGGGGGTTATTGAATGTTAATTCATTGTGCGAATGGAATAGCGTTTTGACTACAATGCATTGAAGTGCACATGGTGCCGTGCGGTATAGGGATCTCATTGGCCTAGAAAAAAACGAAGATCTTCACTATACCTTGTAAAACCTAGGCTGACGTCATTTTTATAGGATGATGTTCTTGTTGGGGTAGTGCCGTGGCTGTTGTTGATATTATGTCCCGATAATGTGACTTTTATTGGGCTGCATTGTTGAAAGTTGTGTTAACAAAAGGTGTGTTATTAGTGAAATGTCATTTTAATATAAGTGCATTTGCATATTGATTTTTAGGCCGTCTCGCTGCATTATCCGCCCGTCAAAAAATACACTGATACGTAAAATGGATGCATGAAGCGACATTTACAGTCTCAATCGCCGCAAGAATATAACAAGAGTGCCGACACAACATTGACAGAGGCATAGGCGATTAAGAGGAAGGCTAGGAAGCATGATCGGTGCTTAAACTCAATTACGAGGTTCACGTGACAGACTTAATCAATTTGATGAACGATCTCCTTTGGGGATCTATCTTAGTTTACTTACTGGTTGGTGTGGGTATCTACTTCACTGTACGACTAGGCTTCATTCAATTCCGCCATTTCGGCCACATGTTCTCTGTTCTTAGAAACAGCCGTAAAGCAGACAGTGCTGGTATCTCTTCTTTCCAAGCTCTTTGTACTAGTCTCGCTGCTCGTGTAGGTACGGGTAACATGGCAGGTGTTGCTGTAGCACTAACAGCTGGTGGCCCTGGTGCTATCTTCTGGATGTGGCTAATCGCAATGCTAGGTATGGCAACATCGTTTGCAGAAAGCACACTGGCACAGCTATACAAAACGCGTGATAACGACGGTAACTACCGCGGCGGCCCTGCATACTACATGGAGAAAGGCCTAGGCATGCGTTGGATGGGGGTTCTATTCTCTATCTTCCTAATCATTGCATTTGGTCTTGTATTTAACGCGGTTCAAGCGAACGCGATTGCAAGCGCAATGAACACAGCATTCGACCTTGAGCGTAGCTACGTTGGTGTTGGTATCGTAATCATCTCTGCATTCGTTATCTTCGGTGGTATCCGTAAGATTGCACGTACAGCAGAAATCATCGTTCCAATCATGGCATTGGCTTACCTAGCGATCGCTATGTACGTAATGTTCGCGAACATCGAGAAAGTGCCTGAAGTACTGGCTCTTATCTTCAAGAGTGCATTCGGTCTGCAAGAAGCAGCAGCGGGTGGTCTAGGTTACGCAATCGCACAAGCGATGATTAACGGTATCAAACGTGGTTTGTTCTCGAACGAAGCGGGTATGGGTTCTGCGCCAAACGCAGCAGCTTCTGCTACGCCTTACCCACCGCACCCAGCATCACAAGGTTACGTGCAAATGCTAGGCGTGTTCATGGATACCATTGTTATCTGTTCAGCAACAGTCGCAATCATCCTGATGTCTGGTGAGTATGTACCACACGGTGAAGTAACGGGTATCGAACTAACGCAACGTGCACTAACAGCACAAGTGGGCGAATGGGGCGGCATCTTTGTAGCGGTAGCGATTTTCTTCTTCGCTTTCACTTCAATCATTGCAAACTACTCGTACGCTGAAACGAACCTTATCTTCCTTGAGCACAACAACAAGAAGGGCCTAGTGCTGTTCCGTATCGTTGTTCTGGGTATGGTTATGTTCGGTTCTCTAGCGACGTTACCAACGGTATGGGCACTGGCTGACGTATCGATGGGCCTAATGGCGATTGTTAACTTGGTGGCGATTATCCTGCTATCTGGCATCGTGATTAAGCTAGCGAAAGACTACAACCGCCAACTAGACGCGGGTAAAGTACCAACATTCGATTCGAATGACTTCCCAGAGCTTAAGTCTCAGCTGGAAGACGGTATTTGGGACAACAACAAGAAGTAATCTTGTTGGAGCGATAAACGGCTCATCCTAAAGTGATTAGAAAGGCTAAGGTTTCGACCTTAGCCTTTTTCTTTGCCTGTCATTTGTCTCATTCTGTCTATCAAAGCTAATTTTCTCTATCGAAGTAATAGGAAGAGTCATAAAGACAAGTTGATGTTTTTTCTATACTCTAGCAGCATCCAGTTAGATAACCGATTAGGGTAAAGTTATGTTAGTTGTCGTTTCTCCAGCCAAAACACTTGATTACGAATCACCATTAGCGACGGAACGCTTTAGTCAGCCTGAGTTTGTTGAACACTCTGCTGAGCTGATTGAAGAGTGCCGCAAACTGACGCCAGTAGATATTTCTGCACTGATGAAAGTCAGCGATAAAATCGCAGGGTTGAACGTAGCGCGCTTTGAGCAGTGGAGCGAGACCTTTACCCAAGACAACGCACGCCAAGCAATCCTAGCCTTTAAGGGCGATGTATACACTGGCCTAGACGCTGAAACGCTATCGGATGAAGATTTTGATTACGCACAAAACCACCTACGTATGCTTTCTGGGTTATATGGCTTGCTTAAGCCGTTAGATTTGATGCAGCCTTATCGCCTAGAGATGGGGACACGCTTGGCGAATGCTCGTGGTACTAACTTGTACCAGTTCTGGGGCAACATCATCACAGACAAGCTGAATGAAGCATTGAATGCTCAAGGCGACAACGTGTTGATCAACCTAGCGTCTAACGAATACTTTAAAGCCGTGAAGCCGAAGAACTTGGATGGCCAAGTGATTACCCCTGTATTCAAAGACTGCAAGAACGGTCAGTACAAGGTAATCAGTTTCTACGCGAAGAAAGCACGTGGCATGATGGCTCGCTACATTATCGAGAACAAGATCGACTCGGTTGAGGCGCTGACCCAGTTTGATACGGCGGGTTACTACTTCGTTGAAGAAGAGTCGAACGCGAAAGAGCTTGTCTTCAAGCGTGAAGAGCAAAACTAGTAGCCCTTGGCTAACGAGTTACTCTCGGTTTTAGCCCGATAACAGACCAGATAGAGAAAAGCCCCATGCAGCGAACTGCATGGGGCTTTTTTATTGAATCATTTAGAAGCTAGCAAATAGTCAGATTACTTCTTCTTTGCTGCTTTCTTTTTCTTCGCGATTTTTTTCTTCTTCGCGATTTTTTGTTTCTCTACAGCTTTCTTATCTTCTTTCTTCGGTTTCTTCTTCTTAGTCACGGCCGCTTTCTTATGCGTAGGGCGCATGCCTTCGATGAAGCGTTCTTTGATTGGTTCGTCTGTGTAACGAGCCACACGCTCAATCATTAGTTGATCGTGCGCTTCAATGATAGAAACCGCGTTACCTTTTTTACCAGCACGAGCAGTGCGGCCAATACGGTGTAGGTATACGTCAGCCGTACGTGGCATGTCGTAGTTGATTACGTGGCTTACGTCTGGAAGGTCGATACCACGAGCAGCAACGTCAGTCGCTAGTAGTACGTTTACAGAACCGTCACGGAAACGAGCAATCGCGTTGTTACGACGATCTTGAGGCATTTCACCTTGAATCCATGCACATGGGATTTGCGCGCTTTCAAGCTGAGCTCGTAGATCACCTAGACGATCACGCGTCTTCAAGAACACGATGCTGCGCTCAGCTTGCTCTGTGATGACGTGCTTTAGGATGTTCAGCTTGTGCTCTGCTGTGTCTGCACGGTGGTACCACTGAGTGATCTTCTTACGCTCACGAAGTGATGATTTCGCATCGATCTCCGCTGGGTTTTTAAGTAGATCTTCAGTGAAGCCTTCAATGCCTTTACCTTCTAGCGTTGCTGAGAACAGTAAAGTTTGTTTACGCCAGCGACACTCTGCAGACAGACGGTCAACAACAGGGCCAAAGCCCATGTCTAGCATACGGTCCGCTTCATCTAGAACTAGCCATTCAATCGCACGACAGTCAAAACGCTCGCCTTCAATGTATTCCATCAAACGGCCAGGTGTTGCTACTACGATATCTTGAGTCGTACTTAAGATATCTGCGTGCTCTTGGTACATCACACCGCCTGTGATCGTGAAGATGTTTAGGCTGGTGTATTTAGCAAGCTCACGTGCTTGTTCGGTGATCTGCATTGCTAGCTCACGCGTTGGCGTCAGGATAAGCATACGTGCAGGACCAGATTTCTTACGTGGGAAATCCAGTAGGTATTGCAGTGCTGGCAATACAAATGATGCTGTTTTACCAGTACCTGTTGGCGCAGAAGCCAAAACGTCTCTTCCATCTAACGCTTGTGGGATTGCTTCAGCTTGTATCTGTGTTGGACGTTCGTAGCCCATTTCGTCAATTGCTTTAAGCAGCTCTTGGTTTAGATCGAGTTCTGCAAAGGTTCTGATCACTGTTGTTTCTCCACAAGCAATAAATGTTTCTGCCTCAAAAAGCAGACGATAAAAAAGAGTAGTCGGACATTATAGAAGCATTAGTGATTAGGATCACATGGTATTTGCTACATCTTGAGATAAAAATCTTTAGTGAGCGCAATAAATGCTTCGCTATAACCACCTTGGTGGTGAATTGTAAGCGATTCGCGCTGCAAATCTTGCTCGCAAGCAGGATCTTTAGATAACTCGAATAAAATTCGGCTAGCTGGCTTTTTATCTGTTGTTTTCACATCAAGGCGTTTTGCTAGATACCAACCACATTGCTCGGCAAGCTTGATAAAACCTTCCCCCTCAGGCGTCGGTAGGATGAAACTGGCAGTCGCGGCGTCGGTTGTTATCTCGAAACATCGCTGGGCAAGCGCTAAATGATCCAAGCTGTCGGTGTGTCTGGCGGTGGCTCTTTGGCTTTGCTGCGCCTGTTCTCCAGAGTTGAAGTAGGGCGGGTTACAGATGATCGCATCAAACCTTTGTGGAAAGTCGGCCGTTAACACGCTGCCGTGATCAAGGGAGATACGATCTTGCCAAGGCGACTGCTCAATATTAACAGTGGCAGCATCAATGGCGTGTTGATCAATATCTATCGCAGAGATTGAAGCATCTTCAAAACGCTGCGCAGCCATCAAAGCCAGCAGACCTGTTCCGGTTCCAATATCGAGTACACATGATCTTTGTGGCAGGCTTACCCACGCGCCAAGTAATACGCCATCGGTACTGACTGGCATACCGCTTTTCCCGCCGTAAATTGAGAATTGCTTAAAATTGAAGCTTTTAGTTTGCACTGTTTTGTCTTTCATTAATGTTCTGAGTATCGAGATATTTTAAGTGATTAGCTCTAATGTTAACCGCTTGTATGAATCAATGTTCTGCTTGAGAAACTATTGTTGTGAATTATGGTTAGTTTATAATTGTGGCTATTTTTCTATAGCTAGTGGAATCCACTGCCTTTTATTCTCATATGCAAATTTATATGGTGTTTTTGTGTGGTGACTTGCAGCTAGCCAGTTGTTTCGTCATTATGCGCGACTATTTTATAGATTGATTGGCAGCTTTGAGCTGTAACATTCATGTAAGCACAACATAAATTCATAAATATAATTAAGGATTATCTGTGAAACAGAGTCTAAAACTAACAGATATAATGGCATTGGGCTTTATGCTTTTTGCGTTTTTCTTGGGTGCAGGTAACATCATCTTCCCACCTCTAGCTGGCCAATTAGCCGGTGATCACTTCCTGCCAGCGATGTCTGGTTTTCTGCTGACTGCCGTTGGTCTGCCGTTAATCACTATCGTCGCGGTCGCAGTGGCTGGTGGCTCTTGGGGTCACTTAACTAAAGATCTTCCTAAGAAAGCTGCAACCATCATGGCTGTGCTGATCTTTATCATTATCGGTCCTGCATTTGCTGCACCGCGTACTGGCCTTGTTGCCTATGAGATGGCGGTGAAACCGTTCTTCATCGATGCCTCTCAAGCTCACCTAACTCTCTTTTCGATTGCATTTTTTGTAGTAGCGATGTTCTTCTCATGGTCGCAAGGTAAGCTTATTGACATCATTGGTAAGGTACTAACACCTGCATTGTTCGTTGGTTTGGTTGTACTGGCGATTGCTGTGTTCGTTAACCCTCAAGGTGATATTCTTGCGGCTCACGGTGAGTACATCACTCAGCCACTGACCAAAGGTTTCCTTGAAGGCTACAACACCATGGATACTTTTGCTTCTTTGATGTTTGGTATGCTGATTGTTGATGCGATTCGTAGCAAGGGCATTACTGACCGTGCAGCGACGACTAAGTACCTAATTAGCGCGGGTTGTATTGCCGCAGCGGGTCTAGCGTTTGTTTACATCTCTCTATTCTACCTAGGCGCAACAAGTGCAACAGTCGCAGCTGGTGCCGACAATGGCGGCGCTATCTTAAGTCTATACGTTCAATCGTTGTTTGGCCCTTCTGGTCAGCTAGTGCTTTCTGTGATCGTACTATTAGCGTGTCTAACTACGGCGATTGGCCTTGTGTCAGCATGTTCTGATTACTTCAGCTCGCTAACGCCTCTGTCTTACAAGACTTGGGTAATCATCAACGGTGTCGCTTGTGCAACCGTTGCGAACGTTGGCCTTTCTCAACTGATTTCTCTGTCTGTTCCAGTACTGTTTGCACTGTACCCAGTCGCTATCGCGTTGGTTGCTCTGACATTCTTGCGTAGCCGTTTCCCTAATCCAAAAGCGGCTTACCGCGTAGTGGTATTAGTGTCACTGCTGTTTGCTCTTATTGATGGCGCTAAAGTAGCGGGTGTAGATGTGTCTGCACTTAAGATGCTGCCACTGTTTGAGATCGGTATGGGTTGGTTGCTTCCAACAACGGCTGCAATCATCTGTATGTTCTTCGTTGGTAAATCAACAGAACAAGAGATGGCTGAAGAGACTGTTTAATCTTCCGTTGAGATTAGATTGTCCTTCGAGATGAAATAGAAAAGGCCTCATTACTCCGCAGTAATGAGGCCTTTTTGTATTCTGTGGTCTTTTTATATTCAGCTACTTAGCCGGGAGCACTTCTGATTGGTTATAGCTTTTCGCTGTACTCAACCAGTACTTGTTCAACCCAGCTTGCGATACGGTCGTCGCTAAGCTCGTATTGTGAATCTTCATCAAGCGCCAAACCAACGAATTGAGATTTGTCTTCCGTTAACGCTTTAGACGCTTCGAACTCGTAGCTATCATCGTTTGGCCAGAAGCCAACAAACTCTGCACCCGCGGTTTTCAGTTCATCATGCAATAGACCCATCGCATCGAGGAACCATTCACCGTAGCCTTCTTGGTCACCCAAACCAAACAGAGCCACAACCTTGCCTTTCATTGGCGTGGTTGCGATGTCTTCCCACAGTTCATTCCAATCTTCTTGGATTTCACCGAAGTCCCAAGTCGAGATGCCCAGCAATAAAAGGTCGTAGTCCGCCATCAATGAAAGAGGGGTTTCTTTCACGTTATGGATATCAACTAGGTCTTCACCAATAATGCCGCGAATTTTCTCTGCTGCCATTTCTGTGTAGCAGGTGGTTGAGCCGTAAAATAATCCAATTTTCATAGCAAACGTTCGATTTTAATTTCAGATGGCGAATTCTAACCATAAATCGACTTCGATTGCAGCGATTATCCGCTCAAGTCGTAATTTTTATGGCATTCATATTTGCTCTGGCATACTCTCAAAACAGTTTCCAATATTGTGAGTAACACTATGCAGTCGCCTCAAGGGCAGAGCGCAGACCACGGTCTCGTTGAGCAGTTTTTAGATGCTATGTGGATGGAGCGAGGATTATCGGAGAATACGCTTGTCTCGTACCGTACCGATTTGTCCAAGTTATTAGCGTGGATGGAAAAGAACAATTACCGCCTCGACTTCATTAGCCTTTCAGGTTTACAGGATTATCAAGGCTGGTTAGCCGACGCCGGTTTTAAGCAGACTTCTCGTGCCCGTATGTTGTCGGCGATTCGTCGCTTGTTCCAATACTTACACCGCGAGAAAATCAGAGGTGATGATCCAAGTGCTTTGTTGATCAGCCCGAAGTTGCCGCAACGCTTGCCGAAAGATTTGAGCGAAGAGCAGGTTGATGCTTTGCTTGATGCGCCAGATCCGAACGATCCGATTGAGCTTCGCGATAAGGCGATGCTTGAGTTACTCTATGCAACCGGTTTGCGTGTGACAGAACTGGTTAGCTTGACGATGGAAAATATCAGCCTAAGACAGGGCGTGGTGCGTGTTATTGGTAAGGGTGGCAAAGAGCGCTTAGTACCAATGGGCGAAAATGCGGTGGATTGGATAGAGACTTTTATTGAACAAGGTCGTCCACATCTACTTGGCGAAAACAGTTCTGATGTGGTTTTTCCGAGTAAACGCGCCAAGCAAATGACCCGTCAGACGTTCTGGTATCGTATTAAGCACTACTCGGTCGTCGCTGGGATCGACACAGAATTGTTGTCACCACACGTATTGAGACACGCTTTTGCGACGCATTTACTGAACTATGGCGCAGATCTCAGGGTCGTACAGATGTTGCTTGGGCATAGTGACTTATCGACAACCCAAATTTATACTCACGTGGCGACTGAAAGGCTGAAGCAAATTCACGCGCAGCATCACCCACGTGCTTAAATCCATTTATTTTTAAGGTGAACTTAATGAGCGTATTACGCCGTCTTCCTCTACTAGCGCTTCCTCTTATGATTACTGCATGTAATGCATCAGAAGCGAAAGTAGAAACAACATCAACAGCCGTAGAAGCTGCTCCAGCTCAAGCTATTGATACAGCTGCGTTAACTAAGCGTTTTGAAAAAATCGGTATTAAGGTCGATAAGATTGTTCCTTCGGATATCGATGGTCTTTTAGAAGTTCAAACCAACAGCGGTATTATCTTTTCTTCTCCAGAGGGCGATCACTTTCTAGCCGGTACACTTTACTCTTTGGATGAAAACGGTAAGTTCAGTGATGTTTTGGCTGAGCGTCAAGCTCCGCTGAATGCTGAAAAAGTCGCGGCGATGTCGGATACGGTTATCGAATACAAAGCCGATAACGAAAAGTATGTTGTGACGGTATTTACTGACATTACGTGTGGCTACTGTGTTCGTCTGCACAGCCAAATGCAAGGCTACAACGATCTGGGTATCACCGTTCGTTACATGGCTTACCCACGTCAAGGCGCGACAGGGCAAGTTGCCGATCAAATGGCAGCAATCTGGGCTTCAGATGATCCAAAAACAGCGATGCATGACGCTAAAGTAAACCGTCAAATGCCAGCCTCTGGTAAAGACCTAGCTGAGCAAAAGCAGATCATTGCTAAACAGTACCAATTGGGTCGTGAGCTTGGCATCAATGGCACACCGGCTATCGTGCTAGCAAGTGGTGAGTTGGTGAGTGGTTACTTACCGCCAGCACAACTTCTTCAACGTTTAGAGCAATAATCTCGTTTTCTGTATTGCCAATTTATCCCCCATGTTTTTGATTTAAGGAGTGGCCTGATTGATATCGGGCCCATTTTTATATGATAGAGATCCAACGCCGTCCTGAGGTCGACATTTCAGTCTTACCTGCTCACTTACCTGACTTGTTAAAGCGCATTTATGTGAGTCGCGGAATCGACAGTGCCGACCAACTAGAGACAGCAGCGAAAGGCTTGCACTCTTATCAAAAACTGGGCGGTATTGATGCTGCGGTTGAGCTGTTGTTCAAAGCGATTCAGCAGCAAAAACGCATCATCATTGTTGGTGATTTTGATGCCGATGGCGCGACCAGTTCGGCGCTGTCTGTTTTAGCGTTACGTATGCTCGGCAGCTCTAACGTCGACTATCTGGTACCAAACCGTTTTGAAGATGGCTATGGCTTGAGCCCTGAGGTTGTCGAACAGGCAATCGAGCTTGGTGCTGAAGTGATCATGACGGTTGACAACGGTGTCTCTTCAATTGAAGGTGTTCGCTTTGCTAAAGAGAAGGGGCTAGAGGTTTTGGTTACCGATCATCACTTGCCGGGCAATGAACTGCCAATGGTCGATGCGATGGTTAACCCAAACCTAGAGAGTTGTGCTTTTCCTTCGAAAGCCTTAGCGGGTGTTGGGGTCGCTTTTTACCTGATGATGGCACTGTGTGTTCACATGCGTAAGTTGGGTTGGTTTGCAGAGCGCGGCATGACAGAGCCTAAGTTGATGGAACTGATTGACCTTGTGGCGCTGGGTACGGTTGCCGACGTGGTTCCACTCGATGAAAACAACCGAATTTTAGTACATCAAGGTTTGCAACGTATTCGTGCGGGTAAAGCTCGTCCGGGTATTCAAGCCTTGATCGAAATCGCTAAACGAGACGCTAAGCGTTTGGTGGCGTCTGACTTTGGCTTTGCTCTTGGTCCTCGCATTAATGCAGCTGGCCGACTGGACGACATGTCTTTTGGTGTTGAGCTGCTAATGAGTAACAACATCCATGCGGCGCGTCGCATGGCGAGTGAACTGGATGGTTTGAACCAAACACGTAAAGAGATCGAAGAGGGAATGAAGCAAGAAGCGATGGCTTTTTGTGAGCGCCTTGAATTTGGTAAAGACGACCTACCTTCTGGCTTAGCCCTGTTCCAACGTGATTGGCACCAAGGTGTGATTGGTATCTTGGCTTCGCGTATCAAAGATAAATACCACCGCCCAGTGATTGCTTTTGCTGATGGTGGGGAAGGGAGTATTAAAGGCTCTTGTCGTTCGATCCCGGGTCTGCACATGCGTGATGCGCTGGACCGTATCGACACTCAAAACCCCGGCTTGATTCTTAAGTTTGGTGGCCACGCAATGGCGGCTGGCTTAACCATCATGGAAAAGGATTTTGAACGCTTCAGCAAGCTGTTCAATGATGTCGTGAAGAATGAACTTGGAGAAACAGCACTGAAGGGCATTATCTTGTCTGATGGTGAGCTGTTACCAGAAGAGTTCTCTATGCACACCGCTGAAACGCTGCGTTCAGGTGGCCCGTGGGGACAAGCTTTCCCTGAGCCAATCTTCGATGGTGAGTTTAAAGTACTGCACCAAAAGTTGGTGGGTGAAAAACACCTTAAATTGATGCTCGAGCCGCTCTACAAAGGTCACCCTACCAATGTGATGATTGACGGTATTGCCTTTAACGTCGACCTACGTCGCTGGCCTGATGCCTCGGTGAAAACCGTTCATCTTGCATTTAAGCTCGATATTAACGAATTTCGCGGTAACCAATCGTTGCAGCTGATGATTGATCATATCGAAGCCAAATAGTTATTTTTGGCTCAATAATGCTCATCATATAGCGCCAAATTCAACAAGCTCTGTTCAAAAACAGGGCTTGTTTTCCTTCCTGCCCTTACAAATTTTACGTGTTTTTTCTGCTTGTCAATTTTATATCCCATTAAGTTGTTGAATCTTGGTTCACCACTCTAAAAAATTCTGTATCTCCGTCACACTTTTGAGTACAATTCTTCGGTTAAATTCTACTCATAAATGATGAGCTAAAATGTTTGAAATCAATCCTATAAAAAACCGTCTGCAGGATGTGTCTGAGCGCACAAATATCCTGAGGGGGTATCTTTGACTATGACGCTAAGAAAGAGCGTCTAGAAGAAGTAAACGCAGAATTAGAACAACCGGATGTATGGAACGAACCTGAGCGTGCTCAAGCGCTAGGTAAAGAACGTTCTGCATTGGAAGCGGTAGTAGAAACGATCGACCAACTTGACCAAGGTGTTGAGGATGTTGATGGCCTATTAGAGCTTGCGGTTGAAGAAGAAGATCAAGAAACGTTCGATGAAATTGAACCAGAACTGGCCGAGCTTGAAGCTAAGCTAGAGAAGCTGGAATTCCGTCGTATGTTCTCTGGTGATCACGATGCATCAGATTGCTACATCGATTTACAGTCAGGTTCGGGCGGTACAGAAGCTCAAGACTGGACTTCAATGATGTTGCGCATGTACTTACGTTGGGCAGATTCGAAAGGCTTCAAGACTGAAGTTATCGAAGTGTCGGATGGTGATGTTGCTGGCCTTAAAGGCGCAACGATACGTATTTCTGGTGAGTATGCTTACGGTTGGTTACGCACAGAGACTGGTGTTCACCGTCTAGTTCGTAAGTCACCATTTGATTCAAGTGGTCGTCGTCATACTTCATTTGCATCTGCGTTTATCTATCCTGAGATTGATGACAACATTACGATCGACATTAATCCTTCTGACCTACGTATTGACGTATACCGTGCCTCTGGCGCTGGTGGTCAGCACGTAAACACCACGGAATCGGCGGTACGTATTACTCACGTTCCGACCAACACCGTGGTTCAGTGTCAGAATGACCGTTCGCAGCATAAGAACAAAGATCAAGCGATGAAGCAGCTACGTGCTAAGCTTTTTGAACTTGAGATTCAAAAACAAAATGCTGAAAAACAAGCGAGCGAAGAAACGAAATCAGACATCGGTTGGGGCAGTCAGATCCGCTCTTACGTACTGGATGATTCTCGTATCAAAGATTTACGCACCGGCATCGAAAACCGTAATACTCAAGCGGTTCTTGACGGTGACTTAGACAAGTTTATTGAAGCTAGCCTGAAATCAGGTCTATAAGCTTTATCAACTATTAAGCTTTACCAATAATATTGGTAAAAATGCCTATATTTGCAAAAATATAGCGGTCCAAATTTTAAAAGCAGGGTACATCTCTAATGACTGATGCTGTTCAAAACGAAAACGCACAAGAAGCTTCTTCACCTGAAGAGAACAAACTAATCGCTGAGCGCCGCAGCAAGCTGGATCACATCCGCCAAAACTGCAAAGCTAACGGTCACCCAAATGACTTCCGTCGTGAGCACCTAGCTGGCGATCTTCAAGCGGAATTCGGTGAGAAGACTAAGGAAGAGCTAGAAGAGCTTAATCACATCGTTGCGATCGCTGGTCGTGTTATGGCGAAGCGTGGTCCATTCCTTGCGATTCAAGAAACTTCTGGTCGTATCCAAGCATACGCAGCGAAAGACGTACAAAAAGTACTGAAAGAGAAGTACCAAGGCCTAGATATCGGTGACATCATCGGTGTTAAAGGTGCGCTTCACAAATCGGGTAAAGGCGACCTTTACGTGAACATGGAAGAGTTTGAATTGCTGACTAAAGCACTTCGTCCTCTACCAGAGAAATTCCACGGTCTAACTGACCAAGAGATGCGTTACCGTCAGCGTTACGTTGACCTAATCGTGAACGAAGATTCTCGCAATGCATTCATCGTGCGTTCTAAGCTAGTATCTTCAATCCGTAACTTCATGAGCGCGAAAGGCTACCTAGAAGTTGAAACGCCAATGATGCACGTGATCCCGGGTGGCGCAACTGCACGTCCATTCATCACTCATCACAATGCACTAGACATCGACATGTACCTACGTGTTGCACCAGAGCTTTACCTTAAGCGTCTAGTGGTTGGTGGTTTTGACCGTGTATTCGAGATCAACCGTAACTTCCGTAACGAAGGTCTATCTCCACGTCACAACCCAGAATTCACAATGATGGAATTCTACCAAGCGTACTCTGACTACAAAGACCTTATGGATCTGACAGAAGAGATGCTAAGCACGGCAGCAATGGACGTTCTTGGTTCTACTTCTATGCCTTACGGTGACGAAACGGTTGAGTTCGGTGGCACTTACGCTCGCATGAGCATGTTCGATGCAATCAAACACTACAACCCTGAGCACGCTGAGATTCAAGCGCTAACAGAAGCAGATCTACAAGATCGTGAGAAGATGGTTGCTATCGCAAAATCTGTACACGTAGACGTAGAAACGTTCTGGACATGTGGTCAGCTTCTAGAAGAGATCTTTGGTGAAACGGCTGAGCCTCAGCTAATTCAACCAACGTTCATCACTGGCTACCCAGCGGACATCTCTCCTCTAGCACGTCGTAGCGATGACAACCCATTCTTCACAGACCGTTTTGAGTTCTTCATCGGTGGCCGTGAAGTAGCGAACGGTTTCTCTGAGCTTAACGATGCACAAGACCAAGACGAGCGTTTCAAAGCGCAAGTTAACGCGAAAGACGCGGGTGATGACGAAGCGATGTACTACGATGCAGACTACATTACTGCACTAGAGCACGGCCTACCGCCAACAGCGGGTCAAGGTATCGGTATCGACCGTCTAGCAATGCTATTTACAAACACGCACACAATCCGTGACGTGATCTTGTTCCCGGCAATGCGTCCACAAGCGTAATTCTCGCTTATAGGGCGTAACAGCCTATGTAATTAAAAAGCCACCTTCGGGTGGCTTTTTCTGTTTTTGGGCTTCAAAACCTAGTCTGTACCGCACTCTTGATTCGAAAAATCGTTATTTCTGACATAGTCTTACTATTGAGACATAAAATCTAAGATAGTCTCACTACTATACGTCTCTGCGCTGAATACGATCTCGCGGCATTTTGTCGAAGGATGAAGCAGTGACTCGTATTAGCCTGATTTAAATAAAAATAGAATAAGGAAGAAGGATGGGAACTCAATTTAAGATGGATTCCTTACCAGGTTCTCTTATCGTCGTTGGTGGTGCGTACGAACCCTGGTTATCAGTGTTAGAACAAGTGGGTTGGCAGTGTACCCAGTGTGCAGATTTACGAAAAGCCGATGCCTTGATTGCTGATATTGGCCCATGTATTGGTATTGTCGATCTTAGTCATGATGAGTTCAGTCTCAACGGTATTGCTAACCTTGTGAGCAATAACAAGCAGGTGAGATGGCTCGCCTTTATCCGTGAATCTCAATTAAGCTCTGATACGATCTGCCAGTTTATCGTCAACTTCTGTATCGACTTTTTCACGGCGCCAATCCCAGATGCTCAATTGCTGAGTACCATTGGTCACCAACTGGGTATGCTTAAGCTTGAGCAGAAGGTATGGCCAAACTACGGCATCAATAACAACATGGGACTGCTAGGCGATTCTGTGGCCGTGAAGCGCTTGAGAGACCAAGTGAAGCGTATTGGGCCGACGGATGTCAGTATCTTGATTTATGGCGAGAGTGGGGCTGGTAAAGAGACGATTGCACGCTCTATTCACCAAAACTCGTCGCGAGCACAGAAACCATTTTTAACGGTTAACTGTCGTGCCTTGTCTGAAATGAGAATAGAGGCCGAGGTGTTTGGTATCTCAGCACAGCCAGCGACCGCGCCTTGTATGTTGGAAGAAGCTGATGGCGGAACTATCTTGCTTAATGATGTTTTAGCGATGCCCCGCAATCAACAACTGAATCTGTTGCGCTTTCTACAAGAAGGTAAGATTGAAACCGCGAATGGACCTAAATCTGTCGATGTGCGTATTCTGGCTGCGAACTCCTCTGATATCGAGAAGGCGTTGATCGAGGGCGATTTCAATGAAGAGCTTTATCACTACATCAATGTTCTGCGTATTCATGTTCCAAGCTTAAAAGAACGTGTGAGCGATATTTCAGTACTGGCGAATCATTTTCTACGTGAGTACTCGAAAGAGTTTAATGCTCAAGCGAAGAGCTTCTCAGACGATGCTATCCGTTCGATGAATCGATACCATTGGCCTGGAAATGTGCGTGAGCTGATGAATCAGATTAAGCGTGTTGTGTTGATGTCTGATGCTGTGATCATTGAGGATCACCAACTGGATTTACCGAAACAGAATGATGAACGCCGAAGCTTGAAGAGTATTCGAGAGCGCTCAGAGCGCGATGCGTTGTTAATTGTTTTGGAATCTTACGGTGGTCAGGTTTCGTTGGCAGCTAAGGAGCTCGGTGTATCAAGAGCGACGATGTACCGTTTGCTGAATAAACACAGCCTAATCTCTGAAGGGGTTGTATAGACTCTTTTCTAAGTGGATTTATTCAGTCACTGTCAATTAAAGGCCACGTCTCTGCGTGGCTTTTATGTTTCTGAAGGATAGTCCGTTGTTTTCTAGCTCAGCCCTAAGAGAGATATGCTGTGATTTTATATAATCATAGTGAATATGTTATATGTAAATGAATATGCAACTGATATTTCAGGCGAATGCATTGTTTTAAAAATGTTAACCAATTAGCGGTTGAATAATATACTCACTTGGTTAGACTTTAACCGTGAAAGCAACGATTTAACAAAGACTTGTCTGCTTTTACCACCCCATTTCTTTTTGGATTTTTTAGTTAGCTTGGAGGCGCAAATGAAACATTTCGATTTTATACAGCATATTTGCGCGTCGTTTGATCCATGTACTGACATGGTGACTGATATGTCACACACATCAGCCATGGCCGATCGAAACACCCAAGATAAACCTAACTAATAGATCCGTACCCTTATTTGGCTGCGGAAAAATAGCAGCTAAGTGAGAAGCCCTCATACTATCTAACACGCTATTTTTCCTCAGTTGATTCAACAACTGGAGAGTTATTATGCGTCACTCAGTATATTTAAAATTAGCAACAGTCCTTATCCGTGCCGATCTTCGTCGTGAAGAGCGTGAATGGCAACGAAAAGTTCGTCGTAGTTCATATGAGTTGCCATGGAACAATACTCACTTATTAAGAGATATTGGTCTTGAAGCTGACGGTCGACCGATTGGTTTTTCTGAACCAGAAGTCGTGACTATTGAACGTCGAGTACGTCACCTTCGTCGTGTCTTAAGTGCGCGAATACCGACGTAATCTTAGGGGTTGATAGCACCTTTCAACCCCTAAGATAATTCACAGTGATAGTTATGGCGTCGAAAGTGCAAACTTTTGAACTAGAACTGGTCAAAAAAGAGAAGCGCTTGCTTCTCTTTTTGCTTTTTTAAGCCGTTATCTGTGCTTTTTTAAGTCGTTATCTAGTAAAGGAAAAGAGTTCTACTAAGCTTTATAGAGCAAGGGAGGTCGGCTATGCAAAAGCATCAATTAGACATGTGGTTACATGGAGAGCACAAAGACTCATATCAAACACCGAAAGTGTACGTTATTGGCTGTTCTGATATCTCAGAATATCTACTGGCGGTGGAGTACAAACACAAGCTAGAACCGGTAAAGCAAGACGGCGAGCCGCTTCACTTTGGATCCTTGGATCAAGTGAAAGAGGAGTTACTCCGGCTCGGCTTTGAAAAGGCGTATCTTCGCTTACACAACGCCTATGATGAGTTTGGTAATGAGCCAAGCCAAAGCTACTGCGATATTGAACTGGCGCTCAAACCTCATTAAGAGGCGTTTGTAGCGCGAGATTGATTCTAATTACAGACTGTTTTGTAACGCACAGATAGTTTTGGCGATCGAGGCTAGATTAAACGATCTATGCGTAATGTGTTGTCAGCAATTTGTGGGTGAATTGAGTTCGCAGATAGAAACCACGTGGTTTAGTTTTGATAGGTTTTCCACTTGCACCGTAAGCTTCAGTTAACACGCGGCTGTTGGCAGCTTTTGGACGTAAATGCAGTGCTTCACCGTGTCTTGCTGTTATCTGTTCAACATTGCCTAAAACGATCAACTCCATCAGTTCTTCCCAATCTCTTTTCAAGAGTTCGTCTTCAGCTTGGCTAGGTGTCCATAATAATGGGGATCCTACATGCCTCTCCGCTAGCGGGATCTCTCTTTCTCCCTCGACAGGGATCCACAAAACCTTAGACAGCTTGTTTCGAACGTGGCTGGTCTCCCAAGTTATGCCTTGCACGCCCATCAAAGGCGCAACACACACAAAGGTGGTTTCGAGTGGCTTGCCAGAGTAGCCAATCGGAATGCTTTTTAGCTCGATCCCGAGCTTGGCAAAATCTTGTTCTGGTTTACTGCCTGCAGGCGCTCCTAAGTGCCATTCCAATAGCTGCCCAACCCAGCCTTTATCACGCTTAAGGTCGTTTGGCATCACCATCTCGGCTTCGTCGGCGAGCTCTTTAAAGGTCATTCCGGCGATGGCATACGCGCGCTCTAACAGCTCTTGTTGTGTTTGTGGTTCTGGTTTCATAATAAAAGGCATGATCAAAAAAACGATTTTATCAGAAGTTATCACCAAATGACGACTGGTTAAGAAATGATCTCCTTGCGAGAAAAGGGATCAAACTCAGGGTTATCCACAGGACGTAAAGGTAATTAATTGAAATATTAATTTAGTGGATAAATAAACAGGGGTTTATGGTGGATAAAATGCTTGCCAAATGGGGTTCAAAATGAATCTTTCACTTGGTAGTGTGGATAAACATCGGAGTGGTTGATCTTTAACCATGTCAGATTTCTGAAAGATCTTTTACATTTCTAATGTTTTTTAAAACCAAAATATTATTTTAATTAACTGATTTATATAAAAATAAATTAGGTTTTATTGGTTTTTCGTTTTTGGTGTTGATGAATCTATGGATTAAAAAAAACGATTGCGGGTAATTCTTCACATAGTTATTCACAGAAAAGGTGAATAAATGTGGTCTATGTCTCACTATTGTGTGGGTAACTAGAATTTGAGCAAAACTTATCCATATTCCTAGTTATTATTCATAAATATAGCGCTTATCACGTCACTAAGTTTGCTCCGATTGGGGATATGTGGAAAAATCAGAGTAATTAAAAATTTAGATAGAGGTTGGCCAGTGATAGATGGCGATGGTTACCGATTAAATGTTGGTATTGTAATCTGTAACAACCATGGTCAGGTCTTCTGGGCTAAACGATACGGGCAACATTCATGGCAATTTCCTCAAGGGGGAATAGATGAAGGTGAGACTCCGGAACAGGCAATGTACCGCGAGTTGTATGAAGAGGTTGGCCTTACTAAAAAGGATGTAAAGATCGTCGCGACAAGTCGTCATTGGTTACGCTACAAGCTACCCAAACGACTGGTTCGGTGGGATTCTAAACCTGTCTGTATTGGACAAAAACAGAAGTGGTTCCTTTTACGTTTAGATTGCGATGAATCGCATATCAATATGCAGCGTGGAAGTACACCTGAGTTTGATGGTTGGCGTTGGGTGAGTTACTGGTACCCAGTTCGACAAGTTGTTTCTTTCAAGCGAGATGTTTACCGTCGAGCGATGAAAGAGTTCGCATCTTTAGCAATGCCGTTTAAAGAGCGAAAAATAAAAGGAAAGCGCAAATTGCGTAGAGGTTAAGCATGCTCAGTCAACTAAGGGAAATAGTTGAACACGTATCAAGAGTTGAAGATGTGTCGACGGCTCTTGATATTTTGGTTAAAGAGACATGCAGTGCGATGCAGACGGAATGTTGCACCGTGTATTTGGCAAATAATGATATGCAGCGCCTTGAGTTGATGGCAACTCAAGGCCTGATCTTCAAAGGTAATAGCATTCACATTGGTTTTGACGAAGGTCTGGTTGGCCTTGTTAAAAGAAGTGCTGAACCTATCAACCTTGCACAAGCGTCTGCTCACCCTGCTTATAAGTTTTTTCCAGAGCTTGGAGAAAACGTCTATCACTCTTTTCTCGGTACTCCGATTATCCACCGCAAGCAAGTGCTCGGTGTATTGGTCATTCAACAGAAGACCCCGCGTTTATTCAGTGAGATGGAAGAATCTTTCCTTGTCACGCTCTCAGCGCAACTTGCCGTTATTGTGGCGCACGCCCAAACTCAAGGCCATTGGCTGTTAGAGCAACAGAAGCTACCTGCGACTAAAGGTATTGCAGCTTCATCGGGCGTGGCGATTGGTGACTTATGGTGGGACAACACTCAGCCTGAACTCACCGATGTTTATCCTGCTTCGACGCTCAATATAGAGAGAGAGCATGAGTTGTTGGCGGTAGCGGTTGAAAACGCCCTCAATGACTTTAAGCGTATGCGAAAGCGCTTAGATAGCGAAATCAATAAAGATGCGTTGGCGATCTTTGACCTGTTTACTCACTTACTCAATGATCCAATGTTGCGTAAGGATCTGAAGAGCCAAATCCAGAAAGGCGATAAAGCCGATTGGGCATTAAGACAGGTTGTAGAGAGCTATTCGAATCGCTTTGCTCGTATGTCCGATGTATATCTTCGTGAGAGAGCACAAGACATCCGAGAGCTGGGACAAAGGCTGCTCTATTTCCTCCACAACTCTGAACATGAACTTCGCACGTTAGATAAGCCAATTATTCTAGTGGTTCGTGAGTTAACCGCTTCGGTATTAGCGTCCATTCCCAAAGAAAAGCTCTTGGCGGTTATTTCTTTGGAAGGGGCAGCGAACTCGCACGCAGCGATTTTATCTCGAGCGCTTGGCATACCTTCAGTCATGGGGGTAAATCTTAACTTAGCTCAAGCTAATGGTAAGCGAGCGATTGTTGATGGGTATAGCGGTGAGATCTTTATTGAGCCGACTAAAAGCCTGCTCAAAGAGTATCGAGGGCTGATTCTAGAAGAGAGTGAGCTCTCCTCTATGGTCAATCGCGAACTGTACCTTCCGGCAAAAACCCAAGACGACAAGCAAGTCGAGATCCTGCTTAATGCGGGCTTGAGTGCAGACACTAACATCGCTATCAACCAAGGCGTTGATGGAGTAGGGCTGTATCGAACTGAAATCTCTTTCTTGTTGCAGCAAAGATTCCCGTCAGAGGACGAACAATTCAAGCAGTATCGTTCTGTGCTGGCAAGCTACCCAGAGAAACAAGTGGTGATGCGTACACTCGATATCGGTGGTGATAAGGCCTTACCGTATTTTCCTATCGAAGAGGACAATCCATTCCTTGGTTGGCGTGGTATTCGTTTTACGCTCGATCATCCTGACATCTTTATTATTCAGTTACGTGCGATGCTACGTGCGAGTTGTGAAAGCCATAACTTGAGTATTTTGCTGCCGATGATTTCAGGTGCTCAGGAATTGGATGACGCGCTACAGCTGATTGAACAAGCGTATGACGAAGTGCATGAGCTTGATAACCGAGTGCGCATGCCTCGCGTTGGTATCATGATTGAAGTGCCGTCCATGCTGTACATATTGCCGTTGATTGCGCATAAGGTCGACTTCGTTTCAGTTGGTACCAACGATTTAACCCAATATTTATTAGCGGTTGATCGGAACAATTCACGAGTATCCGATGTCTATGAATCAATGCACCCTGCGGTGATCATGGCATTAAAACAAATTCATGATACTTGCAAGCAATATCAATTACCTGTGTGTATTTGTGGCGAGTTAGCCGGTGACCCGATGGGCGCGCTGCTATTGATTGGATTGGGGTATGAGACGTTAAGTATGAATACCTCGAATGTCGCAAGAACCAAATATTTGATTCGTCAATCGAACTTGGCTGAATTACAGGATTTGGCAAATAAGGCACTTTCAAAACCGTATGGTAGTGACATCTATAGTATGATGCTGAACTATTTCGAAGAGCGTGAATTTACAGGCTTCATTCGAGCAGGTAAAAAATAGGATTTAACGTGTCATATGAACTGATAGGCTTGTTAGCGGGCCTTGGTGCTATTGTTGGTGTTTTAGCAGGCTTGCTAGGCATTGGTGGTGGTTTGCTGGTGGTTCCTGCCTTACTGTTTTTGCTTCCTAAAGCGGGTATCCCCCAAGAGTTTGCGATGCAGATGGCATTGGCTACTTCGCTATCAACCATCATCGTTACGTCGGGATCGTCTGCGATTAACCATTTAAAATTGGGTAACGTAGAGATATTTGTCGTTAAATGGTTGATGCCAGGTGTGGTGATAGGTGGCTTCCTCGGCTCTTTCGTGGCCGATGTGATACCAGCTCAATACCTACCAAAAGTCTTTGGTGTGATTGTGTTGGTATTGGCGTTGCAAATGCTGTTGTCGATTCGCTCTAAGAGCCAAAAGTCGATGCCAGGTTCAGCTAAAACCGTGCTGTGTGGCGGCGGGATTGGTTTGGTATCAAGCTTAGCGGGCATTGGCGGTGGGTCTTTATCGGTACCTTTCCTTAACCATCACGGTGTGGAAATGCGTAAAGCCGTCGGCTCATCTTCGGTATGCGGTTGTGTTATCGCGATTTCGGGAATGCTAGGTTTCATTTGGCATGGATCTTCTGTCGATGACCTTCCTGCGTATAGCTTGGGTTATGTTTATCTACCGGCTTTGATCGCGATATCTTGTACCTCAGTTTTGACCACTCGAGTAGGTGCGAAACTGGCCACTCAATTGCCAACCCCTGTGCTGAAGAAATTCTTTGCGGTATTTTTAATGTTTATAGCAGCCACAATGCTGCTGTAGTGTCTTTTCTGTTAGTCAATGAGCTAACCGTTAATCAATTTAGATAGAGAGCCAAGTATGTCTCAGGGTTTTATCGAATTCCCAAATATCGATCCTGTTCTTATTGAACTAGGACCAATCTCAGTTCGTTGGTACGGCCTAATGTACCTTGTCGGTTTTATGTTTGCTCTTTGGTTAGCAAATCGCCGAGCTGATCAACCGGGTAGCGGTTGGACTCGAGAGCAAGTATCAGACTTACTGTTTGCTGGCTTTCTAGGTGTGGTGCTGGGTGGTCGTATTGGCTACGTACTTTTCTACAACTTTGACCTTTTCCTAGCAGACCCACTGTACCTATTTAAGGTATGGACTGGCGGTATGTCTTTCCACGGTGGCTTGCTTGGTGTTATTACTGCCATGTTTTGGTATGCCAAAAAGAACGGTCGAACCTTCTTTGGTGTGGCAGACATGATTGCACCATTGGTGCCATTTGGTTTAGGCATGGGACGCTTAGGTAACTTCATGAACAGCGAGCTTTGGGGCCGTGTGACTGATGTGCCATGGGCGATTGTGTTCCCTAACGGTGGTCCACTTCCTCGTCACCCATCTCAACTTTACGAGATGGCGCTTGAAGGTATTGTGTTGTTTTTCATCTTGAACTGGTTTATCAAAAAGCCGCGTCCTCTTGGTTCTGTATCAGGGTTATTCCTAGCAGGATATGGTACATTCCGCTTCTTAGTAGAATACGTACGTGAACCTGATGCTCACCTAGGTTTGTTCGGTGGATTTATCTCTATGGGACAAATTTTGTCACTCCCAATGGTTATCATCGGTGTGCTGATGATGGTGTGGGCATACAAGCGTGGTCACTACAAAGACGAATTACCACAACAAACGAAGTAAGGAATTGGTGTGAAACAGTATTTAGATCTCTGTCAGCGTATCGTTGATGACGGTACTTGGATTGAAAATGAACGCACGGGCAAGCGCTGCCTAACCGTGATCAATGCTGACCTTGAATATGATGTTGGTAATAACCAATTCCCACTGGTAACAACGCGTAAGAGCTTTTGGAAAGCCGCAGTTGCTGAGCTGCTTGGCTATATCCGTGGTTACGACAATGCTGAAGATTTTCGTAAGCTAGGAACTAAGACTTGGGATGCGAACTCGAACCTGAACGAAGCATGGCTGAATAATCCTTACCGCAAGGGTGAAGATGACATGGGCCGTGTTTATGGCGTTCAAGGACGTGCATGGGCAAAACCTGACGGCGGTCATATCGACCAACTGAAGAAGATTGTTGATGATCTAACAAACGGTATTGATGACCGCGGCGAGATCTTAAATTTCTATAACCCAGGTGAGTTCCATATGGGTTGTTTGCGTCCGTGTATGTACAGCCATCACTTCTCACTACTTGGTGATACTCTGTACCTAAACAGCACTCAGCGCTCTTGCGATGTTCCCCTAGGCCTGAACTTCAACATGGTTCAAGTGTATGTCTTCCTAGCTATCATGGCGCAAATCACGGGTAAGAAAGCTGGCGTGGCTTACCATAAGCTAGTGAATGCTCATATTTACGAAGATCAACTTGCACCTATGCGTGATATCCAGTTAAAGCGTGAGCCGTTAGCTGGCCCAACATTCCATATCAATCCTGAGATTAAGTCTCTAGAAGATTTGGAAACGTGGGTAACGATGGATGACTTCTGGGTTGAAGGTTACGAATGCCACGAAGCGATTAAGTACCCATTCTCGGTTTAATCTCACTCGCTTTGTTTGATTGAAAGGCTGCCTCTGTGCAGCCTTTTTTATTTGTTATGCTTGGCTTGCTTACTATTTGTAAAACCAATAATCTTGAGTGGTCTTTTCTAACTACAGAACTACTATGACTCGCTCGCATTGCTTTGTATTGCAACACGATTTTCCTATTGCTTTCTACCCTGATAAAAATCAGTTGGTGGTGGATAGCGAAGCGATTCATTTAGAGCCATTGCAGGCAAAGTTGCTCTGCTATTTCATCGAAAATCGCGGGCAAGTGGTTAGCACTCAACAGATAGCCGCGGATGTGTGGCAAAGAACTCAAGTGTCTGACAACTTGGTCAGACAGGTCATTAGCTTACTGCGCAGTCAGCTTCAGGATAAATCACGTCCGTATCGGATTATTCAGACCATTCCTAAGCAAGGTTACCTGTTCAATGTTGAGGTGACTCAGCCGAGCGTCGAACCAACTCCCGTTGAGGGCGCCTCTCTACCTGAATCTGAACCTAAACCTTTTGTTGCTAAGTCGAAAAAGAAAACCATCGCCCTGATTACAACCGCAGTATTCTCTGTTGGCTTAATAGCAACTTGGGCGTGGCAAACCGATGTCCCAACCGATGACACAGCTGTTATTTCTGCTAATCAAAGTGATGTGATTCCTGTTTATATCCATGACATAACACTCGATTCTGCGAACGATTATGAGATGTCAGAAAGCGTTTATAACTATCTTTTCTACGGGCTGAACTCGGCAAAAAACTTATCGGGTTACCACTTTTCTCAGCTATCGAAGCAGGGCAAGCAATCACTGGCCAACAATGGTGTCGAGCTCAAAGGTTGGCTTAAGCAAAAGGGTGGTGATTATGTGTTGAGCGTGCTTGTACAAAACAACCGCCAACCCAACCAAAGTCAGAAAGTGGAAAAGACCTTTAGCCAAGATAATTTCTTCGATGCCATTGGGGATGTGATTCTCGAGATCAAAGCCATTATTGCTCCAATGAGCTCAGAATACGGCGTGGCAAGTCATCGAGTGACCTCTATTGATAACTACGATGATTGGAGTGTTATTTCTGAGGGGATATCGTTGTTCTACCAAGGTAAAGGTGGTCAGCCATTTGAGGAAATAGCACTTCAGTTGGATACGATTCAACAACAAGGGCGAGATAATTATCTGGTCAATGCGTTACTGTCATATTCGGAATCTTTGGCTTATTTGCAAAGCCATGAGCAAGAAGATCGCGAACATGCACTGCAGCTGGCAAAGCAAGCCTTCGAGATGAACCCACGTTGTGACATCGCTAATCTTACCTTGGGTCTTGCACTGTTAATCAACCAACATGCCAATCAAGCTTTCCCTTACCTTTTTTATGCGGCCGAAAGTACACCGAGCCCAATCAGTTTTTATCTACTCAGTGTGGCTGACAAGCTGTCGGACAACCCAAAAGGTTCGCAATACAACTATCAACGCTATATCGAAGTGAAAAAAGAGCATGACGGTCAACTGTTTGATCTTATTGAATCTTTATAAAAAACAAACCTTTCCTAAACCTCGAAATACGTTTTTAAGCGAGGGTGTTTCGTGAGCGCTAATGGCTCCGGTACTTCCGCAAGGTGTCATTGTGCCAACAGGCTTCTCAATATGTTTGATTATTGTTTGGACTCAGGCTCGATTGCCTTGCATCAAGCGTAAAAACATCGACTTCCACATACTGGTCACCAAATCATTCATTATTTGGGGTACACACATGTTGAAGAAGTTTGCTTTTCAGATCATTCCAATTCAGGTCTTCATATTCGTCTTTTGGTTCAAAAATGGCTTTATCGATAAAGTGATGGGCGTGTTACTTGGCTTCATTACGCCTCAGACCGCTTATGCGGGAGACACTTGGGCTGGTTGGAAAGGTTACATTGTTGGCACTTGGGATAAGAGCCAAATCGGTCATGCTCTGCTGAGCCCAACGTTCGATTTTATGTTCCCGATTCTGATTGCTTTGCAATGTGTGCCGTTTTTATTGGTTCTTCGTTCAGTGCTTGCAGGTGAGTTCATGGTGGGCAAAGAGCGTCCGTGGTTGCTCTATGCCGCATTCGCTTCTCTGTTTGTGACGGCTTGTATGGCTTTCACTCAAACTATCACTGGCGCAAGCGACGGACAGTATCTATGGCAATTTATCGGCTTTGGCATGGTTGCCATTATGTACCTGCGCAATGAGCAAGGTAAGTAAGCGTTTTAGATGCTAGTAAACGGGATGCGGGATACGAAGATCAAAAGCGCACGTCATTCCCTAGGCTGACGAAGGAAGGAATAGGGAATCTTTGGTCGTTGCTAGGTGATTAGATTCCCTATCTCGCTCGTACCTCACTGTAGGGAATGACGGATTTTTAGATACGAGTAAACGAGATGCGGGATGCGAAGAGCTAGAACGGATCCCTTTGGTGAGTAATGCTTTCCAAGCCGATTTACTCTTGTATCGTATCTGCTTTTGCTCTCGTTACTCGTTCACTCGCATCCCGTATCTGCTCCTTAAAAGAAAAAGCCCGCAACCTAGGAGGTTGCGGGCTTTGCTATAAGCGATGTTTATTTTGCTGTTAAGCGGTAAGAGCTAACACGCTACCAGGCAGTACAAGGAATACCGCAACAAGGTAACCAGCCACTACAGCTTTGTTCTTCACAGCCATATCTGAAATCATGTCTGCCGCTTTCACTGGAAGTTCACGTAGGAACGGGATACCGAAGATGAATACCGTTGCCATGATGTTGAACACCAAGTGTACTAGAGCAATTTGTAGTGCGAATACTGCGAACTCACCAGATACTGCTGTCGCTGCAAGTAGAGCCGTAATACATGTACCGATGTTTGCACCTAGAGTGAACGGGTAAACGTCGCGTACTTTAAGAACACCTGAACCTACTAGTGGAACCATCAAGCTTGTTGTCGTAGAAGAAGACTGAACAAGGATAGTAACGATAGAGCCAGAAGCGATACCGTGGATTGGACCACGACCGATTGCGTTCTTTAGAATCTCACGAGCACGACCAACCATTAGGCTCTTCATCAGCTTACCCATTACAGTGATAGCTACGAAGATAGTTGCGATACCTAGAGCTATAAGCATGATGCCGCCCACGGTGTCGCCAAATGTTGATAGAGGCTCTTTAATCGCACTTACTACTGGTTTAGTGATTGGCTTGATGAAGTTAAGACCCCCCATGCTCATATCACCTGTTGCTAGCATCGGAGATACCAACCAGTGAGAAATCTTCTCTAGAATACCAAACGCCATCTCTAGTGGTAGGAAGATAGCAACGGCTAATAGGTTGAAGAAGTCGTGGATTGTCGCACTTGCGAATGCACGTTTGAACTCTTCTTTACAACGAACGTGACCAAGGCTAACTAGCGTATTGGTTACCGTAGTACCAATGTTAGCACCCATGATCATAGGAATAGCTAGCTCAACAGGTAAACCACCTGCCACAAGGCCAACGATAATTGAAGTAACTGTACTTGATGATTGAATAAGTGCTGTTGCTACTAAACCAATCATTAAGCCTGCAACTGGGTGTGAAGCAAACTCGAAAAGAACCTTTGCTTGCTCGCCTGTTGCCCATTTGAAGCCTGTACCAACCATTGAAACTGAAAGTAATAGTAGGTAAAGCATGAATGCCAAGTTAGCCCAGCGTAGCCAACGAGTAGTGCTCGAGATAGGCGCTGCTGCAGTAGTAGCTTGGTTCATAATGTTTTCTCCATTGGACCGTTTAAGTCTGTGTTTGGTCTGTTTGTTTAATCTGAGCGTGATGTTAGAGGGGAAATATTTCAGTAATATTACATTTTGGTTTAGGTTGGACTTTTTTGTGATGATTTACTCTTTAAATATTCCCATAGCTAATGTGGTTATTTTAAGTTCTTGTTTTTATTTGATTTTTAATGGTGGTTCTATAGGTGATATAGATCTTAAAAGTTAGAAAAAAATTGAAAATAATCGCTGAAATATTACATTATGAAATCAAACACTTCGAAAAAATAAGCAGTAAAGTCATGTTTAGTTAGGTTTTTCCGAGTTTGTTGAGTGGCGGTGTCATATTTGATATAAAAGGGTATCTACTCTTTTATTACGGCACATCTATGTCGCATCTCAACTACAACCATCTGTATTACTTCTGGATGGTTTGCAAGCAAGGCTCTGTTACTAAAGCTGCAGAAGCCCTATTCCTAACACCACAAACGGTAACGGGGCAGATAAAAGCCTTAGAAGAGCGCATGGATGGCAAGTTGACCAAGCGTAATGGCCGCAGTGTTGAGCCTACAGAGCTTGGGCAACTGGTCTTTAAATATGCCGATCGTATGTTTGGCCTGAGTTACGAGATGCTGGATATCGTGAATTACAGCCAGCACTCCAATATTCTGTTTGATGTTGGCGTCGCGGATGCGCTCTCTAAAAGACTCGTTAGTAAGATACTGATGTCGACCATTCCTCCAGATAACAGCATTCATTTACGCTGTTTTGAATCGACCCATGAAATGCTACTTGAGCAGCTCTCTCAACATAAGCTCGATATGATTTTGTCTGACTGTCCGGTGGACTCTAGTCAAAGCCCGGGCCTGTTTAGTAAAAAGTTGGGTGAGAGTGGAATGAGCTTTTTTAGTTCAGGTCAGGTTGAAGGTGTTAATTTCCCTGCTGTATTGGAGCAAAGAAAGCTTTTGATCCCTGGTAGCCGAACCTCAATGGGGCGTAAAGTGCTGCAATGGTTTGATAGACAAGGGCTTAAGCCAGATATTTTAGGTGAGTTTGATGATGCCGCATTGATGAAGGCTTTTGCTCGTTATCATCATGACGCAATATTTTTAGCACCGACGCTTTATATGTCTGAAGTGGAAGAAGACACATCACTGCAACTATTAGGCGGTATTGAAGAGTTAAAAGAGGAGTACTACGTCATATTTGCTGAGAGGATGATCCAACATCCAGCAGTAAAAAACGTATGTGACGCAGATTTTAGCAAATTGTTCGAATGAGTTAGTTTGTTAATGAATTGATATCGATTATCATAGCTCCACCATATGCCGGAAATACTGATAGCCCGTAGTTGGCGTAAAGGTTGTAGGGAGCCAAACTATGAACTTAAAAGAGATGGAGAAGAACTCAGCACAAGCTGTGATTCTACTCAAAGCCATGGCTAACGAGCGTCGCTTACAGATTTTGTGCCTATTACATGGTACTGAACTGTCGGTTGGGGAGTTGTGTGGCAAGTTGGAACTGAGTCAGTCTGCTTTATCTCAACATCTTGCTTGGTTGAGAAGAGATGGTTTGGTCGAAACTCGCAAAGAAGCTCAAACTGTGTATTACACATTGAGTAGTGAAGAAGTAAAAGCGATGATTAACCTACTGCATGGTATTTACTGCAAGTAGCTTATTGCTGGTGGGAGGGGGATTTGTTATCAGCGATAGAATGACACAAGGAAGTGTTAGTATTTCACATTGAACGTTAGTGTTTACCTATCTACCTATCTACCTATCTACCTATCTACGTACCAATTTGCTTCTCTATTTATTTTTCTGATTGTTTGTTTTATCTATCTGCTTAAATTGTTTATCGGTCAGAAAAACGGCTGTTAGCACGTAAAATAAAAGCGTTACTCAAAATTTAGATATAAAAAAACCGGCCTAGGCCGGTTTTTTTCGTTTTGCGTTGTAATCAAATTTCTATTAAAGAGCTTTGATTGCAGCAGCGAAACGAGACTTATGACGTGCAGCTTTATTCTTATGAATAAGGCCTTTAGTCGCCATACGGTCAAGAAGTGGTGTAACTTCTACAAGAGCAGCAGTTGCAGCTTCTTTATCACCAGCTGCGATAGCTGCGATAGTCTTTTTCATGTAAGTGCGCATCATAGAACGACGGCTAGCATTGTGCTGGCGACGTTTCTCAGCTTGGATAGCGCGCTTCTTAGCAGATTTACTGTTTGCCAAGGGTCTAACTCCCAAAAACTTAGTTCGGTGACAATTTAAGGGCGAGGACTATCCCTCATTAGCGCTTAATTGTCAAATGATTTGTGCAAAAACCAATCGTAGCCAAACAAACTTTGGTATGGAAAGGTCATCGCGGTTAAGATGGCGGGGATTCTAACAGCATTTTTAGACCAATGCTAATAAATATGCTTCTTAGGACAGGATAGTATTTATCCTCGCTTGAAAGTAATCAACCAGTGTCAGAGGTTTCTGTGAGTAAACGACTATTAAAGTCAGGCCTGATTGTCAGCGCAATGACTTTTGTTTCCCGTGTATTGGGGCTAGTACGTGATGTAGTAGTAGCAAATTTGATGGGGGCAGGAGCGAGTGCCGATGTATTTTTCTTCGCTAATAAAATTCCTAATTTCTTACGTCGACTTTTTGCAGAAGGTGCGTTTTCTCAAGCGTTTGTTCCTGTATTAACGGAATATCACGCCGCAGGTGATAAAGATAAGACACGAGATTTAATTGCTAAGGTGTCGGGTACGCTCGGGGTTTTAGTTTCTATTGTCACCGTTATCGGAGTATTGGGCTCTGGCGTGATCACCGCGATGTTTGGTGCGGGTTGGTTTATCGACTGGCTAAATGATGGTCCATCAGCGCCAAAGTTTGAGTTGGCGAGCTTTATGCTCAAGATTACCTTTCCTTATTTATGGTTTATTACCTTCGTTGCTTTATCTGGTGCCATTCTTAATACATTAGGTAAATTTGCGGTCTCTTCTTTTACCCCTGTGTTCTTGAACGTGATGATCATAGGCGCTGCGTGGTTTGTCTCACCTAATTTAGAACAACCAGAAATTGGTTTAGCCATTGGTGTGTTTCTTGGTGGCTTAGTCCAATTCCTTTTCCAAATGCCTTTCTTGATCAAAGCGGGTGTGTTGGTTAAGCCGAAGTGGGGCTGGAGAGATCCGGGTGTGGTTAAGATCCGCACATTAATGATCCCTGCTTTGTTCGGGGTATCGGTCAGTCAAATCAACTTATTGTTTGATACCTTTATTGCCAGCTTCCTCGCAACAGGTTCTATCAGTTGGTTGTACTACTCAGACCGACTGCTTGAATTTCCTCTCGGTTTATTCGGTATCGCGATTGCGACCGTGATTCTTCCTGCTTTATCTCGTAAACACGTAGATGCTCAAGGGGAAGGGTTCGCGCATACTATGGATTGGGGCGTACGCATGGTGTTGCTGCTTGGTATTCCTGCGATGTTAGGTCTTATCGTTTTAGCTAAACCAATGCTGATGGTGTTATTCATGCGCGGTGAGTTTTCTCCACATGATGTACAGCAGGCATCGATGTCATTGGTGGCTTACGCGTCAGGCTTGCTTAATTTCATGCTGATTAAAGTTTTAGCTCCGGGCTATTACTCTCGCCAAGATACCAAAACACCGGTTAAGTACGGCATTATCGCTATGGTGACCAATATGGTGTTTAACGCGATCTTTGCTTATTTCTATGGTTATGTGGGTTTGGCGATAGCGACGGCACTGTCTGCCTTTGTGAATATGGCATTGTTATATCGTGGATTACACCTTGCGGGTGTGTATCAATTAACTAAGACAACCTTGTTGTTTAGTGCCAAATTGATTATCTCAGGTGTGGTGATGGTAGCGGCTATTTTATGGCAGCTGGATAATATGCAACATTGGCTTGAATGGAGCTTCAGCCAGAGAGCGCTGACATTAACAGGCTTGATTGGACTTGGTGGCTTTGTTTATATTGTTTCGGTACTGATTTTAGGTATCCGAGTAAAACATTTAAAAGCAGCGACAGATTAATACTGATTAGTATATAATCCGTCGGTTTCACACAATAAATGATGCAAATAATAGGTTTTAGCTGATCATAATGGAACTGATCCGAGGTATACACAATATTAAAGCGCAGCATCATGGCTGTGTATTAACCATAGGTAACTTCGATGGTGTTCATTTAGGACATCAAGAGGTTCTGAGTCAGGTTTCTAAACAAGCTGCAGCATTAGGGCTACCTTCTGTTGTTATGACGTTTGAGCCGCAGCCTATGGAGCTGTTTGCCCGAGATAAAGCGCCAGCACGTTTAACTCGCTTACGAGATAAATACGTGCAACTGAGCAAGCTAGATATCAGTCGCCTATTGTGTGTTAATTTTAATCAGTATTTTGCAAGTTTATCCGCGGAAGCGTTCATTAAGGATCTTTTGGTTGATAAGCTTGGTGTGAAGTTCTTGGTGGTTGGTGACGATTTTTGCTTTGGTAAAGGTCGCACTGGCAATTTCGCTATGCTCAAAGAGGCGGGCGAGAAGTACGGTTTTGAGGTGGTAAGCACCCAAAGCTATTGCTTAAACCAATTACGAGTAAGCAGTACTGAGATACGAAATGCATTAGCGGTCGATGACTTGGCTGCAAGTGCTACCATGTTAGGACGTGATTACAGTATTAGTGGTCGAGTGTCCCATGGTCGAAAACTAGGGAGAACTATCGGTTTCCCTACCGCTAATATTCCATTAAAGCGTTGTGTTTCTCCTGTATCGGGAGTGTATGTTGTTGAAGCTTTGGATATCGACGGTGTTCCTGTCGGTGGCGTTGCTAATATTGGACAACGACCAACAGTTAATGGGGTAAGGCAGCAATTAGAAGTGCATTTTTTTGACTTTAAAGCCAATTTATATGGTAAACAGTTAGAAGTACGACTTTTGCACAAACTGCGCGACGAGATAAAATTTGAATCGTTCGACGCACTAAAGAATCAAATAGAATTGGATGCTGAAGCCGCAAGGGTGTGGCTGCTTCAGCTAAAGAATTAATCGGATGATTCCACCGATTAACATAATGTCTAACTTCGCCCAATATAACGGAATTAAGAATCGATGAGTGATTATAAAGATACCCTGAACTTACCAGAAACAGGGTTCCCAATGCGCGGCAATCTGGCAAATCGTGAGCCAGAAATGCTGAAGCGTTGGTACAAAGAAGATCTTTACGGCGAAATCCGTAAGGCAAAGAAAGGTAAAAAATCTTTCGTACTGCATGATGGCCCTCCATACGCGAACGGCGACATTCACATTGGCCACGCGCTGAATAAGATTCTTAAAGACATTATTATCAAATCTAAGACCCTTTCTGGTTTTGATGCACCGTACATCCCTGGTTGGGACTGTCACGGTCTTCCAATCGAGCTAATGGTTGAGAAGAAGAAAGGTAAGCCTGGTCAGAAGATTTCGGCTGCTGAATTCCGCGAAGAGTGTCGTAAGTACGCTGCGGGTCAAGTTGAAGGTCAGAAAGAGAGCTTCAAACGTCTTGGCATCATGGGCGAGTGGGACAAACCTTACCGCACTATGGATTTCGGCACTGAAGCGAACATCATTCGTTCTCTTGGCAAAATCGCAGATAAAGGTCACCTTCTTAAAGGTTTCAAGCCTGTTCACTGGTGTACTGACTGTGGTTCTGCTCTGGCTGAAGCTGAAGTTGAATACAAAGATAAAGTTTCTCCATCTATCGATGTGAAATTTACAGCAGCTGACGAAGCGGCGCTTCTAGAGAAATTTACTCTAGCTGAAGGCCACGCGGGTCAGGGCGAAATCTCTATCGTTATCTGGACAACAACACCATGGACTCTGCCTGCTAACCGCGCAGTATGTCTACGTGATGATCTTGAATACGTGCTTATCCAAGTTGAAGCGAATGGCGACCAGCCAGCTCAACGTATCGTTGTTGCTTCTGAACTAGCAAAAGACGTAATGGACCGTGCAGGTATCGAGCATTTCCACAATCTTGGTTTTGCTACAGGTGCTGATCTTGAGCTTTCTCAGTTCAACCACCCGTTCTACGACTTTACTGTTCCTGCAGTTCTTGGCGATCACGTAACAACGGATTCAGGTACTGGTGTGGTTCACACTGCGCCTGGCCACGGTCAAGAGGATTTCGTGGTTGGTAAAAAGTACAACCTAGAAATCGCTAACCCAGTTGGTTCAAACGGCGTTTACCTGCCAGATACTGAGCTATTTGCTGGTCAGCACGTATTCAAAGCGAACGACTCTGTTTTAGAAGTTCTAAAAGAGAAAGGTGCACTTCTGCATCACCACGCTTACGAGCACAGCTACCCACATTGTTGGAGACACAAAACTCCAATCATCTTCCGTGCAACACCACAATGGTTCATCTCTATGGATCAAGCTGGCCTACGTGCTAAAGCTCTAGAGTCAATCAAGAGTGTTGAGTGGTTGCCTGAATGGGGTCAAAGCCGTATCGAAGGTATGGTTGAAGGTCGCCCTGAGTGGTGTATCTCTCGTCAACGTACTTGGGGTGTGCCAATTGCTCTGTTCGTTCATAAAGAAACAGCAGAACTTCACCCAGAAAGCCCAGCGCTTATTGAAAAAGTAGCGAAGCTAGTTGAAGAGAAAGGCATTCAAGCTTGGTGGGATGTAGACGCTGCTGAACTTATGGGCGCAGAAGACGCTGATAAGTACGAAAAAGTAATGGATACGCTAGACGTATGGTTCGACTCAGGTGTTACGCACTTCTCTGTTGTTGATTCTCGTGAAGAGTACAACTTCCCTAATGAAGAGCGTACTCACAGTGCTGATCTTTACCTTGAAGGTTCAGACCAACACCGTGGCTGGTTCCAGTCTTCTCTAATTTCATCTATCGCGATGAAAGACGAAGCACCGTACAAGCAAGTACTAACGCACGGTTTCGTAGTGGATGGTAACGGCCGTAAGATGTCTAAATCTATCGGTAACGTTGTTGCTCCTAAAGATGTAACCAATAAGCTAGGTGCAGATATCCTGCGTCTATGGGTTGCTTCTACAGACTACACGGGTGAAGTTGCGGTTTCTGATGAAATCCTGAAGCGTTCAGCGGATGCTTACCGTCGTATTCGTAACACGGCTCGTTTCTTCCTAGCGAACTTGAACGGTTTCAACCCTGAAACTGACCTAGTACCTGCTGAAGAGATGGTTGCACTTGATCGCTGGGCTGTTGGCCGTGCTCAAGCTGCACAAGAAGAGATTGTTAAAGCATACGGCGAGTACAACACTCACGGTGTGACTCAACGTCTAATGCAGTTCTGTTCTATCGAAATGGGTTCTTTCTACCTAGACGTAATTAAAGATCGTCAGTACACAGCGAAGCAGGGCAGCCATGCTCAACGTAGCTGTCAAACGGCGCTTTACTACATCGTAGAAGCTCTAGTTCGTTGGATGGCACCTATCATGTCGTTCACTGCAGATGAAATCTGGAATGAAATGCCAGGTGAGCGCGACACGTTCGTATTCACAGGTGAGTGGTTCGAAGGTCTATTTGGTCTTGCTGAAGGCGAAGAGCTAAGCAACGAATTCTGGACTGAAATCCAGTCTGTTCGTGGCGCAGTGAACAAGCTTCTTGAAGATGCTCGTAAAGAGAAAACGATCGGTGGTGCACTGCAAGCTGAAGTTACTCTATACGCTGACGATGCACTAGCGGCTAAAATCAACAAGCTAGAAGATGAGTTACGTTTCGTACTTATCACTTCTGCAGCTGTTGTTAAGCCATTGAGCGAGAAGTCTGATGCAGCGCAAGCGACAGACGTTGCTGGTCTATTCGTTGAAGTTGCGGCTACTGAAGCTGAGAAGTGTGACCGTTGCTGGCACCACACTCCAGATGTAGGCACTATCGAAGGTCACGAGAAAGTTTGTGGTCGTTGTGTGTCGAACATCGACGGTGAAGGCGAAGTGCGTAAGTTCGCATAACGACTCAGAGAAAGACTGAACTTTTTGTAAAAATCATAGCCCCAGTATCAACTGGGGTTATTTTTAGTTATAGGAAATGTGTTTAACCAAGTTGGTAATCAAGGTCACTTAAAGTGACTAACAATGAATACCAACTTCGTAAATACTAGGAATAGAAATGAGTGAAGTTTCGTTAAAACAATCTGGTGTACGTTGGTTATGGCTGGCTTTATTGGTCTTCTTGGCTGATATCGGCATTAAACTCTTTGTCATGGACAACATGGGTTATGGTTGGGCAAACCGTATTGAGGTGTTGCCATTCTTTAACTTTTTGTATGTTCATAACTACGGTGCGGCATTTAGCTTTCTGAGCGATCAGAGCGGTTGGCAGCGTTGGTTGTTTACGGGTATCGCATTTGCGGTAACAGGTATGCTGACGTACTGGATGAGCAAACTGCCAGCAGCAGAGAAGTGGAATAACATTGCTTATGCGATCATCATTGGTGGTGCAGTAGGTAATGTGTTTGACCGAGTCGTACACGGCTTTGTTGTCGATTACTTAGACTTCTACTGGGGCACTTACCACTGGCCTGCATTTAACTTAGCGGATATGGGAATCTGTATCGGTGCTGCGATGATCATCTTAGATGGTTTCCGTAAGAAAGACGAAAGCAAATAGCTTGCCTCAAAGTCAGTCTATGACTCACAGAATAGAATAGCCCTAAGCGCTGTCGGTTGATTCCGACGGCGCTTTTTTTTATGCTGCAAGTAATATGAGAGTGAAGCAAATTGCGTTCTCAAATAATAAAGAAATCTAAGGAAAGTAACGTGGCAGCAATTAAAAATGATTCAGCAGTAACTCTACATTTTACGATTAAAATGAAGGATGGTTCAGTTGCCGATAGTACGGAAAATATGGGCAAGCCAGCGAAGTTCGTCATGGGCGATGGCAGCCTAAGTGAGAACTTTGAAGCGTGCTTACTTGGACTTGAAGCCGGCACTGAAAAGTCTATCGAACTGAAAGCGGAAGACGCGTTTGGTATGCCAAACCCAGATCATATTCACTATATGGATCGTGCTAAGTTTGTTGGCGACTCTGAAGTTGAAGTGGGCACTATCATGGCATTCTCAGGTCCTGACGGTATGGAAATTCCAGGTATTATTACTGAGATCGCAGGTGATTCAGTGACGGTTGATTTTAATCACCCACTCGCTGGCCAAGACGTTACCTTTGACGTCAATATCTTAGCTGTGGACTAACTATCTTAGCTGTGGACTAACTATCTTAGCTGTTAATCACTACCTTAACAGTAGAATAACATCGCCTTACAGCTGTGATGTCACCCAGAGCTTCACTGTCTAGACGCTTCACTGTAGAATGCGAACCTCGCTGACGGCGAACTCTATAGAAACAACCTTAGTACCGCGGTAAATGATGAGCAATGAAATGAAAATAATGTTAGCTAACCCTCGTGGCTTTTGTGCCGGTGTCGATCGTGCGATCAGCATCGTAGAGCGCGCACTCGAAATGTATCAGCCACCGATCTATGTTCGCCATGAAGTGGTACACAACCGCTTTGTTGTTGAGGGGCTCAAGCAGCGTGGTGCTATTTTTGTCGAAGAACTGAGTGAAGTGCCAGACGACAATATCGTGATCTTCTCGGCTCACGGTGTGTCTCAAGCGGTTCGTAAAGAAGCGAAAGAGCGTGAGTTAACGGTATTTGATGCGACGTGTCCTTTGGTGACTAAAGTTCATATGGAGGTTGCTCGTGCGAGCCGCAAACATATGGAAGTAGTACTGATTGGTCACGCAGGTCACCCGGAAGTGGAAGGCACTATGGGTCAGTACGCGAGCCAAACTGGTGGTATGTACTTGGTTGAAAGACCAGAGGATGTACAGAACCTCGTGGTGAACGACCCGAGTAACCTGCACTACGTTAGCCAAACTACGCTATCAGTAGATGAAACTGCTGATGTGATTGAAGAGCTACGTCGAGTGTTCCCTGAGATTCAAGGCCCACGTAAAGACGACATCTGTTATGCGACTCAAAACCGTCAAGACGCAGTGCGTGAGATGGCGAATGACGTTGATGTGGTAATTGTTGTTGGTTCTAAGAACTCATCTAACTCAACTCGCCTAAAAGAGCTGGCTGAGAAGCTAGGTACGCCAGGCTACCTAACTGATTGCCCTGAAGACATTCAAACTGAATGGGTTGAAGGGAAAAAGAAAATCGGTGTAACAGCCGGTGCTTCTGCTCCTGAAGAGTTGGTAAACCAAATCTTAGATCGTATCCGCGAGCTAGGTGCGACTGACGTTGAAGAGATTCAAGGTCGTGAAGAGAATATGTTCTTCGAAGTGCCGAAAGAGCTGCAGATTAAGCAAGTCGACTAATCTTTATTGATTAGTGACACCATCGATGCGTGATGCTAGCGATTCGTAAACACTATCGATTTGTAAACACTATTGATTTGTAAACAGCAGAAAGCCAACGTTGATACGTTGGTTTTTTTGATCGTGCTTTGGAACTAGGCGTCGAACTTCTAACGCGTTACTGGAGACCGAGTTGCTCTTTTAAAGTCTTTAAGTAGCGACGACTGACAGGCACTTCAAAGCCAGTCTGGGTAATGATCTCCGCTAATCCATTCTCTAACAGTTTGATCTCTTGGATCGATTTTATGTTGATCAAATACTGCCGGTGACAACGGATCAAATCGGTTTTTTCTTCCAGGACCTTTAGCGTTAACTGTGAGGTCGCGGTTTGCGATGAGCTACGAACATGCACACCACTGATATCGGAATAAGCACACTCGACCGTTTGGCTTGCCATGATCACAATGCGGTTATGACCGATACACGGGATCTGCTCTAAGTGACAGGGAGCAATCGCTGAGATGTTCTGTTCTGGTGCTTTCTGATTTTGTTTGATGACCTTATTCAGGCGACAAACGCTCTTGTTTAATCGACAAGGCTCGACTGGCTTAAGTAGGTAATCAAAAGCGTTATCTTCAAAGGCTTGAATCGCATATTGGTCGTAGGCGGTGACGAATACCACGTAAGGCATAGTATCTGGGTCAAGCATGCTTAACAGCTCAATCCCGGTAACCTGCGGCATTTGGATATCCAAATACACGACATCAGGCTTGAGTTGGTTGATTTGTTTCAGTCCTTCGATGGCGTTACTTGCTTGGCCAATGATTTCCACTTCTCCGGTTTCGGTCAGCAGCTCAATCAGCTCTTCGCGAGCAAAAAGCTCATCATCGACAACTAATGCCTTTAACATCCTACAATCTTCATCTTGGTTCTATCCCTGCTTGGTTCACGCTTATCTTTTAAATGTCTGCTTCTAAATGTTTCAACTCGGAGCGATCCGTCCCCGAAAATACCATTATTTGAGTATAGGTATGATAAAGCTCATTCGAGTAAATTGCTGTGGTTGAGATTCTATTTTTAGTGCTGAATCTTGTCCAAAGAAATTAGTGAGTCGTTTATCAACAATTTCCATCCCTAATCCTACATGATCTTGAGATGGCTTCTGATAATTACCTGCATTGTCTTCAACGGTTAACTTGAATCCACCCTCGAAAGCCTCGCTAGAGATCTTCACTTTTCCGCCTTCCAACATATTGGATATCCCATGTTTGATGGCGTTTTCTACTAGCGGTTGCAGGGTAAAGCTAGGCAATTGTGACTCATAAAGTTGCGGGTCGATATCCCATTCCACTTCTAGTCGATCGGTAAAGCGTGCTTTCTCTATGGTCAGGTAAGCGTTGACGTGTGCCAGTTCGTCTTTGAGCTTCACGGTGTTGATGTTCTGCTTTAGGTTGCTTCTAAAGAAGTGAGACAGGTGTTGAATCAACTCTCGAGCTTTATCTGGGTCACGGCGTGTTACTGCGCTGATGGTGTTAAGCGCATTGAACAAGAAGTGCGGGTTCACTTGAGCGTGCAGCAGTTTGATTTCTGCTTGTGTCAGTAGCGTTTGCTGCTGCTGGTAGTTGCTAAATAGGATCTGGCTCGATAATAGCTGAGCGATACCTTCACCCATCGACATATTGATGGTTGAGAACAGCTTTAGTTTTGGCTCATACAGTTTGATGGTACCGACCACTTCGTTACCCGCGCGCAATGGAATAATCAGAGCCGAGCCCAATTTACAATCCTGCGACAAGGAGCATTGGTATGGGTTCTCTTTGCCATCAAGGTAGATGATGTCGTTCTGTTCCATCGAAGTGAGCGTGCTTTGCGATGAAATCGGGGTATTTGGAATATGGTGTTCATCGCCAATGCCAACGAACGCGAGGATTTTTTCTCGGTCGGTAATCGCTACCGCACCTACGTTGGTCTCTTCATAAACGATACGTACGATTTTTTGTGCGTTATCGGAATTGAAGCCGCCATGCAGAATACCTACTGAACGCTCGGCGATGGTTAATGCGCGGCGTGAGAAGGTAGCCGAGTACTTTTCGAAGATGGTTTTCCTGTCTTGGATGATGCTCATGAACAGCGCTGCACCGACAGAGTTAGCAATGATCATTGGCGCTGCAATATCGGAGACCAGAGCATAGGACTGTTCGAAGGGTTTTGCGACCGCCAGCAGAATCAGCATCTGAATGATCTCTGCAAACAGGGTTACCGAGAAAACCACCAATGGATTAAACAGCTGGCTCGCTTTGTTTTTTCTGACTAAGTAAACGTGCAATAGGCCACCAATCAAGCCTTCTGCTGTGGTTGAAATCGCACAAGCCAAGTCAGTAAAACCACCTAATGAGTAGCGGTGAATCCCACCAGTAAAACCGACCGCAAAGCCGACAACCGGACCACCAAACAAGCCCCCCATGACCGCTCCCATCGCACGAGTGTTGGCTATCGCGTCATTAATCTGCAGTCCAAAGTAGGTGCCCATAATACAGAACAGAGAAAACAGAACATAACAGCTGACTTTATGACTTAAGCGTGAGGAGATGCTCAACAAAGGGAGAATCAATGGCGTTTTACTTAGCATGTAAGCAATCACTAAGTAGACACAGGTTTGTTGCAGCAGAGAGAGAATGAGTTCCATATTTTCACCTATTGAGACGCTTGTTAAGTGTAAAGCTCATTGCGTGGTAACGGTAGCTTTGCTTATGTTTTCGTTGGTTATATCGAGTGACGATTACTTCTCAATGCTGAGATACAGTAAAGCCCATCACAAAGGACGGGCTTTAGTCTTAATTTCCACGAATCACTGGGTGATTACGGGAGCAAACGAAGTGTGTTTGGCTGTTCTTTTGCCTCTCTATGAAGACGTGCCTCTTTTATTAAGAGTCTGAAAGAACTAGGCAGTTTTGGTTACGCCTTTTGCTTCTTTCTCTTCTTCATCAGCAAGGTCGATATCGCCTTTGCCTTTTGAAATCTTGATAACGTAAGCCGCAACACCAAGTGCACTCACCACACCAATGATGGTTGAGATTTGCATTGGTAGACCGAAGCCTAGCTGGCTGTTGTTCAGAATGAATGTGATACACACAGATGTCATGAACACAGCAGGAACCGTGGTTACCCAGTGCAGCTTGTTGTGACGAAGTAGGTAAGCCGAAGCTGTCCATAGCATCATGACTGCTGTTGATTGGTTAGCAAAACCGAAGTAGCGCCAGATGATACCGAAATCTACTTGAGTCAGGATGCCACCGATAACGAACAGTGGTAGAGCCATCAGCAGGCGGTTACGCAGTGTTTTCTGTTCCATGTTGAAGTATTCAGCAAGGATAAGACGGCTTGAACGGAATGCTGTGTCACCAGAAGTGATTGGTAGGATAACCACGCCAAGGAAAGCAAGGATACCGCCGAATACACCCAGTAGACCAAATGAAGCGCTGTATACCACGTTACCAGGGCCGCCGTTTGCAATTGCATCAGATAGAGACTCCACTGAACCGAAGAATGACAGAGCAAGTGCACACCAGATTAGAGCGATGATGCCTTCACCAATCATTGCACCGTAGAATACGAAGCGACCGTTCTTCTCGTTTTCCATACAACGCGCCATTAGTGGAGACTGAGTTGCGTGGAAGCCAGAGATAGCACCACAAGCGATAGTGATGAATAGAGCAGGCCAAAGTGGTAGGTCATTCGGGTTCATGTTGGTGAACATGTCCTTCATCTCGAAGCCACCCATGATTTGGTGCTCGTCAGAAAGACCAATCGCAGTGATTAGGCCAACAGACATGAAGATAAGCAGTGCGCCGAACAGTGGGTAGAAGCGACCAATGATTTTATCGACAGGGACAATCGTTGCGATGATGTAGTAAGCAAAGATGATAACAACCATGGTTGTTGCAGACATCGCGAAATCAGTTTGGTCGTTCACTAGGTTAGTGATCATGCCTGCAGGAGCAGATACGAATACCACACCAACTAGAAGCAGTAGAACAATGGCAAAGATGTTCATAAAGTGTTTTGCGCCATTGCCTAGGTAACGTCCAGTGATGGTTGGAACTGAAGCACCACCATTACGGATAGATAACATACCTGAGAAGTAGTCGTGTACTGCACCTGCGAAGATACAACCTAGCACGATCCAAAGCATCGCTGCCGGACCATAAAGGGCACCCATGATAGGGCCGAAGATTGGACCGACACCTGCAATGTTAAGCAGTTGAACTAGGTAAACCTTTGGTGTCGACATTGGAACGTAGTCCACGCCATCTTGCTTGGTGTGAGCAGGTGTTTGACGCTTTTCATTGATACCGAAAATTTTCTCGATAAAGGCACCGTAAATAAAGTAGCCACCAATGAGTGCTGCAACACAGGTAAGAAACCACATCATAATTTGTTATCCCTGAATGTATTAATTAAGTCAGGGTGTATATTAGAGGAGTGTATGAGAAGAAACTTCCGCTATGAGAGTGAGTGGTCGAATAGTCAATTAAGTGGTGTTATAACTGATTGAGTGGTTTGTTACGTTTGTAGAGCGGTTGGTTATTCATGTTGAGATGTGTCTTGCTTCTGGTAAGTGGTGATTTATCAGCTTTAAGCGGCAACCAATAGATATCAGTGGCAGATAACAGACATAAGTGGACATTAGCCAGTGTTCAGCGGAGAATCACCACAAAGGCAATGCTTCGTCAGGAAGTGGCTAGGTAAATATAAAGGACTGAAATGAAAAAAATAATCGCACTATTCGCCGTGGCATTTAGCCTTGCAGGATGCAGCGCCAATGTTCAAGATTTAGCAGCTGAAGGCAATTGGCAAGAGATTGGCTATCGAGATGGTATCAAAGGCCACACTCAGCGTTCGTATTCAGAGATGACTGATCTTGGTGCAGTCGATCAAGCGAGTTACACAGAAGGTTACCACCTAGGTGTGACTGAATATTGTAATCCGAACCATGCTTATCAGATTGGTTTATCTGGTCAGGTGTATGAAGGCGTGTGTTCTGGTACGGAAGACGCTCAACGTTTCCGTATGGAATGGCAACGTGGCTGGGATGAGTTCTCAAACGACTATTAAGCCCAAGCTAGCGAGAAAAAATTAAAACTAAAAAGACCAGTACCGCATGTGCACTGGTCTTTTTGTATGTAGCGATAGGAACGGTCAACAGTATAATACCAATCGTAGTAAATAACTGGCCATCCTAGCTGGTTAAAACACTCGATAACATCGTTAGAAATTTTGATTGTAGAATAACTACTTATCGAAAATTTCTGCCTTGTTCTCAAGAATTTTTCCTGCGCTATTTATGATCACTTACTTACTGTGATTGGTATCAGCAGATTACTGATTATTCTCGACTGCTTTTCTTAAGAAGCCATTTTGCTTATCAAGCTGAGCCTTGGCCAATTCTAAATCTAGCCCTGTTAGAATCATCAAAATAGACAACTTCACATCGTAATCAGTCGTTTTAAGTGTCGAGACTGCCAGTGCTTTGTCGCACTCAGTTGCTTGGATAACGATACGAGCAGCGCGGGCAACCAACTTTTCATTGGTCGCTTTTACGTCGACCATCAGATTTTGGTAGCTTTTACCAATGCGAATCATGCTGGCAGTCGTCAGCATATTAAGCACCAGCTTTTGTGCTGTACCTGATTTGAGTCGTGTTGAACCAGTCAATGCTTCTGGGCCAACCACTGGGCTAATTGCGATTTGAGCGATTTCAGCAATTGGAGAATCAGGGTTACAAGACAATGCAACGGTCACCGCGCCAAGCTGATTGGCATAGTTGAGTGCACCAATCACGTAAGGTGTGCGACCACTGGCAGCTATACCCACTACGACATCATTTTCTGAAAATTGAATCGCTTTCAGATCTTCAATACCGAGAGTCAGCGAGTCTTCTGCGCCTTCTTTGGCTTTTAAAATCGCCTCTGGTCCACCTGCAATTAGGCCGATAACCATTTTGTCTGAAACACCGAAAGTCGGTGGGCATTCTGATGCGTCTAACACACCTAATCGACCACTGGTGCCTGCGCCCATATAAATCAGTCGGCCACCGTTTTGAAAGGCATGAGCAATTTTATCTACCGCTTTCGCAATCTGCGGCAGTTCCGCTTCAATCGCCAGTGGGACTTGTTTGTCTTGTTGGTTAATCTTTTCAACCACTTCGAGAGAGGTGAGCAGATCAATATCCATAGTATCAGGGTTTCTCCCCTCCGAAACGAGGTGCGAGAGCGCTGATATGAGAGCGTCGTTACTCATAATGATCCTTAAATGGTGATTCTAAAATGATGGTTCTAAAATGGTTTAGTCAGCACGATAGAGAACGCCTAGAGAGGCCGCTCTGCTTGCGCCAGTCACTTCTGGTAAATTGCTTGGCAGTTGATGAACATGACGCTGAGCAAGCCACGCAAAAGCCATCGCTTCCATGTAATCGGCATCAACGCCTTTACTGGTCGTTGAGTCAACATCCCAACTTGGAAGCAGTTCGGACAATCTCTTCATCAACAATGGGTTTCTTGTACCACCGCCACACACATACAGTGCAGGCTGGTCACCCAAGCGATAAGTCTCCACTTCATTGGCTATCGTCAATGCGGTGTATTCACAAAGCGTGCACTGAACATCTTCTGCCGTAAGATCTTTAAATTCTGTAAGCTGTTGCTCTAGCCAGGGTAGGTTGAACAGCTCTCTGCCGGTGCTTTTCGGTGGCATTTGAGATAGATAAGATTCATTTAACAACTGTTCGAGTAAAGCTTGATTGAGTTGACCTTTAAGCGCAAATTGCGCATCACGGTCAAACTTCTCACCCGTGTGTTTATCAACCCAAGCGTCCATCAACATATTGCCCGGGCCTGTATCATAACCAAGCGTTGGCTGATTAGGGCGCAGTACTGAAATATTCGAGATACCACCAATATTTAACACCACAACCGAGCTGTCTTGCGGGTGGAAAATCGTGTGGTGGAAGGCTGGGACGAGTGGCGCACCTTGCCCGCCTAATGCCATGTCTTTACGCCTGAAATCGGCAACCGTTTGAATCTGTGTTTTAGCGGTAATGATGTTGGCATCACCCAACTGCATAGTAAATGGAGATTCGCCGCTTGGCTGGTGGAATACCGTTTGACCATGATTACCAATCGCAGTCACAGAAGATGCAGGTGTCCCTGACTTTTCGAGAAGTTGCAGAATCGCATCAGCAAATAGATGGCCAAGCTGGTGGTCGAGTTCTCCAATGGCAATCAAATCGGTTTTCTGACCAATACAAACTTCAAGCAGACGTGCTTTGAGGTCGTCAGGCATTGGGAACTCATCATGAGCCAGCAATGTGATGCGCGTATCTTCAATCGAAACTAAGGCCGTATCAACGCCGTCCATACTCGTCCCTGACATCACACCGATATATAACTCTGATTTCATTGTTCACTTCCTAAATTAAGCTGCTGGATCTTTTGGTTAGCGATGACTTCTGCACCATCCAGAGCATTACCTTGAATGTTTAAGGTACGAACTTGGAGTTCTTGGGAAAGCCTAGGGCGATAGAACTGTCCTAAACTGCCTAAGAACATAATCGGTAATGAGTTATAGTCTGAGCATGTTCGTGTGAGCTTCTCTATTTCTTCAATACCTTGTTTTAATATGGTACTTGCCGTTGAGCAGCGCTGTTCCATATCAACGAGCTCTCGTGCAAATTGGGCGTAATCGGTCGCATTAGCTTTGTCAATCCACTGTAGAATTTGGTTGCGTTCGTTGCCTGTCTTTCGCATTACAAGCTGACTCGTTAAAGAAGTGCGCTTGTTATCTAATTCAACGAGAGTTTGTTGAACAGCTCGAAAACCAAGCCAAGCGCCACCACCTTGGTCACCAATTGGGAAACCCCAGCCACCAATTTGATGAGTCTTTTGTTGTGCGTCCAATTGAATCGCAACAACTCCCGTCCCAATCGCAATACAGTTAACCCCTTGTCCTGAATTAGCACCAAATACTGACGCTTCTGCATCAGTCGTTACATACAGGTGCGGGCAATGGGTTAACGCCGATTGCAGTTTGGCTTTTAAATCTAAGTTTCCTACGCCAGCAACGCCAACCACAATATAGCACTGTTGTGATTTTATCTGATTAACACTCAACATTTCATCAATATAATGAGTCAGTTGAGTGATCGCAGCTTCACCATATAAGGTCAATGACGTCGCAGGTAAAATACACTCTTCGATGTTACTTAGTGTTGGTAATATTCGCTTCAGTCTAATGGCGGTTTTAGTTCCACCGCCATCGACTGCCAAAGTATGGGTAATCATTGGCTAAACCGTTTGTAGTTTATTAACTTCTTGAGTTTGCTTCTTTCCTGAAAGGCACACGATTAACGATACAAATGTGCCAACACAAAGTTGATAAGGGAACGCTAAACGAACTCCTACCCAATCATCGTTAATCACGCCCATCACGCTATCCCAAACATAAGCTTGCATCAGCAGAGTGGTGAAGAAGCCTGCCATTAGAGCTAAAGCGACCGAAATTTCGTTACCGCGCTCGGTGAATATCGCGGTGAAGTAGACACCCAACAACCCTGTGTAGGCAAAGACCATCACACTCAAAGCAAACGATAACAGTGGCATGTCAGTGTACTGCTGCCAGTAGTAACACAGGATTCCCATACTACCTAAGGCCACAGCTGCCGCCGCCATACCAAACCGGCCAGCTTTCACGTAATGGAAATCATCTTGTACTCCTTTACGAGCTTCTAGCCAAGGTTTGTAGATATCCTGAATAGCCACTGATGACATTGAGTTTAATCCAGAATTTAGTGTTGAAAGTGCCGCCGCAACAACCCCAACAGTAACCAAGCCTCTAAGACCTGCTGGCATTTCATTCAGCACGTAATACATGAAAATCGTGACGTTCTCGCCATTAAAATTTTGAACAACTTCTTTACCTTCAACGCCCATCAGTTCAGGTCTTTGGTAGAAGACATACAAAAGTAGGCCAATTGACATGAATACAAGCACAACTGGAATTGAGAAAATGATTGAGTTAATCATCGCCTTTGAACCTTGCTTAGCATCTTTACAAGTCAAAACACGTTGAGTCATGTCTTGATCAAGGCCAAACGCACCAATGTTTAACAGCACGAATCCCGTAATACATGCCCAAAAGCTGAAGGTGCCAGCAGGGCTAAAGTCGAGGTTAAAATCTAATAAAGTCAGTTTCGAAGCTTGGCCTTCACCAGGGTTAGCCAGTACCTGCGCAATTTGGTTGAAATCAGCTGGAATTTGTCCCAATAAATAGATGATCACAGCAATGGCTGCACCGACATAAACCACCAGCTGAATTAGGTCGCTCCAGATAACGGAACGAATGCCACCCATGTAGGTATAAGCAAGGCCAACGGCAACCAGAATGACCACTGAAGTAACTACGCTGCTTGGATCAATGTTGGTAAATAGAATCATGGAGACAGCGATAGCGGCCATGTATAGGCGCGCACCAGAAGCAAATATGCGACCGACCAAGTACATCACACCTGCGCGCTGTTTTGTTTTCTCGCCAAAACGAACTTTTAGCAGTTCGTAAACGGTAGAGACTTTGTTTTTGTAGAAGCGAGGTATTAGTACTAATGCGACAAAGACAGCCCCAATAATTCCACCAATGTTGGTCGCTAGATAAGTGAGATCGCCACGGTAGCTAGATTCTGGTCCACCTAAGAACGTCGCTGCCGATTGCGAGGTCGCCAGTACTGAGATGGCAACGACCCACATTGGCATCGAGTTACCGCCTAAGAAGTAGTCTTTGGTGCTCGTGATTTTGGTTCGACTGAAGTGCCAGCCTGTAAAAGCGATAACAGCGAAGTAAACCGCAAATACTGCCCAGTCCAGCGAAGTAAATAGTGAATTCATAGCAGCTCCGTAGCATGAATAGGATAGAGGGTGTTTATTATTATTTTTTCAGAATGTCAGTTTGAATAATGAGTTTCAAAATCTATTCCTTGGTGGAATAGTGACCAATGGTTTTCTTTGACAGTGATCCCAGAAGGCTGTGTTAGCTATTCCAAACAGCAGAATGTGAAGGAATAATTATTCCAATGAAAATACAAAACTCGTTATGATAGCGAGGCGTAGGCAGAGGGAAGGGCGTTTAATGAAAGGTATTGCGAAAGTTAAAGCGTTATTACCAAAACTCTCGCCATCGGATTCGCTGGTGGCTCGTTATGTATTAGATCATCCACAACAAGTTAAGCTGCTCTCCTCTCCTGAATTGGCTAAAGCGGTGGGTGTGAGCCAATCGACAATCGTCAAGTTTAGTCAGAAGCTCGGCTATAAAGGGTTTTCTGAAATGAAGGTGAAGCTCTACCAGAGTGATATGACCTACCAGCCAGTATCTCAACGTGGAATACACGGCACCATCACCAGAAAAGATCCGCCAGATACGGTGATGGACAAACTTCTTGCAAGTAAAACACAATCGCTTGAGCGTACAGTGTTATTAAATGAAGGTGAACAGTTAAGCAATGCTGCTGACTTGCTGCACCTTGCTAATAAAGTACAGATTTCTGGGGTGGGTGCATCGTCTCTGGTTGCGAAAGATTTCGCTTATAAGCTGATGAAAATAGGTCATGCTGTTAACGCAGAACAGGATGCTCACATTCAGATTGCTAATGCCGCTTCTCTTTCTGAAAATGATGTGTTGGTTGCAATTTCCTATTCAGGAAACACCAGAGAAGTGGTGAAGGTTGCCCAGTTGGCTAGATCGAAAAAGGCCAAGGTGATTGTGGTAAGCCAGTTATCCCCTTCTGCTTTAGATAAATACGCTGATATCAAACTCATCTCGGCGGCAGACGAAAATCATATTCGAAGCTCATCTATCACCGCGCGTGATAGCCAACTTTTTATTACTGACTTGTTGTTCATTGCGTTAACTCAGCAGGAAGAGCAGGCCGACCAATTAATTGAACAAAGTAAATCTGCAGTAGCGGAATTTAAGCAATAGAAGGAAATTTTATGGGACCGTTGTGGGTTGATGTTGCAGGCTACGAGCTGACAGCTGAAGACAGAGAGATTTTGGAGCACCCAACTGTTGGTGGTCTCATCTTATTTGCTCGAAACTACCACGATAGCAAACAGTTATCGGCGTTAAATAAAGAGATTCGCAAAGTTGCAAAACGTCCTATTTTAATCGGCGTTGACCAAGAAGGCGGACGAGTACAGCGTTTCCGTGATGGCTTTTCAATTATCCCAGCAGCTCAAGAATTCGCGACTAAGAATAATGGCGAACAGTTAGCAGAACAAGCGGGTTGGCTGATGGCGGCGGAATTGATTGCCCATGATATCGATCTGAGCTTTGCGCCAGTATTGGATAAAGGCCACGACTGTAAAGCGATTGGTAGCCGAGCGTTTGGTGAAGATATTGATACCATCGTTCGTCATAGTAGTGCTTTTATTAAGGGTATGAAGTCGGTTGGCATGGCGACGACAGGCAAGCACTTCCCTGGACACGGTGGCGTGATTGCTGACTCTCACTTAGAAACGCCATATGACCCTAGAGACGATATCTTTGAAACCGACATGGCAATCTTCAAGGCGCAAATTGAAGCTGGAATATTGGATGCCATGATGCCTGCGCACGTGGTTTTCTCTCACTATGATGATCAACCTGCGAGCGGTTCACAGTATTGGCTACAGAAAGTATTGAAACAGCAGCTTGGGTTTAAAGGCTTGGTGTTCTCTGACGATTTAACGATGGAAGGCGCTGCCATAATGGGCGGACCAGCCGACAGAGCGAAAGCGGCCTTGAATGCAGGTTGTGACATGGTGTTGATGTGTAATAAACGAGATGCACAAATTGAAGCTCTGGATCACTTAGCGATTCAAGAGGTGCCTTTAGCCAACTCATTGCTTAAAAAACACAGCTTTAATTTGTCGACACTTCACTCGGATGCTAGGTGGAAAGAGACCTCAGAGACGATTAAGCGAATGCTAGGCAGTGAGTGATAAATAAACACATAATAATTTTAGATAAGGCGATATGATAAATATCGCCTTTTTTGTATGTGCGATCCGTGGTTTAAACCTATTTATTCTTTAGAGTGAGTTAAAGTTGGTGTGTAAATTAAAGTTTACAGTGAATGTTTTTTATTGTTTACACTTGCAATCGTTTTTTTAGCTGTTATTGTGTTTTTAAAGATTGTTAGCCCAAATGGAAATGTTGGGTGTAAAAATAAATATACAGGTTGAGTTATGCAGAAAAGTGAATTAAGCAATGTCAATATCATCGACGAACAGGTACTGATTACTCCTGAGGAGTTAAAAGCAAAACTGCCTTTGAGTGATAATGCTCGTCGTTTCATTCAAGAGTCTCGTCAAACTATCGCAAACATCATTCATAAGAAAGATCATCGCATGCTTGTTGTATGTGGCCCATGTTCTATCCATGACATTGAAGCTGCGAAAGAGTACGCGAAACGCCTAAAAGCCTTATCTGAGCAACTTAGCGATCAACTGTATATTGTTATGCGTGTTTACTTTGAGAAACCTCGTACCACTGTCGGTTGGAAAGGTTTGATCAATGACCCGCATCTAGACGGCACTTTTGATATTGAGCATGGTCTGCATGTTGGTCGTGAGCTACTTGTTGAACTCGCTGAGATGGAAATCCCACTAGCGACTGAAGCATTAGATCCAATCAGCCCGCAATACCTAGCAGATACCTTTAGCTGGGCGGCAATTGGCGCACGTACTACTGAATCTCAAACTCACCGTGAGATGGCAAGTGGTCTTTCAATGCCAATCGGTTTTAAAAACGGTACAGATGGCAACCTAGGCACTGCAATCAATGCAATGCAGGCGGCTTCTTCTAGCCACCGTTTCATGGGTATCAGCCGCGAAGGTCAAGTTGCACTACTAACAACGCAAGGTAACCCAAATGGTCACGTGATTTTACGTGGCGGTAAGCAGACGAACTACGATTCAGTATCAGTACACGAATGTGAGCAAGAGCTGGGTAAATCTGGTTTAGAGGCCGCGCTAATGGTCGACTGTAGCCACGCGAACTCTCGTAAAGATTTCCGTCGCCAACCTTTAGTTGCAGAAGATGTGATTCACCAAATTCGTGAAGGCAACAAGTCGATTATCGGCCTGATGATTGAAAGCCATATAAACGAAGGAAACCAATCTTCGGATATACCTCTCAATGAGATGAAATACGGCGTTTCTATTACCGACGCGTGTATCAATTGGGATTCAACTGAGGCACTATTGAAACATGCACATACGGAATTAGTCCCGTTCTTAGAGAACCGCTTGAAAGGTTAGTCAGAGTTTTAAATTTAAGTGCCTCATCTAATGGGGCATTTTAAGATCTGTTGCTAGCGAACCTGCGTGATTGTGGGCTTATAGATTGGCACGGGCTTATAGATTAGTAAGGAATAAAATGGCCGTTGAACTGAACGAATTACGCGACCAAATCGATGCTGTCGATAAACAAATGTTGGATTTACTGGCTCAACGCCTTGCTCTAGTAGAGAAAGTAGGCGAAGTAAAAAGTGAACATGGTTTACCTATTTATGTACCAGAGCGTGAAGCTGCGATGCTGGCATCTCGTCGTCAAGAAGCCGAGAAAATAGGAGTTCCACCACAGTTAATCGAAGATATTTTGCGTCGTACTATGCGTGAGTCTTATGCCAGTGAGAAAGATTCTGGCTTTAAGTGTCTTAACCCAGAGTTACGTTCAGTGGTTATCGTTGGTGGTAATGGTCAACTTGGTGGCTTGTTTGGTCGTATGTTCAAACTGTCTGGCTACGAAGTGAAGATCCTCGGCAGCCAAGATTGGGATAAGGCCGACGAAATCTTAGATAATGCTGGGCTTGTGGTTGTTACGGTTCCAATCCACTTAACTGAAGGTGTGATTGCGAAGCTAGGTAACCTACCAAGTGATTGTATTCTATGTGATTTGACGTCAATTAAATCTAAACCTCTGCAAGCAATGATGAACATGCACCAAGGCCCAGTGGTTGGATTGCACCCAATGTTTGGCCCTGATGTTCCAAGTCTTGCTAAGCAAGTGATTGTTTACAGTGATGGTCGTGGTGCTGAAAGCTACCAATGGCTACTGAATCAATTTGGTATTTGGGGAGCGAGCCTTTGCCAGATGGATGCAGCTGAACACGATCACGGCATGACATTGATTCAAGCACTTCGTCACTTCACCTCTTTTGCTTACGGTTTGCACCTGAGTAAAGAGAACCCGAATATCGATCAGCTTCTGAAGCTAAGCTCGCCAATCTACCGACTAGAGATTGCGATGGTTGGTCGTCTGTTTGCTCAAGACCCGAACTTGTACGGTGATATCATCCTTTCTTCGGATGAGAATATTGAGATGATTCGACGCTTCCATAGCTGTTTCGGAGAAGCGTTAGAAATCCTAGATGGCAAAGATAAGGCTAAGTTTGTTGAGAGCTTCAACCAAGTGAGTGATTGGTTTGGTGACTACTCACAACAATTCTTGCAAGAGAGCCAAAGTCTTCTAAAACAAGCACATGACTCGATTCATCGTGGTTAATGCCGATTTGAAATCATAAAAAAGAGCGACCATCTGGTCGCTCTTTTTGTTTGTGCTGAACGCTACGAAAGCATTTGGCCTACAGTAGACTAAAAGCAATTAGATCATCATAGGCCAAATCAACAGCTCTTAGCCCCTAACAACTAGTTAGTCGTGATAGGTTTTTTGCTCTCTTCACTCGATACGGTGTCGATGGTCGAGCTAATGTAAGGCACATTCGTTAGATTGATCTGCAAGCGAACCACATTATCAATCAGTTGAACCAATGGGCCCCACTTAACTTTTTTCTCTTTCTCGAACACGTGGTTGAAGTTTTCCGGTGTCCAATCCATCAAGTATTGCGGGTTCAGTGAACGACCAAGGAAGCGTACTTCATAGTGCAAGTGTGGACCGGTTGAGTTACCAGAGTTACCACAGCTCGCAATGACATCGCCTTTACTCACAAACTGACCGCTACGTACCTTGAACTTTTGCAGGTGCGCATAAGAACTCATGAAACCAAACGAGTGACGCATAGTAATAAAGTTGCCGAAGCCTTTTTTACTTGGGCGTACCGTTTCAATGACTCCATCTGCGGGCGCCACAATATCTTCACCACGCTTACACGTTAGATCGATACCAGTATGTACATGGCGTTTCCCTGAAATAGGGTTAGTGCGGCTACCATAAGAAGAAGAGATACGTTGATAAGCCATCGGGCTGTCGTTTGGAATCAAACGGAACATCGTGGCTCTTACTGCTGAATCGACTGCAGCCGCATCAATGCGATCTTCTAAAGAAATATCATCGGTAAGCAGCTCTTCATCAGCAAGACCCAGTACTGATTCCACATCGAATACACGCTTACCAAGTAGCTGAATCGTGCCTTCTTTCTCGGTCAGTATTTGCGATAGCGAATGGTTGGTTTCTACTTGCTCAGCATAAAGAAACTCAGTTTGTTCTTTTTCAACAATCAACGTTTCAATCAACTGTTGGGCATCACCCGCTTGTAGCGCGAGCTCTTGTTTACTCTCGAAGTGCATGTACGCCGCTCCGCCAATCAATAGCGGTACTGAAAAAATGGCAGTAGTGCAAATGAGCACGGCTTTACGGCCGAAGTAAAACGTCTGTTCCCCCTGACTGGAGGGAATAGTAATGGATAGTTTTTTAGACATGGTTCTGTATTAACTAAATGCTTCTAATAGAAAAAGGGTAATGGAGATGTCACTCACTACCTAAATCGGTAAGGTGTTCAATCTCTCTATAAAGCAGTTCATCGTCGCCAACCTTAAGCTCCACAAGGCGCTTAAGGTGGCTGATACTATCAATATCTAAATGCTCTATGCGTAAACGCATTGAGGTATTGATGGTAGAGACTATCGTTGCTTCTAACTGAATATTGATATCACTGTTTTCGAGTTTAAAGCTCACTTGAACAGGGACATCATGGCTAAGTTGTTTTGATTCATTGCATTGAATTGAATGAGTAAACCATGGAGTGATAAGTCTTGCACTGAGCCTGATACATTTACGTGTCCTTGTGATATCTCAGTCGGGACTTGATAAATAACTCGTGAAAATTGACGTCTTTCAACCATAAGTAATCTCTCTATATCAATGCATTACACGTAAGCCAGATATATCAAAGGCCGCTATTATCGCGGCCTTTGTTCAAAATACAAGCTTATTTACTTAGCGATACGCTTGTACTTGATACGGTGCGGTTCTGCCGCTTGTGCGCCTAGAGTCTGCTTAAGCCACTCAGTGTACTCAGTATAGTTACCTTCGTAGAAGTTAACTTGACCTTCATCACGGTAGTCTAAGATATGGGTCGCAATACGGTCAAGGAACCAACGGTCATGCGAGATAACCATTGCACAGCCAGGGAATTCAAGCAGCGCTTCTTCAAGAGCACGTAGCGTTTCAACGTCAAGGTCGTTGGTAGGCTCATCGAGTAGCAGTACGTTACCGCCCGCTTTTAGCAGCTTCGCTAAGTGAACACGGTTACGTTCACCACCAGAAAGCTCACCGATGATCTTCTGTTGGTCGTTGCCTTTAAAGTTGAAACGAGAACAGTAAGCACGCGCAGGGATTTCGAAGTTGTTGATCTTAATGATATCAGCGCCTTCAGAG
>NZ_JADDYK010000036.1:289335-306212 GCF_015163615.1 Vibrio sp. OPT18
ATCTCTTGGAATACTGTCTTAGTGTCGTCCATGCTGTCACGGAACTGATCAACAGAAGCAAGTTTAACGGTTTCGCCTAGTTCAACTGTACCTGAATCTGGCTGTTCTGCGCCGCTTAGCATCTTGAATAGTGTTGATTTACCTGCACCGTTGGCACCAACGATACCGACGATAGCACCCTTAGGCATGCTGAACGATAGGTCGTCGATAAGAACGCGATCACCAAACGATTTAGTCAGGTTGTTCACTTCAAGAACTTTGTCACCTAGACGCTCACCTGGTGGGATGAACAGTTCGTTAGTTTCGTTACGCTTCTGGTATTGGCCAGTCGTCAGTTCTTCAAAACGAGCCATACGAGCTTTAGACTTAGCTTGACGGCCTTTAGGGTTTTGACGAACCCATTCAAGTTCTTTCTCGATTGTCTTTTGACGTGCGCTTTCGCCCGCTTTTTCTTGCTTAAGACGCTCGTCTTTTTGCTCTAGCCAAGACGTGTAGTTACCTTCCCATGGGATACCTTCACCACGGTCAAGTTCTAGAATCCAGCCTGCAGCGTTGTCTAGGAAGTAACGGTCGTGGGTAATCGCCACAACAGTACCGCTGTAATCGACTAGGAAGTGCTCAAGCCATGCTACTGATTCTGCATCCAAGTGGTTGGTTGGCTCATCAAGAAGCAGCATGTCTGGCTTTTCAAGAAGTAGACGACAGATAGCAACACGACGACGCTCACCACCTGATAGGAATTCAATTTTCGCATCCCACTCAGGAAGACGAAGTGCGTCAGCAGCACGCTCTAGGGCTGTTTCTAGGTTGTGGCCGTCTTTTGCTTGAATCAGCGCTTCTAGTTCGCCTTGCTCTTTTGCAAGTGCATCGAAATCTGCGTCTGGTTCTGCGTACGCTGCGTAAACCGCATCAATACGCTTAAGTGCGTCAGCAACGTCAGAAACCGCTTCTTCTACGATTTCACGAACCGTTTTTGATTCGTCTAGTACAGGTTCTTGCGGTAGGTAACCTACTTTAAGACCTTGTTGTGCTCGAGCTTCACCATCAATATCAGTATCAATACCAGCCATGATACGTAGTAGGGTAGATTTACCTGAACCATTTAGACCCAAAACACCGATTTTAGCGCCAGGAAAAAAGCTAAGAGAAATGTCTTTAAGAATTTGACGCTTAGGTGGAACAGTTTTGCTCACCCGAGACATGGTATATACGTATTCAGCCATTGCCGATCGATCCTAATTATTGTTCAAAATTGTCTGCTATTTTATACCAATATCCTCAAAGATGTTACTCCTAGGACAGAAAAGCCATTCTTGAACGAATCCTTACCTATTATTGTCACATTGGTCATTAAAACTATATTTAATAAGCTTCTGGGGCGAAGTGTTAAATATTAATAATATTTACACTCAAATCCTTTACATTTGATGTGATGTCGGGCGTAAATAGACTTCACGTATTCATACACGCACTAAGGAAATAGCGAATGTTTTTCCGCATTGGTAATACGAAAATTGCTGTGGCTGCATCGGCAATTTTGTCTTCGGTTTCACTGGCTCCGGTCGCTATGGCTAGCAATGCCTCCGAGCTTGAAATGCAGCGTGATGTTTATGATAGAGCGCAAGAGGTTTTAGATAACCGTGACCTAAAAGCTTACTCCGCGTTACGTAACAAAATTCAAACATACCCTTTAACACCTTACACCGATTATCGTGCCTTCTTATTAGGTTTAGGCGAGCGTACTCCAGCTGAGGTGGATGCTTTCATTGAAAAGAACAAGGCTCTGCCATTTTCAAATCGTATGCGTGCGCCCTATTTAGATCTAATGGCCGCTCAAAAGAAGTGGAAGACTATCCTTGAATTTCAAACCCAAGAGCCAGTTGGTGAAAAATACCAATGTATCTATTACCGAGCGCATTATGAGCAAGGTAATCAAGAGATCGCCTTCAAAGGGGCGAAACAGCTTTGGTTGAGTGGCAGTGGAGTTGATGACGCTTGTGACCCACTTTTTGAAGGATGGGATAAAGCCGGTTTAAGAACGGATGATCTGATACTCGAAAGGATGCTATTAGCGTTTGAAGGCCGTAACGGTAAGCTGATGACCTATCTGATTAAGCAATTAGATCATGATGAGTCAATTGCTCAAGCGAAGCAGATGAAGGCGTTGTACAACAAGCCTGAAAATGTACTCGCGTTTGCTAAGAAGCACCCTGCGAATGAATTTTATCAAGCGCAAACCGAGTTTGCTTTCGAGAAGTTAGCAAGGAAGTCATCAAGCAGCGCTCAAGAGGTGTTTGATGACGTCATCAAGGCTCAAAAGTTCTCGAAAGAGAAGTCTCAAGAGCTTGCTGATTACCTAACGTTTCGTTTGATTAACACCGATTCTGAAGAGTTGATGGCGTGGCGAGACCAGATGCTCGCGAGTTCATCAAAGCAAGTTCTGCTCGAACGACGTGCTCGCTTAGCGATTCAACATGCCGATTGGACGGGTTTGAAAGAGTGGATAGCGCGCTTGGATGACAAGCATCAGGCTTCGCTTCGTTGGCAATATTGGCAGGGCAGAGCTGAAATCGCGACGGGCGATACTGACAAAGGAAATAAGCGACTGTCAGATATCTTGGGTCAGCGTAATTTCTACAGTGTGGCTGCGGCTAAACAGTTAGGTAAACCGGTTCAATACCCAACATCGACACTTAAATACAATGCTGAAACAGTGAAGCCATTCGGCACCTCTTTGGTGCGTATTGGTGAGCTAATTGACCGAGATAAAATTGCGGCAGCGAAGAGTGAGTGGCGTTGGTTATTAACTAATGCAGATAAAGAGCAAAAAGCGATGCTTGCCGCTCATGCTGCGACACAGCGATGGAATCACTTTACCGTAACAGCGAGTATCTCTGCGAAGATGTGGGATAACATTGCGCTGCGCTTCCCTGTTGCTCATAAGTGGTGGTTTAACTTCTACGCTGAAAAGCACGATCTCGACCCGATCACCTTGATGTCTTTAGCAAGACAAGAGAGTGCGATGGACTCAGAAGCTCGCTCTCCTGTTGGCGCGCGAGGCATCATGCAAATTATGCCAAAGACGGCGCAATACACGGCGAACAAACATAAGATTAGGTATCAGGGCAGCGATGACCTTTATGATGTCGGCAAGAACATTGAGATTGGCAGTCACTACTTAGATGGTTTACTCGCTCAATATGATGACAACCGTATCTTTGCGTTTGCGGCTTATAATGCTGGACCTAGCCGTGTCAAACAGTGGCGTTCACGTAGCGATGAAAAACTTGATGCCTTCGCTTTTATTGAGATGATTCCATTCAAAGAGACTCGCGGTTACGTTCAGAATATCTTGATGTTTGAGACCTACTATCGAGATATCTTGGGTGAGAAAGGGACGTTTTTAGCGCCCCATGAGGCAAAAACGAAATACTAAGCCTTCGGCATTTTGCCCGAAACTGAGTAAGAATAAAGGCAGTGAGTGCGAACCATTTCCACTTACTGCCTTTTTACATTGGATCGCATCAAGTGTTTCGGTATAAAGTGTTAAACGCTTTCAATCGTTAAGCGACTCTTTAAAGTCAGAATTTAAAAGTAAGTGTAGAGATATGGCATCACAACCTGAATATGATAATTGGCAACAACTGATGGACTTGGTAAAGACGGCTGTCGAAAAAGATCAGCACGAGCTGTTGTTGACCATGATGATGACACCAGACGAGCGAGATGCTCTGGTTGCTCGAATTAATATCTTCTGTGAGCTGATGAAAGGCGATATGTCTCAACGTCAGGTGAGTCAAATGCTGGGCGTAGGCGTAGCGACGATCACCAGAGGCTCAAATGAGCTAAAGGCCAAATCTGAACAAGAGAAAGCCGTGATCGCCGACCTATTGCTAAAGTAATAATGGAATTAAGCATTCACTAAATAGTGAGAATACGAATTCGATAAAAACGCTAACTGAATGTTAGCGTTTTTTGTTTCTGAAGATTGTTCTCTGAGCCTCGAAATTTAACGAAGAACTAAATAGGAAAGTGCTCAGGATTCACAAATGGGATCAGAGCTAAAATTAAAGCCTGATGATAGACCGAACTGCGCGACAGTTGGTTATGTGTCAGTAGGCCAATGGCGCCACCTTTCTGTTTGATGTTATCGGTACCAAACACTTCATCCATCACATCCCCTAACTCGTTTGCATGCTCTAGTTTCTCAAGCACGGCTGGTGGCAGCATCAGGCTTGCTGAACGAGACTCGCCACGTTGACCATTCGCTTCGATCACCATCCAAGCAAAGGTGACGCTTGTTTCTATTCCCGCTTCTAGACCAACATAGAAGTCTGCATCAGGCTGAGCTTGAGTTGCATTGTGGACACGATTCACGGCACCTTGATAGGTTTCATCATTGCTCATCGGTTGATCGGCGACACCACTAGGGACGCTGATGCCTTTGAAATCAAATTCAGTATCAGGAAAAGCAGATAAGAACGCACTTTTAACGGCGTTAATTTTAGCTGGGTTCAGCGATGCGATGATTACAGATTTCATGTGTCGGATTCTTTTTGTTGTCGATTAGATTGAGTTGATGTTGTCGGTACCATTCACTCAACTCTTCTAGTGGCATGGGTTTACCAAAGTAATAGCCTTGCAGCATATCGCACTGTGCATCCTGTAACCACTGGTGCATGTCTTGTGTTTCAATCCCTTCGGCGGTGACCTTTTTCCCCTGAGCATGACACAACCCGATAACTGGTTTTACGATGTTCTGGTTATCGGTCTCAATTAAGGTATCCAAAAACGCTTTATCCAATTTAATTTTCTGAGTTGGATACTGCACCAGTTGAGTGATGGAGGTGTAACCGGAACCAAAATCATCAATCGCCAGTCGATAGCCCATGCATGACAGTTCGTTCAGTAATGGAAAGCCTTCTGAATTTGAGTAAAAGGTTTCCGTGATTTCAAAATCGATCAGGCTTGGTGGAATTCGATTTAACTCCGCGTGTTCTTTAATGAAACCCGCAAGGTGAGTGGTTTCAATGCCAGCAGAAGATAGGTTGATCGACAATTGAATTGAGTGATCAAATTGAGCCTGAAGTCGATGGAATGAAGCAAACGCATTCTGTATTACCCAGCGGTCAACATGTTCGAACAGCCCGGTTTGTTCGGCTATTGGAATGAACTCATCCGGTGGAACCAAACCAAGTTGCTTTGAATTCCAACGTAATAACACCTCAACGCCAATAACATCAGTCCCGGTAGAATCCATGTAGGGCATGTAAACGAGCCTGAATTCATCATCAAAATTCTTACCTCTAAGCGCACGTTCAATGTCTGCTTGGCGCTGAATGGCTTTGTCTAAATCCCGTGAATAGTCAGCAAATTGGTTTTTACCGGCACGCTTGGCTTGGTACATCGCAGTATCCGCGTTGGACAGTAGCTTCTCGATTGAGTTGCCATCATTAGGGTAGGTCGCAATACCAATACTGACCGTGATCGGAAAGCTGCCTGATTCGGTGACAAAGCCTTTTTGCAGTGGAGTCAGTAAATCCGTCGAGAATCGATGCGCGACATTTCCTCGGTGACTAGGAGCGTTAATGTAGACAACGAACTCGTCTCCAGAAAGTCGGGCTGGCATACAATGAGCGTCGAACTCCGCTTTATAGTGACGACAAATATCAGAAATACGCTGAGCAAAAGAGACCAGAATCGAGTCGCCGATTTGATGTCCGTATTTGTCGTTCACAAACTTGAAGTTGTCCAAGTCAAAATAGAGAACCCAGGTTTCGGTATTCGAACTCGGTTTTGGCAACGATTGCTGAACGAAGGTTTGAAACTGATGCCTATTGGCTATTTGGGTTAACTGATCATTTTCGGCCAAGAGCTTGGTTTGCTGGTAGGTGTTGTCTAGCTCTTGGTACATGTCATAAAAACGCTGTGATAGGCGGCCAAGCTCGTCACGAGTGCCTAAGCGTTCAATGTTCTTACGTTGTTTCTTTTCGACTTGCTGTAGCTGTCGATCGAGTCGTGTTATTGGAGTAATCACAGTGCGAGACAGAAGCATGAGTAGAAGAGCGACAGTTACAAACGCAGACAGTGCAAACGACAAGCTCAGCTTGTTCCAAATCGAATCGAGCTTATTTTCTAACAGGAATTGCGCCGGATCGACCGTGGCGTACAGTTCTGGTGCAAGCTTGACTGAGTGGGTGACATCATTTTCCAAAGAAACCGCTATGGATGTGAAGAACAAACTGGTTTGGTAGTCGAACTCTATTTGTTTTCTCAGCGCATTAAACTTGTCGAGAGAGACAGAGACAACAACAAAGAACACATCGTCGGGCTGATTGCTTGCGGTTGGGAAAATCGCTTTTCTATCTACCTTGTCGTAGTGAACCAACATTCCTTCGCCTTGGGAGTTTTGAATATAGTTGGTACTCGATGTTGCTAGGGTGTCTTGATAGTGCTGGTCAACATACTCCAATATCTTACTGTCAATCTGAGTGCGTGAGTCGTTGCTATTATCCGCGTAATAACGCAGTTTTCGATCACCATTAAGAAGTGCTAAGCCGGTATAACTTTCATCGTCATCTTGCAGGAAATGTATGGCTTCTCGAAGGTTACTGACCAGTTCAAGATCGCGAGATAGATTTTGATCAGTGAGAAAGTAACGCTTCACCATATCACTTTGGGTCAAGGTGTAAGAGTAGCTATTAAGGAACGAACGAGATTGGCGAAAGTAACCGGCTAGCTTTTCCATGTTCAGCTGAAGTGCGTTGTCTTCGCGTTTGATGAAGCTACTTTTCTGTGTCGAATAAATAATATAGCTAGAAGCCGCGGTACTGATCAGTATCACAGGGGCTATCAGTAGTAAGATTTTAGTACTTAGCTTCATAGTTAATGACAACACTATTTATAATTTAAGCGCGTAAGTTTATGTTACTTAATGCTTACTCGCTATTAATTACACGTAGTTCGATGATTTCCTGTGAAGGGGGTAAGGTTTTGTCTTTATTGATAAAAAAGCCACTAATGAGTTTTTTGTTAGAAAGGCGTAGCAGTGGATGGAGTACGCGTGCCGAATGTGCGAAACAAGTGAATGGTTTCTCAGGCATGCTAGGGGATGTGTTCTTAGCTCGAATCGTATTCGGCTAGAGGGTGATTTAAGTATTTGGCCTACTGTAGGCCAAATACTTATGTTAGCTAAAAGCTGATACTCACTTTCAGCTATGACAACTTAACTTGAGTCGCTTTGATGTTCTCACTTGGGTAGCAACCCAACACCTTAAGGTGGCGAGTAATGGCTGTTAGTTCCGTTATCGCTTGTTGCATATTATCTGAATCCAGATGCGCCTCTAAATCGACATAGAACATCTCTTCCCAAGGGTTACCCATGATAGGACGAGATTCTAGCTTGGTCATGTTGATGCCTAAGCGTTGCAGGATCAATAGTGTCTCTACCAAAGAGCCCGCCTCTTGAGATGTCGACATGATGAGCGTCGTTTTCGCTGGTATTTGAGTTGATACTTCAACAGGTTTACGCGCCACAACAATGAAACGAGTGTGGTTTTCTGTTTGGTTTGCAATGTTGCCTTGGATTGGCTGAAGCCCATAAAGCTTACCGCTCGATGCATTACCAATAGCAGCTACGTCATTACCACCCAGTTCTTTAACCTTTTTCATTGCATCAGCGGTGCTTGCGCAAGACTCAAGGCTGACGCCCTTAAGGCGGCTCAAGAACTCACTGCATTGCTGATGCGGTTGTGGATGGGAATAGAGCGTTTTGATGTCTTCTAATCGGATATCACTTTTCGCTACTAGGCAGTGTTCGATTGGTTGAGAAAGCTCACCAACGATGTAAAGCGTTGTGTGTTGAAGTAGGTCATACACTTCGTTAATCGAACCTGAACTGGTGTTCTCAATCGGTAGGACACCGTAGTCGGCATGGCCAGACTCTACTGTTGATGTGACTTCTTTGAAGTGATTACAGTTCAGCTCAATCAACTCCATATTCTTGCGGCTGAAGTATTCGCGGCTCGCAAGGTGAGAATATGATCCCTTAGATCCTAAGAATGCAACGCGAGCCAATGGTTTGCGGCTTTGCGGGTTCGCTAGGTTTTGTAAATATGACTGCTGTAGTAAAACGGAATCTTCGATGATGGTGTGAAACAGCTTGGTAATGTATTGCGCATCCAATTCGTATTTATCTTTGCCGTTATTGATCAGCTTAACTAATAGTTGTTGCTCTCGTACTGCATCACGAACTGGTTTTGATGTCTCTACTTTGCTTTTAGCGACTTCGATACTTAGCTTGCGACGCTCCGAAAGTAACTTCAGGAGTTCGTCGTCTAAATCATTAAGACGAAGGCGGATATCATCCAGTGAAATTGAGCGGTCAGTCATAAATGTGTCCTTATAAAAAAGCCTCCCTAGTGTGGGAGGCTTCTTGTTCGTTTTTGACTTGTTTCTCTAAAACGACTTAGCCTCCGATTTACGGAAGAAAAAAGAAGTCAAAAATAAACAAAGATTGAGTGTGCATAAAAAGTGATTGTTTTATGAATGTTTAAACACAATAAGCAAGCGAGCTACGAGCGTCAAGCAAAAAAATAGCGCCCAGAGGCGCTATTTTTTAATCTGTTATCTTTCCTTATTCTACTTCAGCTTCTAGCTCTTCGATTTCAGGCTTTTCAGCGCGGCGCGCTTCAGGTTTATGGCGTAGCTTGTTGAGTTGACGCTCTAGTTTTTGTTCTACTTCGTTGATCGCTACGTAGAGGTCGTCATGGATTGATGAAGCAACAAGTTGGCCTTTTGGTACGGTTAGAACCGCTTCAAATTTTTTCTTCTTGTTTGGTTCTTCGCTAAAGCTCGCTTGGCAGCCAATGATGTCTACTTGCCATTTATCCAGCTTTTTAAATTTGCTTTCTATGTGATCACGGATTGCAGAGGTAATGTCGATGTTTTTACCAGTGATGTTCATTTTCATAGAAGTTTTCCTCTGTTGTATCCCTCATGGGTTAACTTCAGATTACGACTTTTAGGAATAAAGAATGTGATCTAGATCTTGTTTTGGCTGGGAGGAATAAGCATTAAAATCAAATGTGATCTTACGCAAGTCTTGATATGTTTTTGGTGAAAAATGCTTGTTATCCTTATGAAAAACGATAACTTGGAGGCAAGGCTTCGCTAAAAATTAAACCAGTTTTTAGGGGCGTCCTACAGCCTATGGAAAGTGCTTGATTGAAATTTACTCAATAGTGTTTTGTGATAAAGGTCTCGTGATATAGATCTCGCGATCTAGATCGCTACGTAAGCTTCTTCAGAATTAGATAAACAAAAGCCGCATAAGTTTTCTTATGCGGCTTTTGTGTTTTTTAGCTTATACCCAATACCTTTGGCTCTCCAGTTCTGGGATTGAGGCGAGCCTAGTCGTTAGTGTTCAGTAATCTCGCTGTGCCGTCCTCTCGGATAGCATTGATAGCTTGTAATTGTTTATAGATTACGAAGTAACGATTGATGTTGGCAACATAGGTTACGGGTTCTTTACTCACGTATTTGCGAGTGATGATTTCTACGTTTTTAAACCAGATGTTTGGGTTGTAACCTTTCTGCTTGGCAATGCGCCTCATCTTTCTGATCTTAGCAGGACCAGCGTTGTAAGAAGCCAAGGTAAAGTAGATTTGATTGTCGGGTGATATTGCCGGGTCGTCAAAATATCGGTCTTTGATAAAGCGCATATACTTCACACCCGCATGGATGTTGTTATCCACCTTATGGATGTTCTTGATGTTGACGTTTTTATCTTTGGCGGTACTCGGTAATACCTGCATCACACCAATAGCCCCGCGATGAGAAACCCGGCTCTGATCCAGTCCTGATTCTTGGAAACCTTGAGCCGACATCATCAAAGGATCAAATTCATACTTGCTTGAATACTTTTCAAAGACATCTGAGAGTTTAGCAACTCGGTCTACTTTATTGGGGTTGAGTGCTCGGCCTAACCAGCGAGTATTGTCGATGTATTTCTGGTAGATGACGTTTCCAAGCAGGGTGCCTGTTCGTGCGGTCTTGACGTATTTGTTTATCTCTTTCTTCAGTTGAGGGCTGTCTTTTCTTAGAGCCCAAGCAATACGACCATTTTCTCGCAAAGGTAAGTCGTTATGGACTTGAATGTTATCCATTACATCGATCCAGAGCTTGGCTTTATGGTTATCTAGAATTGTACCTTGTATATAACCTTGGTTAACCAACTCTATCAGCTCGTAGTCTTGTAATGACTCCTCGATAAAGTGGACATGCAGTGGTGGTAAACCTAGTTCGTTAAGCTCCTTATTGACTCTTTGTACACTCTCGAAGTAACTCGAGCTTGCTCGTATCCACACCTCTTTGCCGCTCAATTGCTTGATTTCGGTGATAGGTTCGGCTTTTTTCCCTGTGATAATGAGTTCTTTACCATCTTTAATCATCGGATCTGAAAAATCGATGGTTCGTAGTCGTTTGTCGGTGATCGTTAGGTTAGCGACAGCGACATCACCATAGCCAGACTCTAGAGAGGGAAGTAGATCATCTCGTTGCACGGGGATGATTTGAACATTGAGATAGGGATGTTTCTTACGAAGGCTTTTCTCAAAGTGGTAGAGCATTTCTGCCACGATGCCTTTTGGCTTGCCATCCTCGATGTAATAGAAACCAAGATCGGCAGATACGAGCACTCTAACCGTTCCTTTGGTTTTGAGCACATCCAAGTCACCCATGTAAGGCTTATTGCTTAATGGGGACAGTTCTAATGCGTAGGATAAGTGGCTAAATAGCGATATCCAGATAAATAATAACAACCTACTCACATCCACACTCCATGTTGATGTTTTGTTAAAAGTTATCTTTTGAAGATACCGTGTATTATGCGATCCATCAAGTTTGCGATATGTAGATGAAAAAAAGCGCGCTAGTAAATTAGCGCGCTTTTTGGATTGAGATGTAAGAAGTTTGATTAAGGTAGTGGGTTTAACTCAATCAACTTTTCTGTTCTTAACACAGCGTCATCTAGGCCGAGTTGTTGATAAGCTTTTAGCTGGATATCTAAAGACTTACGCGCAGCAATGGTGTCTGGGTAAGTTTTTTGCAGCTCTTGCGTTCTGTTGATCGCAGCAATCCAAGCTTCGCGGCGTAGGTAGAAATCAGCCGTTGCTAAGTCATACTCCGCTAGGCGGTTTTTCAGTGCGAACATGCGTTTTTGTGCATCTTCAGCGTATGGGCTTGCAGGGAAACGTTCTAACAGTCGTTTGAAATCAGCAAACGCTAGCTTCACTGGTTCTGGGTCTCGGTCACTACGGTCGATATTAAAAATATCGTGCATGAAGTTTCGGTCTTGCGCCATGTGCGTTAAGCCGCGCATGTAAAGAACCCAATCTTGTTTCTCATGCGTTGGGTTCAAACGTAGGAAACGTGAGATGGTAGCGAGGCCAAGTGCCAAGTCATCATTTTTGTAGTAAGCGTAAATCAGATCGAGCTGTACTTGCTCAGAATAGGCGCCGAATGGGTAACGTGAGTCTAGGGCTTCTAGCTTTTCTATTGCTGAAAGCCAGCTACCGCTCTGCAGTGATTCTTGAGCGTCAGAGTAGAGAACCGATGGTGGTACATCTGGCACTATCTCTTCACTACTTGAACAACCAACCAAGAGTGATACGGCTAATAGACCCGATAAAGTAAGGTGTTTCATGTCAGGCGTCGATTCCTTGAATTAAATATTTCGTAAGCTTCCGTTACTTTCTAACCAGTAACAGATACAATGATGCAATTATTCTATTTTATCCATACTAATGGGTATTAGTCTCACGGTTTTTAAAAAAGTTCGATATGGCTCAGCAGATCACATTAACAGACACAGTAAAAAGCAGCCAGTTAGGTCAACGTTTAGACCAAGCTGTCGCTGAACTATTTACCGATTTTTCTCGCTCTCGCATTAAAGAGTGGCTTCTTGACGGCAAAATCCAAGTGGATGGCGAAGTTATTACTAAGCCGCGCGTTAAGGTTTTGGGCGGTGAAGAGATCATCTTGCAAGCTGAACTTGCAGATGAAGAGCGCTGGGAAGCACAAGATATTCCTCTAGACATTGTCTACGAAGATGATGACTTATTGGTTATCAATAAGCCTCGCGATCTGGTTGTACACCCAGGCGCAGGCACACCGGATGGAACCATACTAAACGCATTGCTTTTCCATTACCCACAGATTGCAGAAGTGCCTCGTGCAGGTATTGTGCACCGTCTTGATAAAGACACAACAGGTCTTATGGTTGTGGCTAAAACGGTTCCAGCTCAAACTCGTCTTGTGCGTGCTCTTGCTAAGCGTCGTATTACTCGTGAATATGAAGCAATTGCAATTGGCAAAATGACCGCTGGTGGTGTGGTAGAGAAAGGCATTAGCCGTCACGCAACTAAGCGTACTCTAATGGACGTAAATGAATTAGGAAAGCCAGCGGTAACTCACTACCGTGTTGCTGAGCACTTCCGCGAACATACTCGTATTCGTCTACGCCTAGAAACGGGTCGTACTCACCAAATCCGTGTTCATATGTCATACCTTCAGCATCCGCTGCTAGGTGACGTTGCATACGGTGGCCGTGCTCGTATTCCAAAAGGTGCATCTGAAGAACTAACAACAATGATTCGTTCTTTTGATCGCCAAGCACTGCACGCCGTTATGCTTAAATTTGTTCACCCAATTACAGGTGAAGAAGTTGAGTTCCACGCTCCTGTGCCAAATGACATGGTTGTGATGGCTGAAGCGTTACGTGTTGATGCGCGCGAAAACTTGGAAGACGACATTTAATCATGTCGATGATCATCCCTAACTGGAATGCACCAAAAAACGTGAAAGCATTTGCTTCGACACGTTTTGATGGTTTTTCTACTGGTGCGTATCAAGGATTAAACCTAGGTACGCATGTTGGGGATGATGCTTCGCTTGTTGAAAACAACAGAGCCTGGCTCAAGCAACACGCTAATATGCCTGCAGCTCCGGTTTGGCTAAATCAAACTCACTCAACAGATGTCGTTACGGTTTTACACCCTACGGCAGATATTCTTGATGCTGACGGTGCATTTACCACAGCTAAAGGTGTTGTTTGTTCTGCGATGACAGCCGATTGCTTACCTGTAATCCTTACTGATACCAAAGGCACTCAAGTTGCTGCAGTTCATGCTGGTTGGCGTGGTCTTGCTGGTGGAATACTTGAAAATGCCGTCGCAAAGTTTTCAAACCTAGATTCAGAAAATAAGATTATTGCTTGGTTTGGTCCGGCAATAGGCAATCAAGCCTTTGAAGTAGGCGATGATGTGTTGGAAGCTTTCGTTAGTTTTGACCCTCAAGCTAAGCTCGCATTTGAAGCCAAAGCTGAACCAGGCAAATGGCTAGCGAATATGTCTCAGCTTGCAACGCAACGACTGAACAAAGTTGGTGTCACTTCTGTTACAGACTCCAATCTATGTACCTTCGCTGATGCCGATGCGTTCTATTCTTATCGTCGTGATTGTATTACTGGACGCCAAGCTACTTTTATTTGGTTAGAGTAACCTTTAGCTAGTGCAACCAGTCATCCAGCTCATTTATATTTTTATAACAGCTCTATTCTTCATTCTTATCCCTTGAAAATCCGCGTTACCGTATCCATCTTCTAACCATAAGATAAACATATCTAAGAGTAGGAAGGTTGGCATGCGTCTCGATCGATTCACTAGTAAATTCCAAATTGCGATATCTGATGCTCAGTCGCTCGCATTAGGTCGTGATCACCAATATATAGAACCTGTACACCTAATGGTGTCTTTGCTTAATCAAGATGGTAGTGCAATTCGCCCGTTGCTCACCATGCTGAATATTGATGTGGTTCAATTGCGTTCTAAATTGAGCGAAATATTAGATCGAGTGCCTAAAGTAAGTGGCATCGGTGGTGACGTTCAGCTATCGAATGCGATGGGAACGTTGTTTAACCTATGTGATAAGGTCGCGCAAAAGCGTCAAGACAGTTACATATCTTCAGAAGTATTCCTACTTGCTGCTATTGAAGACAAAGGTCCTTTAGGAAACCTACTTAAAGAGCTTGGTCTTACTGAGCAAAAATTATCTCAAGCTATTGAACAAGTTCGCGGTGGTCAGAAGGTCGATGACCCTAATGCGGAAGATAGACGCCAAGCACTCGAGAAGTTCACCATTGATCTGACTGAAAGAGCAGAGCAAGGCAAGCTGGATCCGGTAATTGGCCGAGACGACGAAATCCGTCGCACGATCCAAGTACTTCAACGCCGCACTAAGAACAACCCCGTCATTATCGGTGAACCAGGTGTTGGTAAAACAGCAATTGTCGAAGGTTTAGCGCAGCGCATTATCAATAATGAAGTACCTGAAGGTTTGAGAGGTCGACGTGTACTTTCGTTAGATATGGGCTCTTTGATTGCCGGCGCTAAATATCGTGGTGAATTTGAAGAACGTTTAAAATCAGTTCTTAACGAATTGTCGAAAGAAGAGGGCAACATCATTCTCTTCATCGATGAAATTCACACCATGGTAGGTGCGGGTAAAGGCGAAGGCTCTATGGATGCGGGTAATATGCTGAAACCAGCGTTGGCTCGTGGTGAACTTCACTGTGTAGGTGCAACCACACTCGATGAATACCGCCAGTATATAGAGAAAGATCCTGCGTTAGAGCGTCGATTCCAAAAAGTGATAGTCGATGAGCCAACTGTGGAAGACACGGTTGCTATTCTTCGTGGTTTGAAAGAGCGCTATGAACTTCACCATCATGTAGAAATTACCGACCCTGCGATTGTCGCTGCGGCAACCTTATCCCATCGATACGTTTCTGATCGCCAATTGCCGGATAAGGCGATTGATCTGATTGATGAAGCGGCTTCGAGTATCCGTATGCAGATCGACTCAAAACCTGAGTCGCTAGATAAGCTCGAGCGTAAAATCATTCAATTGAAGATCGAGCAGCAAGCTCTTACCAATGAAAATGATGAAGCCAGTGAAAAACGCCTTCGAACATTACAAGAAGAGCTTTCTGACAAAGAACGCGATTTCGCAGAGCTTGAAGAAGTGTGGAATGCAGAGAAAGCCGCGCTTTCTGGCACGCAACACATCAAGTCAGAGCTAGAACAAGCTCGTATGGATATGGATTTTGCGAGACGTGCAGGTGATCTCAACCGAATGTCTGAATTGCAATACGGTCGAATCCCAGAATTAGAGAAGCAGTTAGATCTTGCGACTCAAGCTGAAATGCAAGAAATGACGCTGCTACGTAATAAAGTCACCGATGCAGAAATTGCAGACGTGCTATCTAAACAAACAGGCATCCCTGTTTCTAAAATGCTAGAAGCAGAGAAAGAGAAGCTTCTTAAAATGGAAGGTGTTCTACATAAGCGTGTTATTGGTCAAGCGGAAGCAGTCGAAGTGGTATCGAATGCGATTCGTCGTAGCCGTGCAGGTTTATCTGATCCGAACAAACCGATTGGCTCTTTCTTATTCCTTGGCCCAACTGGCGTTGGTAAAACTGAGTTGTGTAAAACGCTCGCGAACTTCATGTTTGATAGTGACGATGCAATGGTGCGTATCGACATGTCTGAGTTTATGGAGAAACACTCTGTTGCTCGCTTAGTTGGTGCTCCTCCGGGTTATGTAGGATATGAAGAAGGTGGCTACTTAACAGAAGCAGTACGTCGTAAACCTTACTCGGTGATTTTGCTAGATGAAGTAGAGAAAGCGCATCCGGATGTTTTCAATATCTTATTGCAGGTGCTTGATGATGGACGCTTAACCGATGGACAAGGTCGTACAGTCGATTTTAGAAACACGGTAGTGATCATGACATCCAACCTTGGCTCTTCGAGAATTCAAGAGAACTTCAATACGCTCGACTACCAAGGAATAAAGAATGAAGTGATGGAAGTGGTAGGTAAACATTTCCGTCCTGAGTTTTTGAACCGAGTTGATGAAAGCGTGGTGTTCCATCCATTGGGTCAAGAGCACATTCAGTCGATAGCCGCTATTCAGCTTGAGCACCTTAAGAAGCGCATGGAAGACAATGGTTATGAGCTTGAAGTCTCGGATAAAGCACTCAAGTTGATTTCTCAAGTTGGTTTTGATCCAGTATATGGCGCGAGACCTTTGAAAAGAGCGATTCAACAAAGTGTCGAGAACCCGTTAGCGAAAGCTATATTGGCAGGAAAAATTAATCCAGATAAGAAAGTACAGCTATTAGTAAACAACGACCGCATTATTGCTCACCAATAGTTGAAGTAAGAACTGTAGGTACGATTGGCCGAAATTAAGGCTTAATCGTACCTATTTTGAACGCTTTGTGTGAATAGTGTTCGAACGGTCGCCGGTGGCGGCTTTTTTTCGTTTTTAGCCTTGTGCAAAGGATTATTCTCTCTATAATGCGCCTCCGTTGCCAAGGATAACCAAGCGGTTTGAACTGAGTAACAAGACGGTGATAAGCATTTAAGATGCTTTGAAAAATTAGCTGGAAAAAGTGTTTGACACTGGAATCCAATCCGCTAGAATGGCCGTCCACTTCGAGAGGCTCCTTACTAAAAGGAACGCTCAACAAGTAAAGCTCTTTAACAATTTAAACCTATCAATCTGTGTGGGCACTCGTTGATGAATATCAAAACGTTTTATCGTTAGATAAAACAGATTCTTCGGAATCAAAATTGATTTCAATGAACTGAGTGACCAATACGTTTAACTACTTGTAGTTATTCGGCACAGTCAATTCATTACCATTCTGTTGGGATGGTAATAGCTTTAGAATTACATGTTTCTGTTCTTTTTCGAAAGAGCGGTAAATATTAGTTTTGAAGTCAGTATTCGTTGAGTCACAAAATCTTAAA
>NZ_JADDYK010000037.1:0-4223 GCF_015163615.1 Vibrio sp. OPT18
GGTGCGACGTTTTCTCATTTCAAATCTCCTCATGGTTGGAGACCTGATCTTATTATTCGCTCTAGGTGATTAGAATGCGGGGTTTATGACGCGCTTACAAAACATCAGTTATTTTAGAACCTTTAGTTAGACAACTTATCAATGAGCATAAAGAAACTACTGGGCAGGAGATCAGATTCAAAAAGATAGAAGGGAACTCTGTATTTTTCTATTTCGTTAACCCTAAGGACTCTCTAAATGCCTAGACTCAAACAAGGTGAAACTTCGAATGGAGTAATGAAAAAAAGAACGGCTATCACCGAATCTATACTTAAAAAGTCAGAGCTAATAGCACAAATTCAATCGGTTGAAGACATTCCCAAAAGTCTAGACATGAAAAGTGGAAAGATATCACAATCATCTGTTCACAAGTGGAACGATTCGAACCTTGGAGTAATAGCGTATGCAAGGAACTCGGCATACTCAATACACAACGAAGAACCATTGGCGTTGTTGCTATCATCTATAGATAAAGCTAATACTCGACTCACGAACGGTTACTCTGAAAATGATACGAATAGAACAAAAAATGGTGAGGAGAGTAAGTTAAAACAAGAAAATAGAGAGCTACGCGTAGCTCTCGCCGAAGTTTACCGAGCTTATATGCAACTAATCCACGAGTTTCGGGAAGACAAGGAGATTGATGAAAGGTATAGAGAATTGCTAAGGAAACAGGCAAAAGCTCTAGGTAAAAATAAAGTTTGGGAAGCATAAAATGTCTAAAGTCATTCTTTCCAACAATCCTGATTTATCATTCCTTCCTTCATTCAAAGAAGAGAAAGAATACGTTCTACCTATTATTTTGAAACAAAATGGCCACTTTAATTGGGAGGCTAATTACTTTTTAACAGTATATGGGGGTGGATATTTAACATACAATGTAAAACCCAAATATAATACTGTTGTAAAGAAAGCATATTGCTTAAACATTTTCTGCTCATTTATGGAAAAAGAAAACATAAAATTAAACGAAGTTTCAGATAGTACTATGTATCTATACATCAAGAGCTTAAAAAAAAGAAAATGCAATGATGAAACAATAATAAAGCATGGACGAACTGCATTAGAATACATTATTCATCTAAGCCAAAATAACCCTGATTGGAAACTAGCTTCCCAAGTGGGAACATCTGAATATGGTATCCATTACTCTCTTAAAAAGTATAGACATGGTGACATAAACAGAGAATATCCATACCATAGTAGTTTCAATGGCTTAATTCACATAAGGAGGGAGGCAGAGTATGTTCGAGACCATGAGTTATCAATGTGGTATGAGGCCATCGAAACCACTAGCTTCCATCCTAATTTAGATGACTTCCTAATCGCTAGATGGCAAGCTTTTATAACTCTACAAGAGATTACAGGCTCTAGAATAAGCGAAGTCCATAAAATCACTAGAGTAATGATAAAACAGGCTGTGAAAAACCTTTTTAATGGCAAACCTATCGTAATTAAAGGTATTCCTATTCTCAAAGGGAAGTACAAAGGAAAGACACGTAATGTTCAAGTTGATGGAGAAAGCCTTCAAATAGTTATGTTATATATCGACATGGTTGAAAAGAAATTCAAAGACATAGATCATGACTTCATTTTTGTTAACTTAACAACAGGCACTCCCTTATCATTAAGCTATCTCAAAAACTATGCAAAAAAAGTCATTAATTGTAGCAAATACTGTAATGCTTTAAAGCACCTAAGTAATCATTCTTTTAGGCACAGGTTTATAACTATTAATGTTGCCAAAGAAATAGTAAAACTATCCAAATCTGGAAGCTTTTCGAATATATTAACTGTAGCTGCTAATGCATGTAGAAAGATTTCAATGCATGCATCTAATAGTTCTCTGTCCCATTATGTTCACCTAGCCGCTGATTTAATTAATAGTGATAGAAATAATGTTCTAGAAGTACCATTATCATACGAAGCAACTTTCTTACAGAGTTTAATTGCAGTGAAAGAATTACACGATATGGGAAAAATTGATGATAAGGATGCTCTATATAGCTTCCTCGATATAACCAATAATTATAAAAATCAGTAAGACCACATGGTTAAAATTTCCTACTCAGAATGATCATTCCTCTCTACTACTAACACTTCCCTTTAAAAAGTAATTATTTAAAATTGATGAATGATACCAATCATCATCTTTAACATAAGGGCCAAGCTCTTCAATTATAAAAATAATACTTTGATCTAGCTTGGAAAAAGCATGCAACTTTAAAGAGTGAGTTACTATAATTTTGGAGAAAGCTTCGAGGTTGACTTCATCTAGCTTCCGAATAACACCTAAAACTACACCTAAGTAATACGCTTTTTTCTTTTTGCTTATTGCCTTAGAAGTGAGCATATAGTAGGTCATCATGCCAAAAGATTCTAATATGAGCTCTGGGTTGTATCTTTCCTGATTTATTGCCCTTTCAACAATCATATCGATCCATGAAGACATAGTAATAAAGCATTCATAGAGTAAGAAATAATTACGAGTAGGGAACTCTTTTCCACTTCTATTCATTTCAACGTTATCAATGCTGGAGATAATTTCTTTCGCTATAAATAACAGATAGTTAGGAAATAAATGGTTATAATACTTCTGCTCTATAGCTTGCCTTATCATCATATCGTATAGGAAAATTGATATATATACTGGACATTCATAACGCTCGTTGCTATCAACAAAGTCATCGCAAGAATTATGATAGACACTATTTTGTGATTGCTCTTTTTGGATAATCTTGATAGAAAAATTCTTTATTGAAAGATATAGTTTTAAATCGTCAGATCTTCGTATATCTTCAAATAAATACTTCAACAATAAATTGCTGGCATCTATTTCATAACAATTTGACTGATCAATATATTGAGACTGTGATAGTTCCCTATAGAGTAAGCTATGCTTATCTTCCAAAAGCATATTAATAAACTCTTCGCGATAAACTGATTCAATATTATCAGATGTACTAATTAACTCCAATCCTAATGTTGGGTGATTTTCATTCAAATAGCACACTAAAGATCTAGACTTAAAAATCAACGAAAACATAGAGTCTATTTCATTAGAAACTTGTGAACTATTAGGAATCATACACGCTAACTTATCCCTAATGTTTTCTGTAAATGTAGTTTTATTATCCTCACTTACGTTAAACGAGATCAAATTCACATGCTCATATCTTGGCTTAATTTTTCTATGTAATACGACATACCATGGTATATGTGAATAATATTTAATCAAGTAAAGCTTATACTTTTCCAATAGAAATGATATATCTACAAAATTAACTTCTTTAATTAAAGAAGTAATTTCTTTCTTTAGCTTTGATATGCTAGATTTAGGTAATTTCTCCTCTCTATATTTTACAATACAGAAAGTCATTAACAGCAATGAGGAAGCAAGAAGAGAACTTTCCTCATCAAAGCCCCACAACCAAGGGATAGGGAGGACAAGATTATTATATTTAAGTATTTCGAAGAATAAGAAATACAAGATAAATGCAATAAGAACTGAAAATAGTATTTTATCTAACAACGTAACTCTAATTTTCAAATCCAAAATTCTCTTCGTAGGAAGAAGGGTAGCTCCTGTAAGTAAAACAGCAAATACCGTTAGTAATCCCGATGCATCCATTTTATGAGCCTATTGTAAATTATTATTAAGTTATGTTCTAACAACCAAGTGATCTATCGAATAAATAGCGCATGAGCTCTATAGTTTTTTAACTCATCTAACAAAGGGTCATATGTTACAGACACCCTTATATATGGCCTGACATAATGATCAAGAGTTATATAACCATCGTATTCCTCAAGATTATGAAAACTATCAGAAAATGAGTCTTGTTCACTCAAGTACTTATATTCATTAGCATCCATTTTTAAAGTTAGAAAAACACTGCGAATATCGTAAGTAATGTCCATTCCTATCGACCCTGATTCAAGTAATACTGCTGACTCTATCGACATATCCTCTAAACCTTCCATTGTATAAGCCCCTATAGAGTCAAACAAACACAGTTGTTCAGGATACTTTGAATCACTAATAGCATTTCGTATCGATTCTTTATTCAGTTGCCCTAGATAATTCGTAAGCGCGTCATAAACCCCGCATTCTAATCACCTAGAGCGAATAATAAGATCAGGTCTCCAACCATGAGGAGATTTGAAATGAGAAAACGTCGCAC
>NZ_JADDYK010000038.1:0-590 GCF_015163615.1 Vibrio sp. OPT18
GGGATCTGTATTCTGATGAGGTGTTAGTGCTATCCCGCCATGAGTTGCTATTGTTGCAGATGCAAGAATAAGCTCTACCGGTGAGCCTGGCTTTGTTTTGTAAGCCCTTGCAGCTATTGTGATAGGAAAATGCGGTCTAAACTCTAAAGGGATGATGTCACTTAACCAAGACGTGACTGCCGCACCACTTGTCAACAGAATTCCAATGTTAGCCATAACGATTCCATTCCTCTTAATTAAATAAACCGAATACCTAACATCTCCTACATCCTTAATGTACTCATATCGGTCCACCTTGTTAAGATTACCTATACTCTCATCAACTGATAGCTTAAATGCGTTGTACTCTTCTACAAAACTATTGAATGCCTCCTTGGTTAGCTTGGTGCTTAGCTCATTCAATATAGTTTGTATTGCATCGTCAGCATTTTCATAAGCTGCTGCAAGTTCGAATAACGTATCAAGGGCTGCGCTAGGATTACCCCCAAAGATAAGTTCTTTCAGTTTCTCAATTTCATCGTCAGCATACTTTTGAAGGAAGTTGATTAGACCAGGCTTATCAAGCGTCTGAGTGGTGACCACGCGATCAC
>NZ_JADDYK010000039.1:0-1267 GCF_015163615.1 Vibrio sp. OPT18
TTTTTCTAAAGAACTACTCAACCAAGAAGAGTCCTCAAGACTCTGATACTAACCAATGTCAGTAACAATCATTTCAATACCATTCTGTCTAGACAGTACATCACCAGAGAGTGCAATGATGCTGAACCTATGGAACGTAACCCTTCAACTACCTTGAGCAGAGATACAAGCATGTAATCAATTCCTATCCTAAGAACAAGTTCACTAGACAGGACGATGTAACTTAGCTTCATTCATCATCTTTACTCAATGGATACACTCTCACTCTGTGGATAGGTTCGTTACTGTGTACGCTGATTACAGTGATTCAAGTAAAAGCAATGTGTTGGGCTCAATAGGCAGGTAAGACCCAATGTAGGCTGTGGTGGTATAGCTTCTAATCTGAAATAAACTCAGTGGTTGTTCTTTATTGTATGAGACTACTTGATTCCCTATGGAGCTAGATATCTTGGTATCCAAGGAAGTCATCACTTTTACAATAACAAGATACAGAGGTCATGATGAGATTGATTCGAATGCGTGAAGTGCTTGATAAAACAGGTCTTAGCAAGGCAACGTTATATCGCTTAATTGCTGCTGGTAAGTTTCCTGCAAGTATCCAAATCGCCTGTCGCGCGGTAGCTTGGGAGGAATCTCAAGTCGACGAATATCTACTGAATATGATTAGCCAGAGCAACTTCAAACGAGAGCAAGCTGAAATGAAGAAAAGTCCTCACTACGTTCCCCCAGAGAGAAGAGTCAGTCCCTACTTGCGATACTAGGGCAAAAAAAGGAGCGTCATGCTCCTTTCTGATAATCAACAGACTACAAGCCTAAGGCTTTCGCTGTCTGTTTGTATTCTTGTTCGATTTGAGATTTCACCAGCTCTCGTCTTGCTTCAATAGGCGCTCTATCTGAGATGGCCTGTGCGCGTGTTTCAAGCTGCTTCAGTTCACCCTCTTTCCACTGGTTGAGAGATTGTTGAATCTGCTCAGGTGTAAGGGTGGCTTTAATCGATTCGACACTGAGTGCATCAATAGCACTGGCAGCACTTACGTTCATTGAAAGGGTTAAAGCGGCTAGTGTAATAACTTTAGTAATGGTTGATTTCATGATAATTCTCCAATTGAGATGTGTGTATTAATTAGTTAAAACTCAACGAAGTGACGACTGGTGGGGTAAACGCAAATGGTCGAAAAACAGGGTTTTCTTTAATAATATGCGTCTCAGATGAGGTTGTTTCGACTAGGCCATACTAAGGGGGCGGCCGTCCCCCTTAACACTGCTC
>NZ_JADDYK010000040.1:0-2531 GCF_015163615.1 Vibrio sp. OPT18
TTCACATACATATCATTCTCTTGAGCATTGCATTTATTGATACAAGGAAAAGATATGGAAACGCTATATACATTTAACGATCCCGTTACAGAGCACCAGATATTAGAGAAAGCCGTCGAGATCTTAGAGAGTCGATTGGTAAGCGGGGATGCCTTTACACGTCCGAATGACACGAAAGCCTTTCTACGCTGCAAGCTAGGAGAATATGAGAGAGAAGTCTTTGGGGTGATGTTGCTCAATAACCAGCATCAGTTGATTGAGTTCAATGAGTTGTTCTTTGGCACGATTGACAGCGCTTCAGTGTATTCACGAGAAGTTGTGAAGTTGGTACTTGAGAGAAACGCCTCAGCAGTGATTTTTGCTCATAACCATCCATCGGGTGATTCCAACCCATCACAAGCTGATAGACGCATTACAGAGCGTTTAAAGGATGCTTTAGCACTGGTTGATGTGCGAGTACTCGACCACATTGTGGTGGGCAGTGATTGTGTCTCTTTTGCTGAGAGAGGTTGGCTATGAATCGTAGTATCAAACGTAATTTCAAGCTCGACCTATTCCACCAGCTTGCCGAGCTCTTGATTGAGCAATATGACATTCCCACCGAAACAAAACGAGTGGCGCTTAATCTCAAGGTTGCAAGCTTCTATCGCAACCGAAGTGGGATACAGCCCATAGAGGTGCAACTTGAACGTGCTAACCCTAACGAACCTTGGGAAGTGCGATTCATCGCTTCTTTTGATTACCCCACACCAGAAGCTGAGAGTGTTGATGTGGCTTTGTATTTCAACTTCAAACATCAATGGTTCTACCAACCTGACATCCAACGATGTGAGCTCAATCGGCCTGAGGTGCAGTCGCTCTTTATTAGTTGGCTCAAGGTATTCACCAATCACCTAAAGGCGTCACAGTTCGATACACAGACGTTAACGGTCGTCAGTCAATTCCAATAGTTACGGTCTCCCAGCGTCACACCACATTCGATTCAAACCAAACTCAGGTACATATCATTGACCTGAACAAAACGATTGAAAGGAAAAACTATGAAATCTCAAACACTCACCATCACAGCGCCATACTCACCCGTATCTCAACAACTCAAAAGCTTGTTGAAAAGCAAGATAGAGACTTTCTGGAAACAGAACCCAACCAAGAGGGACTGTGAAAGCCTCACCATTAACTTTAGAGACACCACTTACAGTGCTGAAGCGGGTGGATACCACCCAGTAGAAATCATGTTGCTGAAAGAAAATGAAAGCCTGTATCAAATCCAATACCTCACTGACTTTGCTTACCAAGGCAACGTCTACCCAGAGCTAGAGCGTAATGTCGATTTTGATATTGCTAATGGACAAGCGTTCATTGCCCCTATGGGATGGCAAAGCTGCCACGACAAAGCCATTGTAGAGTTCTACTCACTGTGGGAAAACAACTTTCTCGCTTACGTACAAATGGAGGCTTATGACGAGATTAAAATATCGATGAGCTAAATACGCTATCGGCCAGATAGTGACGCACCCATCGCTAGGATGATTGCCATTCTATCAATCAGCCACCAGCAGTGACCTAACAATGACAACAAGGGATAAAGCCAGTACCACAGAGCAATTATCATTGGTGTTTGAGTTGTATCGACGCATACCACAAGGTCGAAAGGTGACGGCTAAGCAGCTTCAAGCTGAGTTAGCCGATGCAGGAATGTATCGCGGCATCAGAAGCGTACAGCGTAATCTTGATGTCATTGTCGATTATTTTGATGTCGACAAAGACACTCGCAGTAAACCTTTCGGTTACAGTCGCGGAATGTACAGCCAACCAACCTTAAGCGCTAGGGAGCTTGTCCTACTACAGCTTGCTAAAGCAACCCTCAGTCAGCAGCTTCCACCATCCTTGGAGTACGCCATTGATTTTGCATTCAGCCTGTTACGGGCCCAGCCACGCTCTCATACGGGAATGCATCCACCACAAGGAGATACAAAAAAGGCACATGCACTCATTGATGAGCTAAACGCACCAAAGGCGCTAGGGAAGTTTTTCGAGCCCATTTCAGTGGCACTGGTTCATCAAAAGCAAATCACGCTTACCCTTAAATCCGGTGAGCAGATAGAGCAAGTTTCACCTGTCGGTATTACGACTACCGCAAGTGAGCTTTATCTCGTCTACCAAAACACACTCAACGATTACGACGACCTTCCTTTAACCTGTATTGCTAAGCTGAAAGTACTGACCTTCTACTTTGATTACCCGTCAGACTTTCAATTACAACAATATCAACTCAAATCAGAGCCTCAGCGCTCAACACTGCTAACAAATAATATCACTCAGTTGATTGCATCGGACAGATAGTGACGCAAGCAGTGATACCTTACCTCTGTTTCACAAATTCAATGGAACCTACAGGGCACTTACTCCCTTTCATGTTCTATTGAGCCATAGCGCAATCAAAGTAAAGCATGGGGCACTAATCTTACATCAACTCCATTAGGTTAGTGTGCAAGGCAGAGCTGTGCTTTTACGATTGGCTGCGCCATCAA
>NZ_JADDYK010000041.1:0-1682 GCF_015163615.1 Vibrio sp. OPT18
TTTTTCGCTTTACCCATGTCACCACCGTTCTAACTATCACAAAGGTTCAGATCACGGGACTTGGAAAAGGTTCAACTGATTTAGGCAACAACGCCGTTTATATGAAAAGCACATTCAAGCTGTCTTTAGCTGCTGTTTTAGTTTCTTCTGCAATGGGAGCTCATGCAGGCATTGCCATTGTTGATACAGAAGAAGGTAACTTCTCTGTTGGTGGTAACGTGGAGCTGAACTTCAACTACCAAGATAGAGAATCGAATGATAACGGTGACGCAGAGTTCAACCAAGATGGTCGAGTTCTGATTGAGTTCGCTGGCGAAAAGTACACCAGTAATGGTCATTATGTTGGGGTTAAAGCGCAGCCTCTATTTGAAAGCACAGGCAATGTCGCACTCGATGATGCCTACTTTGAGTTCGGCAAAAAAGACGGGTGGGCGATCAAAGCGGGTCGTTTTGAAGCCTACGATATGTTCCCTGTCGGGCTCGATGTTTTCCTAGAGTATTCAGGTGATACCTCAAATGAACTTTATACGGGTGGCAGCGCTTATGTGTATCAGATGAAAGAAGCTCGCGGTCGTGGTTCTGATGGTCAGTTGATGTATAGCCAAAGTTTTGGGGATCTGTATGTCGAGGTTGGTACGATGATCGGTGACCGCTCTGACTTGTTCTCTGATAGCTACCATGGTGTGGAAGTAGACCACGATAACGCCAAAGATGCCTTCCTTGTTCGCCCGGTTGTGTCATATAAAATGGGTGACTTTACTGTTGCAGCCTCAATGGAAACTAACTTAGTCAGCGATGCCGTTGTCGACACCTCGGGTAAAGATATCTCTGACCGAACTGGTTACGGCCTAACAGGTAATTGGTCTAATGATTCTTGGAGCGTTAACGCTAACTTTGCTTACTTAGATGCTGTCGATGAAACCAATGCAACCGCGGGTTTGAACGCGCTTTATAACAACTTCGGTATCGGTTACATCTATGGTGCGAACGAATATGATTCCACATGGGCAAAAGGCGATGTGACGGTTAACACGGGTTACGCATCTTATGAGTTCCAGAATGTACTCGAAGTACAAGACTTCTCTGTTCTTCTTGGTACTTACTACACGACAGTCGACAACGAGACGACCAATACGTCGGCGTTCTCTGAAGACGATGATTTTGGTGCTCGTGTACGTCTGTACTACGAATTCTAATAACGGTTGATTTAATTCTACTGACAACCCGCCACTGTGCGGGTTGTTGTTTTTTGGGGTACGGAAAATTCGAGACATTAAACGCGGGAAGACAAAGTGGCTCAATACAAATCAAGCCGTTACTTTTTGTCTCGGAAGCTCATGCTCTCACTGTTAAAAGGCGTGTGGTAAGTGCATTGGTAGTTGATGTCGATGATATCGCTGACGATGAACAGCTCACCCGATGCTAAGAAACCTCGGTTGGTGATATTCATCGCCGCCGCATTTTTTTTGCAGCCGAGCAACTCCGCATCTTCTTTAGAAACATTGATCGCTTGATACGTTGTTAAGTAGCTATCGATCTGAAGGCCTTTCGCTAGCGCATGTTTCTGGATTGAGCTTTCAATGATCTCGGCATTCATCTCTGGGAAGACACTGACAGGGATCTTGGCTTCTTCAATCTGAACTACTTTGTTGTTAATCAATCGAAGCCGTCTAATTTTCCAG
>NZ_JADDYK010000041.1:1730-24532 GCF_015163615.1 Vibrio sp. OPT18
ATGTAGTCATTGTCGTCTAAAGAAAAAATCTGCTGTTCGTGGTTATCGGGTAGCGCTTTATTCAACTGGAGCTTTTTATAAGAGATCTCTTCAAAACTGTTTTCAGTAATGGAGTTGTACACCAGTGGTGTACCAATGAGAGAAGTGTTGACGAAGTAACCAGAACCCACCTTAGATTTCACCATGCCAATAGCCTCTAGCTTGGCTAGTGCTTTGCGAATCGTGAAACGAGATAATCCATATATTTCTGACAGTTCTCGTTCTGCAGGAAGCTTATGGCTGATACTGTTTTGGCAAATTTTGCTCACAATATCTTGAACAACTAATTCATATTTTTTCATTCTAAAAACTTAAAAAAGCACTCATGGTGATTAAATTATAGTTAACTAAATCAGATACTCAGCGCATTCCGAACTAGCCGATAATTCTAACATAGAAGGCCAATTAGATGATGAGAAATAGGGTGTTTTGGAGGGCGAATTCAAGGGTTACTTCTGGGTGTGTGACTTCATTCTCTTTCTTGGTTAGATAAGGGAGAGGGCGAGGTTACCTGTAAGTAGATAATAAAAAAGCCACAGCATTTACTGTGACTTTTGAACCTGACTTGAAGATGTTTAAGTGGTTGCAGATGATAGGGGGGCATCTGCAACGCCTAATATCTAATGAGTGTGGCTGCTATTTACCCACAAAACCGTTGTACAACATGTAAAGGTGCGCTGCACTCCAAGAGAAGTTATTCGCGCCCTGAACCTCACCCGTTTCTGGGTTGTAGTTTTCCTGAATCGGGGTAGCTTCTGTTAAGCCTTGCGCATTTTGGAATAGCTTGTCGACCATTTGACGCGCTTCCACACCGTATCCATAGTTGTCCATACCGCGTACACCAAAGTAGAACTGATCCAGCCATACGCGACCACGCCAGTATATGTCTGGGCCGTAAGCTGGGTTGTCCATTGATGCCGTACCTAGCGGAATCTTAGGTGAGTTAAACTTGCTGGTATTTAGCATGTTCTCTACGACTTTATCCGCGTGTTCTTGAGTCGCTGCGTTGTTGAATAGTGGTGACCAACCTTCAGGTCCCATACCGCGCTTCACCAGTACCGGACCTGCACATTGGTTAGGGAGTCCATTTGGTACCACTTCAATATCGTAGTAGAAGCCCGTTGACTCATCGTACATACAACGGTTGATGTATTCTTTGGTATCGGCCGCTTTTTCTGCAAACTCAGCGGCTTTGTCTGCTTTACCCAATACGTCGGCAATTTGTGACAGGTATAGGTTGTCTGAGTACCAGTAAGAGGCTTGATCTACCGACTCTTGCATTAATGAGTAACCAGATAAGCTGTCTGAATCATCCGTGTTTTCGTTGAACTTCACCTCCCAGTCTTTCTTCGCCAGAGCCAGTTTGTCCATGTTCTCAACTGAATCATCAAGGTAGGTCACCACTGAACCATCTGTACCCATAGCCATGTCATACGTATTGTCGAAACCATTAGTGTCATGAGCGTAGCGGCCCATTTGGTCTATCACTTCCGCTTTTTCTTGAGTCGGTTGTTCAGATAATCCTTGTAGGTTATCGATAGTGTCGATAAAGCCAAACACGCCTGCGTTATCACGACCCGACTCCCAACCCGCCGCTACTTTCGCTGGGATACTCATTGCTGTGTAATCACCAGAAGTCAGCAATTCATTGTACTTCTCGATACTCGTTTCTTTGATCCACTGGTCGCCATTAGCTTCGTCTTTGTATTGGAACTTCATATCGTCAACAGACGCATCTGATCCCCAAGAACCGTCATTCACGTCACCTGTGAAAACCGTGTGGATTGGGTCTTTTGCCGCGCCATATTCCGGTATTCCGTTCTTGTTGGTATCACGAGCACGTAACCACCAATCGTGGAACGCAACTAGCTTCGGATACATTTCTTCCAGCCATCTTTGTGCTTCTTCTGGACGATTATGTTCGTCTTTCAGAGCGGTATACACTTCCCATACCGCCCATGCTGCCAGTGATGGTTTGGTATTTCGTTCATTCCAGTTCAGGCCATCGGTCGCTTGAGGGAACACTTTTTTGTATTCCGCTGACATGCCTTCCCAGCGTTCTGCTGGTAGGTTGTAAGTCACGACATCAAGTAGGTAGCCTTCATCCCAAGGGCGGACTGGATCATCAGACTGCACTTGGTATTGGAATACAGTACGAATATTTTCCATCGCTACATCTGGGTTGAAGTGTGACATTGCGTAAGCTTGCTTCCATGTATCCCACGGCCATGTCATATTGCCCGAGAAGTAAGGGGCCGTAACGGAAGGGGTTACCGTGTCGTGATCAATTGCACCCGCAGCACCACGCCAGTTCGCGTTTAATGTTTCCATTGCTTTTACTGCAACAAACTCATGTTCTTTTGAAGCCGCATCGTTGGTGAGACCGTTTTCTAGGTATTCTTCCCAACGCATGGCTGAATCGTGCATGTAACCTTTTGGATCGGCCATCACCTTATTTAGTTTTGCAAACTCAGACGCTTGCTCTTTGGTGTTTTGAACGTGAGTGTAAGCCGTGTATAACGTGATCTCTTCGCCATCGCCTAGAGAGGCCGTTTGCACGAAACCTTTCTTGTCGTCATTGATGGTAGAAGTTTCTGGTTTGATAGAACGTGTCACTTCGAACTTTGAATCGCCAGATGTCAACAATGACCATGAATCACGAACTGCGCCAAAAGAGACTTCTACACCACTGTCTGTCGCTGTAATTTCACGGGAGTAAGTGGGGTAAGCTTCTTCAACACTACGAACTGTGCTGTCTTCATTCTTGTATGCCGTGCCATCATCAGCACGATAGTTTTGCATCAACTCACCATCCCATTCACCTTGAATATCAAGCTTATTTGGATTTTTGATGGTGGTTTTTACAAGAGAAGTACGATTAGTCACAAAACGCATTTCTAGCTCGGCTTCGATACCGTTATCGCCTGTATACGCTTGAATCAACGCACCTGGTTGTGAGTATGCGTTTGTCAGTTCTAGCGGCATAACCTGACCATCAACAGCCAGAGACAAGCGGTCAAAACGTGCTGCCATGAATGACACGTATTCTTCGGTCAGCAGTGCTGTACCACCTAAAGTTATTTCACCACCTTTGGTGTCTAATGTGTGACCGTGCCATGAGCCGTTATCTAACATCGGAATGTAGCGCAGGTGACCACCGTGTAAATCACGCAATGCCACTGGCACCCCAGCACGATCGATGGTGTTGTGGAATTCGGTCGCTTTAAGTGGAGCATCCATATTCGAACTATTATCGTTACTGTTGCAACCGCTTAGCGTTAGAGCAACGCCGACAGCAACCGCACATAAAGACGTTTTAAACTGCATGTTATATCCTTCATTTATAGGTTTTTGAACCTGATCAGGCGAAAAAAGGTCGAGACATGCCCTGCCGAGTTTCGTGATGAAGATTCAGCCTTATTTATTTCATTTATTGGTATGAGAAAAGAACGCTTATTTACGTCGATTCTTTTTTATTCAACTTGTTCAAATAACAAGTAATTAATTATTGTTCTTTTGCCATCGATATAGCTTTTAATAATTCACCGTTAATATTTGGAATCGTATCAGAAAGAAATATCTGATTACCTGGTGTATAGGTCATCAACACATTTCTGAGCCGTTCGCCGCCTTCACCGTTCTTGTTTTGTACATCAAACTCAATCAGCTTGTTGTATACTTCATTCGCCAGTTTCTCTTCTTGTTCTTCAGTAATAGCAATGCTTCCCATACAGATAGGGGGACGTACATCATGGCTGAAAACTTCATTTCGAAAACGTTTAGCGAATAAAGTGTCAAGCTTAGAACCTTCTTCAAAAATAAAACGACCTTGATCTTTAAATCGGTATTGGTCATCACCTTTTAATTCAACGTAATCCATCATTTCTAATGCGCGAAAATATATGGCGACTGACGTATGGCTCAATTGGTATTTATTGGCAATATCTTGTGGTGACCACTCTTTTCGTCGTAATAGATACAAAAAGTCAAACAAATATGGATATTGGTTAAATATTTCACTGTTGATATCGGTGATAAATTGTTCGTTCTCTTGCTGTAGCTGTTTACCTCTCATAGATAGTTCGACCAAGTCAGTATCTAAATGAGTGGCATACGAAAGTATTTTATCCAGCCCTAAAGACGTATTGTGCAGTTGCCTTTTAATGGTTGAGAGAGGAATTGCCATCCCAGCAGAGAGGTCGGAATAACAAATCCCTTTCTCTTTGATTTTTTCTCGTAAAGCAGCAAGTAAATACGTTGCAGAATTATTCATCTAACAATGCCTGTTTTATTTTCTTCAGCATCCCTGATAATAAATTCAAGAGGTCCTACTCTTGTGACTCTGGTTCCAAATATTTACAACATTTACTATGAGTTAGATAATTTCCAAAATTGAGATCTTTACTTGTTGTTATCTGTACAAGTTGTACTCAATGCTTTTAGTGTTTATCTATTTTTAGTACGCGATGAGTATAATTGTTTTGAGGCATAAAATTAAGTTCAGGGTGGTTTTTAGTAAAAATTTTCTTTCGAGAGGTTAATTTATTAGGTGGGAAGTATCAAAAAGCTGTACTCAGGAATTTTGTCTAGTTTGATATCACAAATTATTCGAGAGTGACTGGTATTTCATTGAATTGGTGACCAGTAAAAGTCTTGTTATAAGGAATAATCAGGTTAGTTAACTGACGGGTGTGATTCTTGAAGCATAATCATATTATATAATTATTTTCCAAGTTTTTATGTATTTATTCCATTTATTATTAGACCTGAAAACTATTTGGTGCTTCATTATTCTCTTTCTTGGTTAGATAAGCGTGAAGGCGAGGTCATCTGCAAGTAGATAATAAAAAAGCACGCCCAATAGGACGTGCTTCGAGTGTTTGAGCTTTGTTGGTTGCGAGCTACATAGCTAAGTTTTCATTTCTTAATTTGGTGAGCACTTTTAGACGCTTTGTATACTCTTTTTGGAACTCGTCAGGGTCAGCGCCCTCAGATACTTGAGCGTACACTCGCATCTTGTTACCACCGTAGATCTTAGCAAGATCATCGTTGCTGTAACCGCGTTTCCACAGTTCATCAGTGATCGCGGCTAGGATCTTCGACAGTTCACCATTACCGGTAGCGCCTTTGTTGAAAGCCTCAATCATGTAACCGCCGTCGTCGTACATTTTCGCATTCTTGGTTGCGAAATCCACAACCATTGCGGTAGAGAACATATCATCAGTTGCGATACCGACGTGGTCAACGCCTACCAATTTCACGTAGTAGTCGATCATATCTGCAGCTTGCACTGGAGAAATATCTTCAGGCCAAACGCCATCCATCATCCATTCGGTGAAGGTTGGGGCAACGTAGCCACCTGATTTAGCCGCGCGTATCGCTTCATCGTCAGGAATAGCACGGTAGCAACCTTGTGGCGTTGCATCTGGCTCACTCTTATACAGCCCAGCAGGCACTGAGTGCGTGTAGACAAATGGGGTTCCAGGATACTTCTCTTCCATGTAATCCATCGCGTCATTTGCTGTCTTTGAGCCTGTGTGGCTTAGGTCGAGAATGACCTGATACTCGACCATCGAATCAATAACAGACTCTCCCCAAGGCGTTAGGCCAATATCTCTACCGTTAAATGCTGCTAATTGCCCTGAACCTGTTCTGAAAATGTCGTTATACGCCAAGATCATGCTTTTTAAGCCCATGTCTTTTAGAATCGCCATTTTGGTCACATCTTCTTCCAAAATAGTGGCGGTTTGGCTGTTCCAAAGTACGGCGGTTTTGCCTTCGGTGTGCGCTTTCTCAATGTCATTATTGGAATGCGCGATGATGAAATTGTCAGGTTGTTTTGCCATCGCAGAGCGGTGTTTATGATGGTGAAACAAGAAGTCATCAAAGTTGTGATCAGCAGCGGTAATGGTGTATTCATGCCCTGTGATACCTGCATCACGAGCATCTTGGAAGTAATCCAACAGTTGTTGCTCGTCCTGCCAACCTGCACCGTAAGGGCTCGCGAGCATACCAATGACAATGGTGTCTTGAACAAATGTTTTAGCCTTATCTGATGCAGGCCAGGTCTTACTCTCAATACTTGCCTGTGCAACACCAACACTCATTGCAATGCTTGCTGCTACTAACGTTATCTTTTTAAACATGAAAACCTCTCAATTACTGGCTTAAGTCCATTTATATTTATGCCTAGATTTAATAGTAGACCCTGACGGTATCGTCGAGTTATTTAAAATTGATAACCCTGTCATACTTTGTAATCAAAGCGTTACGTCCTGAATTGTGATTTCGCCTTAATGCTAAAAACTTAAAGCGCCTCTTGTTAACTTGAGGTAATAGTAGCTAAGCTAGAAAAGTAAAATGTGCATTTTGTGCCACTGAACTTAGACTGTACTGATGCAGAAATTGATGCTGATATTGGGTTGAGTTGTGGATTTGACCTGTTTTGAACAAGACAAAGGAATCTCGAACTGATGCTTGAATTACCATTGATTGCGAAGAGTGTTGTGAGTCATTTTCAGCAGTGCGTGCGAGAAGATAAGCCATTAGCTCCATATCACACCGCGATAGAAGCGCTCGCAGTTCAAGTGAGCATGCCATTCTCAATGGATACTTCACCTGCTCAATATGTTTCGTTTAATGTGTTTACGCAGTTCTTAGAGGGTTTGAGGAACGTATTACCATCCGAGGTGTTTGTTTCTTCGTTATTAGACTATGCTCAACAAGCTGCTATCGAACTCGATTTTTCCAACCTTTCAGCTCAAGGTTTTCTGTCCCTTTTTCCGTTTGAACAATGGTCAGTCGAATCGTCTTCACAGTCATTAAAGCTTTCATTTCTAGCATCTAATAGCTCGCTCAATGGTATTGAAGCAGAGTTGTTTTTGATTGTGTATAGCCACGCTTATTTCAAAACTCAGCAGACTAATGTTGATAAGCCGATTCGCTACGACTTAGTTTCAGTGTCGGCGAGTGCGTTAAGTGAGTTGAGAATACAAACAGAAACGCCACAATATATAGGTCAAACTGAGACGTGCATTTCGTATAACCCCATTGATCGAGATTGTTCAATTAAAGCGCTGGCAACCACGACGACTTCAACCTTCAAGGTGACACAAGCATTACTTCCTTATATCGGTCGAGTAGATGTAGATTTGGTGATGTTTGGTCAGATAAACCGAATGGGTAAGCGCACAATTCAGAGGGCGCTTAGTGAAGAGGGGACGACCTTTCGAACTATTAAAGAGACCCTGTCTTTTGAATTCTCCAAGCGCGTTATGACAGAGCAAGATTATTCGATCTCAGATATTGCACTTCACTTGGGATACGCAGATGCCTCACAATTTATAAGAGCGTTTAAACGAGCGAATGGAATAACTCCACTTCAATGGAAAAAGAACAATAAAGGTATAGGCGTATTGCGCTTCTAAAGCACCAACCATATTCTCTTCAGAAGCTGATTTGTGTTAGTTATTTCTTAGTTTATTGATATTGAGAAGGCCGTCGTAATGATGGCCTTTTTTGTACTCTATTGATTGTATATTCTACCCAAGGCTTTTAATTTATAAACGTTCGCTATGAATCTTGATGTGCGGCGCTTTGTGTCGATTTTTCATCAATGACATGGTGATAATGGGAGTGTGTATGAGTTCTAATGAAATCAAAAATGTGGTGTTTGATGTAGGCAATGTCATTGTGCGTTGGGCACCTCTGGAAATTGCCCGGCTTACTTTTGGTGATACTGAAGAATTGGAGTCTCGAGCTCGTTCTATTTTTCAAAGTACGATTTGGATGGATTTGAACAAAGGGTTCTTGACCGAAAGTGAGGCCAAGCTTCGTTATCAACAAGAGCTCGACTTATCCCCGTTAGAGTGCGATCGCCTGTTTTATTACGTTAAGCAAACGCAAATCTTACTGCACGGTTCTGTTGAACTTATCGAGCGAGTAAAGCGATCGGGTTATGGTGTGTATGCGCTTACCGACAATGTGGTCGAGATTGTTGAATACTTAAAAAATACTTATCAATTTTGGGCATTGTTTGATGGTGCGGCAGTATCTGCTGAACTTGGTATGCTTAAGCCACAACCTGAAATCTACCAAGCGCTGTTATCGAATTATGGACTTAAGGCTTCAGAAACCGTCTTCCTCGATGATATGCCTTATAACGTTGAAGGAGCGAAAGCGGTAGGTATGTCTGCTATCCAGTTTACCGATGCCGTTCAGTGTGAAAATAGCTTGCAGGCTCTCGGCGTTAATTTAATAGACTGACGCCTCGGCGGGTAAGTTCAAATTTGAGGATGTCGAAAATGAAAAGATACCCATCTAAGTCTATCGTTGCATTCTTGTTTTTGACTACGTCGGTGCTGGTTTTAGTGGTGGCTGTCGTGCTTCAGTTTCGTGGTGAGCAAGTATGTGATGGTTGCTATGAATCAGATAAGGGGCAGTTCAAGTATGTTCTTTACGATGGAACGTCGCCCTCCGTTATCCCAAGCATTCATAATACCTTATTGATTAACCGCACTCCCTTAATGAATACGTTCGAGCTTGGTTCTATGCCGCCAGTCACCGTTAGGGTGTGGCGAAACCAAAAGGCCTATTTAGACGAGCAAGAAAGAAGCATCGGATATCGATATGCGTTCTCGACGGGGTATATCGAACCTAAGAGTAATGAGATTAGGTTGCTCTATTTTGGTGGTGAAATTCATAAAACCGCTCTACATGAGTTTGTACATTTGCTGACTCTGCAAGTGAATCCGAATTTTGCAAACAATCCAAGATGGCTGTGGGAAGCGATCGCTATCTATAAGTCTGAAGATTATTGGTTCCACATGAGTAACAGACATGCCATCAGTCGCCGTTTCGATGGTCTGGCTCAGGACTTATACAACAAGCCGAACAGTAGCTCGGCGGTTTATGAACTTGGCTATACGGTCGGTGAGTTTATTGAACGTTCATGGGGAGAAGAGGCGTTTGTTGATCTCATTAAGAGCAATGGGGATCCCTCACAGCTTACCGACCAGCCAATAGCATCGCTGTTTTATGATTGGGAAAAATTCGTCAAAACTACGTATTTGAGTGGCCCGAAAAGTGAGTATGAAAAAGCCATGGAACGAAGTCCATTCGATAGAAGAGACACGGTAAACTAATCAAAAAAGAGGTGATGTTTAATTAAAAATATCACCTCTTTTGGTATTCATTTGGGTTTGTTGCTTCGTGTTTATTCGTTGTCGTTACTTGGTTGCTCAGTGTTCAAGTATCGAATCAACTTCGCCGGTGTGCCACCGTATAGACAGTCTGGCGGTACGTCGCTGTTGACCACAGAGTTAGCCGCGATAACAGAGCGAGCACCAATAGTCACATCTTGGTTGATGACTGTGTTTCCGCCAATCCATACATCGTCTTCAACGATAATTGGAAAGCAGAAGGTTTCCCATTTACGACGACTACGGTGATCCAGAGAGTGAGAAGCCGTATAAAACTGAACGCTTGGCCCCACCAAAACATTGTTACCAATCTTGATGTTCGCGCCATCAAGCATTACCACGTTCATATTGATGAAGGTATCGTCACCAATCTCGATGGTTTTACCAAACTCACAATGGAAAGGAGGACGCACAACACTGCTGCCTATTTTGCCAAATAGATTTGCTTGAAGGCTCGGTTGTTGAGTGTCGTCGGAACATTGATTGAAATCTGTCAGAGCTTTACTTGCATGAGTGCGCATTTGGTCAATTTCATGATCGGCACCGTCAAAAACTTCGCCAGACAGCATTTTTTCGAGTTCTGTTTTCATTATTTATATCTTCCGAATCAATATCGGTATTAGCATACGGATATACAGACATAAAAAAAGAGAAAAGCCTCAGCCTTTCTCTTCCTATTTTTTTGCCCTTGAGCACCAATGCCAAGTGAGACTAGCAATTCAGCAATAGGCACGCTTTACCAAATTAGATTTGCTCAACGAAACCCATTAGGTGCTGTTTCACTTCATCTGAAGCAAACGCGCTCTCTACAGAGTACTTGTAGATTTCAGCGTAATCTACTTTTGTCAGACCGAATGTTTCACACACACGCTTCACTTCGTTAGTCATGGTTGTGTTCGACACTGTGCGGTTGTCTGTGTTGATGGTTACAACGATGCCGTCTTTCTTGAATTCAGCAATTGGGTGGTCGCTGAATTGGTGAATACATTTAGTTTGAACGTTACTTGTTGGGCAAGTCTCAAGTGCAACCTGCTTCTCTTTAACGATGTTGTACGCATCTTCGTTGCCTTGGATGTGAACACCGTGGCCGATACGCTCAGCGTCTAGCATAGTGACTGCATCGTAAACGTTTTGACCATGCCATTGCTCACCAGCGTGAACCGTAACACGGTAGCCTTGTTCGATAGCGTATTGCGTGTACTCAGGGAATTCAGCGCAGAAGCCCGGTTTTTCACCGCCAGCGATATCAAATGCAACCACGCCTTTACCTAGGTAAGGTTGGCCAGCATCGATCACGTCTTTGATCGAATCTTTCGGGAACATACGCAGTACAGACATGATGTAGTTGCCCTTGATGTCGTATTTCTCTTCTGCACGCTTCATGCCTTTAACCGCACTTGCGATGATCGCATCAAGAGACAAGCCCTTGTTTACGTGAAGAATCGGTGCAAAACGAACTTCTAGGTATTTAACGTTCTCTAGTGCTGCGTCTTCGTAAAGCTCAAAAGAGATACGCTCAATCGCTTCTTCCGTTTGCATCACTTGCAGTGGCAGGCTAAAGCAAGCTAGGTACTCATCAAGGTTTTTGCAATCTTCAGGCACTGTTAGAGACTTTACTACCGCTTCACGGTCTTCTGGAAGTTCGATTCCGTACTGTTTCGCCAGATCAATAATAGTGTCTGGACGAACGCTTCCGTCTAGGTGGCAGTGCAGATCAATCTTAGGGAGTGCTAGAAAGTTCATGAGTATTCCTTAGGTTTATTATTTTTTTGAGTTATTAACTCATAGGTTACATGGGCTTAAATTAACAAGTTTGTGATATGATTTAAAGTGACATAAAGTCATCATTAATCTGAATCTAAGGAATATCATGGTAGATGTTAAGAGCTTACTCAAATGTGATATGAATTTACTGCTGTGTTTACACGTGTTGCTTGAAGAGCGCAGCGTGAGCAAAACGGCAGAGCGATTATTCCTTAGTCAGTCCGCGGTGAGTAAGCAACTCACCAAGCTACGCTCTCTGTTTGATGACCCGCTGTTCGAACGTGAGTCAAAAGGCCTGTTTCCAACCCCGAAAGCCACCTCTTTAGCGCCTAAGATTCATCAGATCCTTCTGCAAGTTGAACAGCTAACCGTGCCGGATATTTTTGAGCCGAAAGACAGCGAACGCACTTTTAATATCGATCTAGTCGAAACCGCTTATACCGCGATTTACCCTAAATTTATGCCTAACGCGCTGGCAGATGCGCCGAACATTACGGTAAACAGCACTACTTGGAGTAGTGAAACTTTTAAGCGCTTACTAAAGCGTGAGGTCGATTTCGGGATTGGAATTTTTGAGCTCGATGAAAGGGCGAGTACCCACATTCAAAATATCCCTGCCGAGCTAAACCATGTCGAGTTGTTGCAAGATTACTCTGTGTGTTTGATGCGCAATGATCACCCAGTACTTCAAGAAGAGTGGAATCTGCAAGCCTTCCTTAAATACCGTCATATTCAGTTAGTCACTGGTGGCGTTGGCGACTGGCTGTTGTTGGAAATCTTGCAAGCCAAACAGCTTCAAATTAACAAAGCCGCCAACGTGTCGGACATCACCAGCGCAGTAAAGCTGTGTAAGCAAAGCGATTTGCTGATGTGTTATCCGTACAACTCGGTTCGTGACTATATTGAGAGTGGCGAACTGGTGATGAAGCCGATTCCCATTGAGTTGGTTCCCGGTGGTTTGTTTCTGCTTTGGCATCGTTACTTTGACTCTGAACCAAGCCACAAATGGCTTCGCGACCTCATAGTCAATAAGACCCAAGAACCTCAGCTGTAAACTGCAAGCTACGATGATCAAAACGGCGAAATAACTTTTTTAAAATTTATTTCGTCTTTTTAGAATGAGCATCGTCTTATTACGGGTGCCAAATGCCCGCCAAGAATGAGATATCTAAATGAATCCAATGCCATCGATTCCGCAACAAGTTATTGAAGATGCTTGTCAGTGGGCAATTATGCACGGTGTCGCTTTTCGTCAGTCTGACAATACCGCGAGACATTGCCCGTTTAGCCTTGCTCCAATGAGTATTGAGCGTGAGGTTTTTGAACACCTGTTGAAGGTGACGCCGCTGATCACCAAGCTCATCAATAATGTTTCTGAAGACCACGACTTTTTACAGTCATCATTGAGCGATATGGCGAAAGCCGATCCGTTTTTTGGTCGCCTGATGGAGTTGCACCGACAAGCCCATGGCAGTGCGGATGAGCGCTTGAATCCAGCGCGACAACCTTTGTTGTTAATGCGCACTGATTTCATGGACGATCGCCAACACGGTGCAAAAGTGATTGAGTTTAATGGCATTGCGGCAGGGATGGCGCCTTTTGGTCAGCGAGCAACAGAATTTCACTCATTCATGCAAAACCAATGGCCAAACGTGTATAACCATTGGTTGGAAGATCCGTCAGCAGTGCCAGCTGAAAACCAAGGTTTAACCCAGTTGGTTTATGGTATCGCTAATGCTGCAAGGCAAGTGAAAGCCGACTTCAACGAGCCAGATAAACCGGTTTTCTTGATGGTGGTGCAGAAGAACGAAGACAACGTTTATGACCAACATTTGCTTGAAGTTGAGCTACAAAAACAGGGCATTCGCACGGTTCGTCGTACCTTTGAACAATTGAGCTGTCAGCTTTCATCGGGTGATAATCAACGCTTGTTATTGAAAGATGTCGGCGCTGTCGATGTGGTGTACCTAAGAGCTGGCTATCAGTATTCCGATTACTGGGCTCCAGAACTCAACGAATCGGTGTGTTGCCATACGCTAAGTCAGACTCGCTTGTTTATGGAACAACACCATGTCGCAATGAACGCGACCATCAGCCAGCAATTAGCGACCAGTAAAACCATGCAAATGCTGCTGACCATGATGCCAGCAGCAGAATACGCATGTTGGGGGTTAACGCTAGAGGAGGCCGAACTGGTCAAGAGTGTTCTGGCTGATATGAAGCCTATCACCAGTGAAGCAATTGAATGGTTTAACACACAAGCTGATAAGCAAGAGTGGGTGCTGAAAAACCAAGGTGAGGGCGGTGGCCATTGTGTTTTTGGTGACGATATCAGCGAACAACTGAGCCAGCTTAAACCAGAAGAGTACGACGCGTGGGCATTGATGCAGCGCTTGTACCCACATGAACGTGACGTGCCGACTATTGCAGTACGTGACACTCAACAAACGCTCGTGACAGACTTAGTCAGCGAAGTGGGTTTGTTCACCGCTTACTATAAAGGTGAACCAGTAACAGAGTTAGACGGCTACGCGGGCTATTTAATCCGCAGCAAACCCGCTAGCGAAAATGAAGGTGGAATCCACAGTGGCAAAGGGATTCTCGATTCTTTGGTGTTGATTGATTAGTTCTGAATTCTGACGAGTAACAGATAGCAGTAAGGCCAACGTGTAGACGCTGGCCTTTTTTATGGTTCTTTGCAGATTAGCGCCAAGTTGGATAAGCGACTCGGCTTGTCGTTACGTTATGCTGGAACCTTAAAACAAGAATCTTGATTGCTGTATTTTGGTACGAAGCACAATTTGTCTGCCGACATTTTTAAGCCGTTTTGCATCTGGATATGTGTTACCGCCCAGATCACGCAGCCGTGAGGTAAATTGAATAGCGAGCGAGTTTGAGTGAACAACACGCCGTCATCATAGGCTGGTGTAATGTTCGTCGCTTTGCCTTGCCACGCCTTATGAGCGGTTTGCACATCAATATTTGGAACAATCAGTGAGAGCATTTCTGGCTCAACGTCTTTTACGACTTTCAAGCAGATACGACACCCATCGTAGTATTGTTCTATCCAGATTTTATGTGGAATAGCGTGATCATCCCAACCCAGTTGTAAGATATGTTCCATGACTTTGTCCTTGGTATCTAAGAAGGAAAGGCAGTGCTCAACACTGCCTGAATTAGCTCAAATATTATTCGTAACTTAAACCATGTCCGAACGGGTAAAGGGTGTCGGCTTGATCATACCCAGGGTAATCTGAGTCTTGGTTTTGAATGGCTTGGGCGCTGTTCGCTAAAGCAAATGGCAGTTTTCCTTGAGGAGCAAAGTTGCCTGAAAGCACTTCCATTAGGTTGCTGTCCGAGACACCAAATGTCGCTATCACGGCACCGGCTTGCTTAAGATTACTTTGATCGTCTAGCACGAAGGGTTGTCTAAAGTTGATGGACAATACTGTATTGTCAGCGCCCACTTCGTTCATAACGGCTTTGATGTCGCTTAGGCTAGGTTCAATATGCCAAGATGCTGCTGTAGCCATTTCACTGAATGCAAGAATATCGAGTTCGTCTGGGTTAGCACCACCAAAGATAAGATCAGGATCTGAACCTTCGTTAGATACGCGAACACGAATAACCGCATAGTCCGTATCGGCTGGTACTGGTGGACGCGTTTCTCCCGCTTCGTAATCACCGGAAGTCACGGCAAAGTTGTACTTGTCGTCTCCAGCAATGTTTTCGTCCATTCCCATGACATACAGAGCAACAGGAGCTTGTGCGGTTGATTCAGCTAAAGGTAAAGTCTTATTGGTATTTTGAAGTAAGACGACAGACTTTTTCTGTGCGTAATCAGCGCGTTCTTGGTACTTCTCATTGCCTAAAATTTCTTGGGCTTTTTTCTCATCAACGTAAGTGTTTTCGAAAAGGCCAAGCTTGAATTGTTCTTCAAGTAAGCGTGTTACTGATAGGTCGACACGCTCTTCGGTGATCAGATCCTTTTCGATCAGTTTCACGATGACTTCTTTATCATGGAAACCTGAAAGAACATCGACTCCAGCCTCGACCGCCATTGCAACTTGCTCATCAATCGTTTTGTGTTCTACACCCCATGCTCGCTCACCAATAATGCCGGTATCTGAGTTCACGTTACCTTTGTAGCCCAATTCGTCTCTGAGCAGGTCGGTGACAATACCTTTTGAAAAAGACATACCAACATCGTTTGGCATCCACTTTTGATCTACAGGGATTCCGTAGTAAGGCATAATTGAAGAAGCGCCAGCCTCAATCGCGGCAATAAACGGTTTTAGGTGGTAATCAAAATTGTTCTTTGGATAGACTTGGTTCTTACCAAAGTCATAGTGTGGGTCACCGCCGTTTTCTTGTGGACCGCCGCCAGGGAAGTGTTTGATGGTTAGCGCGATACTGTCTTCGTTGACCTCACCGCCATCCTGCAAGCCTTTGATCAGTGAACGCATAATGTCAGACGCTAAATCGGCATCTTCGGTAAAGGTTTCGTGCACACGATACCAGCGAGGTTCTGTCGCCAAATCCATCATGTATCCGTACATACTGCGCAGGCCAATTGAAGACCATTCTTCATTCATGATGCCAGCAAATTCAGTGATTAAATCCATGTCGCGAGTGGCTGCTAAACCGGCCTCTTTAGGCCAAGCAGAAAAGGCACCTGAAGAAACGTTGATCCCTGCTTTAGCTGATGGGTCAATGTGGTTACGAGCATTGGACTTGAATAGAGCGGGGATACCCATTCGAGTTTGTTCACGCAGTTCTTGAACACTATTCATGAACTGGGCAGCTTCAGTTGGGGTTATCTGACAGCCTGAACGGCCAGAATCACAGTCAGGTGCATTCATTGGTGTTTCGATAACGGTGTTACGGAAGATAAAGCGCGTCATTTGGGCATCGGCAATCATGTCTTGCCCTGTGCTGCTAACAAGCCCACCTTCGGACGAGTTTAAGGTGTCAATGAGCATCATGCCGGCTTTCTCATCTAGCGTCATGCGGCTAACCAAGTCTGCTGCTCGCTCTTCTGGAGATAATCGCCAGTCTTCAAAGGGTTCCAGTGTTCCATTGCCGTTAGAATCTCGGAATTGGTAACCTTCAACGTTCAATACATCATGAACACGAGAGTGGACTTGGGGCTGTTGGAAGTTATTGTCGCTATCAGATGAGTTACATCCTGCAAGAAGCAACGCGATTGCTATAGGTGTCAGGGTAAGACGCTTCATGGTCACGATCCTATTGTTAGTATAATAATAAGTACATGACCAATTTTAATAATTTACGGATTATTGGTTAACCAAAATAAATCAAACTAAAGATTTGGATCACCATATAAATTTAATTGGTGATTTAATTCAATTTAGTATTGGAAATATATTGACGACGTTTAAATAACGTAAACTTAACTAGATATAATTTTTTGATATCCAATTAATTCCCCATTTAATTAGTGATGTATTACTTCCATATTTTAAATTTAGAATAAAAAATATATTGCCTATTTTATAGTTAACAATCTGCGCTGATGTAAACGATAGATAGTGACCATGTTGGTGACAATAAAGGTGATTTCGACAAAGGACCCGCCAATCGAACCAATCCAAATGTTATGGCTAGCCCAACAGAAAGAGTTGAATAAGATCAAGGACCTCAAGGCGATGCCTTGTCTTGAAAAGAGTGCCCATGTCGCAACGGATGAACCAACAACCGTAATAAACTCAAAGAAATGATTCATGTTGGGCAAAGTCATGCACCACATTAACCCGATAAAGAACCACATCACTTTGCGCGATTGAGTTTTTATCGATACATAGCTGCGAATAGCATTAATAATTACGCCTATAGCCGCCACTATGGCACCCATTAATATGAAATGGACACTCATGACAAAACAAAAGATCATCATCTGGTAGCGAAAACGCATATCATCTTTTTGCCAAAAGGCCATTACACCTATACAAAAAGCCAGGCCGCCAACACCTTGTGTTATCCAGTTTTCCATATTTAGCCTTTATTTTTATATGCTATCGAGCACAATTAAATATTAACTTTGAGAGAATAATGCTCAACCATAAAATAACCCTCCAAAAGGAGGGCTAGATATAATGCTAAAGGTGCTATTGCGTTAGGTTTAATTGACTAACTTAACGGCTTCACGAGTTAAATGAGCCAGTTCTTCCCAATTGCCTTCTTCAATCAGCTTCTTATCCACCATCCAAGTACCACCACATGCGAGTACTCGAGGTATCGCTAGGTAGTCTTTAATGTTGTTTGGATTAATGCCACCTGTCGGCATGATCTCAATATCCGTGTAAGGTGCGAGAAGTGACTTAACCATGTTGATGCCACCCGATGCTTCAGCTGGGAAGAACTTCAATGTGGTTAAGCCCATTTCTAGAGCGGCTTCTACTGTACTCGGGTTGTTGACCCCAGGAATGATATCAATACCAATCTCTTGGCAGGCTCTTACCGTGTTTGGGTTAAAGCCAGGAGAGACCACAAACGTTGCGCCCGCTTCTTTAGCCGCGATAGCTTGCTCACGATTGAGCACAGTGCCAGCGCCGATCAACATATCTGGTTGTGATTCACGAAGTAGACGAATAGCTTCGACAGCAGCCTCAGAACGGAACGTGATTTCTGCTGCAGGTAAACCATTTTCAGCTAACACTTTACCCAGAGGGATGATGTCTTCAGCGTTGTCGATAGCGATCACAGGGATAACTTTCAGTGTTTTTAGTTGTTGTTTGATGTTCATTGGTATTCCTTAAATGGCTGTGATGGCCGCTTGAGTAAGTTCTTTTGCAATAATGGCACCGCGATGTTGGATAACGACGCCTGCCATGGTATTGCCACGCTGGCACGACGTTGTTAAGTCTTCACCCGCAAGGTAAGCAGATAAAAATCCGCCATTGAATGAGTCTCCTGCCGAGGTCGTATCAACGACATGTTCAACAGGTTGGGTCGGCACCGCCCGTGGAGCCGAAGCGGTACCAGAATTTAGATTTATGTCACTTTGAATTGCGGCATCTTGAATGAGGCAGCCATCTGCACCCAGTTTGACGACGCATTGCTTAACACCTAGTGAAGTTAGACGTTCGATGGTTTGTTCTGGTGAAGTATCTCCCCAAATCAACTGTTCATCATCGAACGTGACTAAAGCTAAATCTGTCAGCGTATACATGGCTTGGTAGCTGTTCTTAACGGTTTGGTTTTCGTCCTGTGGCCAAAGCGCAGGGCGGAAGTTACTGTCGAAGGCGATCTCAACGCCTTGCGTCTTCAATTCAACCAAGATGTTCAATAACTGGATACGATCTTGCTCGGGTAGAATCGCTAATGTGATACCGCTGAGAAAGACCATATCGACGTTGCGCAAAGCTTGTTTTATCTGGCTAAAATCTGGATGTTGCAACAGGTACCGTGCTGCTGACTGATTACGCCAGTATAAGAAGGTACGCTCACCTGCGTCATCAAGCTGAATCAGGTATAGACCCGGAGTACGTTGGCTGTCTTGAAGAACAAGGTCAGTCGACACCCCTTCTTGTTGCCAGCGTTCTAACATTCCCTTGCTAATCGGGTCTGCGCCCAAAACCGTGACGTAGGACACTTTGATGTCATCTTGATTGAGGTTGGCCTCGCAGCCGCGGCTTAGATAGACCGCAGCATTGAGTGTGTCTCCGCCAAACGTTTGATGCATTGAGCCGAACGGTTTGCCGTTAAGCTCGATCATGCACTCACCAATAATGGCGATATGTTTCATCGGTTACGCCCTCTCTTCGAAGTAGCGTTTTGCGTTACCAAAGCAGATGTCTTCGACCATAGGGCCAAGCAGTGACATGTCGTTTGGCACTTCGCCGTTTTCAGCCCAACGACCAAGCATGTCACACAGAATTCGGCGGAAGTATTCGTGGCGTGTGTACGACAAGAAGCTGCGAGAGTCAGTCAGCATGCCGACAAACTGGCTAAGCAGACCAAGTTGAGATAACTGTTCCATTTGGCGTTGCATGCCGTCTTTCTGATCGTTGAACCACCAACCAGAACCAAACTGAACTTTGCCCGCGATGCCGCCACCTTGGAAGTTACCAATCATGGTTGCCATCATCTCGTTATCGCGAGGGTTTAAGCAGTAAAGGATGGTGCGAGGTAACTCGTTACTTTGATCCATCTCGTCCAACAGATGAGCCAATTCGAAGGCAAACGTCTTATCGCTAATCGAATCAAACCCTGCATCTGCGCCTAACAGTTGGAACATACGCGTGTTGTTATTGCGCTGAGCACCAATGTGAAGCTGCATTACCCAACCCATTGCGGCGTAGCGCTTTCCTAACCACACCTGAACCGCTGTTGAAAACTGCGCACATTCTAGATCGGTGAGTGTTTCGCCATTGAGGCGCCGAGTTAACAGGGCATCCAAATCCGATTCTAATGGAATAGGTGCGTAGCGAACCACTTCAATACCGTGGTCTGCTGCACGGCAACCATGGTCGTTGAAATGCGTTAGGCGGCTGTCTAAAGCACTCAATAGATGATGGAAGCGAGAGATCTCAACGTCAGCAACCATGCCTAATTTTTGTAGGTAATCAGCAAAGCCATCAAGTTCAATTTTGAACGCTTTATCTGGGCGCCAGCTTGGTAGAACCTTCACATCAAATGAATTGTCTTGAGCGATCGCTTTATGGTGTTCAAGAGAATCAATCGGATCGTCTGTCGTACCTGCCATCACCACATTCATTTGCTTCATGATGCCGCGAGCACTAAATTCCGGTGTCGCTAATAGCTCGTTGCCTTCGTGCCAAATTTGGTCTGCGGTTTCTGGACCAAAGAGAGTGCCAGTAATACCAAATGGGCGGCGTAGTTCTAAATGAGTCCAGTGGTAAAGTGGGTTGCCCAAGGTTTGAGGGACGGTTCTAGCCCATGCCATGAACTTATCATAATCGCTTGCGCCTCCAGTAATCAGACGCTCATCAATCCCTGCTGAACGCATGCCACGCCATTTGTAGTGGTCACCTTCAAGCCAAATCTTAGACATGTTTTCGAACTGACGATCTTGAGCCACTTCTGCCGGGTTTAGGTGGCAGTGATAGTCATAAATCGGCTGGTGGCTTGCGTGTTCGTGGTACAAACGACGTGCAGTCTCATTCGACAGTAAAAAGTCTTCACATAAGAAATTCTTCATTGTTTGTATTCCTTATAACGTAGCCACGGTCGCAACAGCACCGTGTTCAATTAATGATTGGTACGCTGAACTTACTGCATCAATGACCTGCGGGTTTTGGCCTAGCTCTGCAGGGAAAATCGCTTCAACCGCAAGCAATGCCGGAACCACAGATACATTGAGTCCATGCTGGTCGCAGATCTGGCGAAGTGTATCTGCCATTGGATCGCGGACATCAATCTCATTGCCTTGCTCGTCAACGCCAGATACATAACGCATCCAGCCAGCGATGGCGGTTGCAAGCCACGAGAAATCTGAGCCTTGCTCTAAATGGAATCGTAAGCTGCCACCCATGCGTTGAGGGATCTTCTGGCTGCCATCCATCGCAATCTGCCACGTCTTGTGCTTCAAACTTGGGTTAGTGAAGCGGTTGATCAGCAAGGTTGCGTAACCTTCTAAATCAGTTCCTTCAGGCATGGTTAACGACGGTGCTTGGGATTTCATCATCATGTCAAAAGCGGCTTTTCGGTAGCCTGCATCTGTCATGGTGTCGGAAATATGGTCGTAGCCACCAAGGTATCCAAGGTAAGCAAGGAAAGAGTGACTGCCATTGAGCATGCGCAGTTTCATCTCTTCGTAAGGCACTACATCTTCTACGAACTCTGCGCCAGCGACATTCCAATCTGGACGACCTGCCACAAAGTTATCTTCAATCACCCATTGGCGGAAGGGTTCACAGGCGATACCACATGGGTCTTCACAACCAAGCAGTTCTGCAATTTCTGTCAGTGTTTCTTCTGTTGCTGCGGGTACGATGCGGTCAACCATGGTGCATGGGAAGGTGACATTGGTTTCAATCCAATCACGTAATTCAGGGTCAAGCAGTTGAGCAAACTCAATGATCGCTGCTTTTGCTACATGACCGTTCTCTTGCACGTTATCGCAAGACATAACCGTGAACGGTGTTAAGCCACGTTCGCGGCGTATTTTTAGGGCTTGGACAATGTAACCTAATGCTGATTTTGGTTGAGTTGGGTTAGCTAAGTCAGCGATGACTAATGGGTTATTTTTGTCGAGTTTTCCTGTCGCTGGGTCAGCGCAGTAGCCTTTCTCTGTGATGGTCATAGAAACGATAGCCACTTGAGGCTCGGCCATTTTTTCTAATACGGTTTCGATGCCGTCTATGCTCGGGTGAAGAGATTCGGTTACTGAGCCGATCACTTTAACGTCTGTGGATTCAGCGCCTTTTTCTGCAACGGTGTAAAGGTGGTCTTGCGCGCGAAGTGATTCAATTAGGTCTTCGCCGCCGAATAGGTTTATCTCGCAAATGCCCCAATCAGTATTGGTTTTGCTGAGCATTTCATTGGTGAACAGCGCTTGGTGTGCTCGGTGAAATGCACCGAAGCCAAGGTGCACGATACGGCTTTGGAGTGCTGAACGGTCGTAGTCAGGTCGTAATACAGTGTTTGGCAGCGTAGAGTTAGCAACAGTCTTCATTATTCAGTTCCTTTTCCCGCCAGCGAACCAGCGGGATTTTATTATTTGATAAAGCGTTTGAGTGTTTAGCAGTCTTAGAATGTATCTGTGACCAAATTACGAACCGTAGCCCAGTACCAATTCAGGTAGGAACAAGCTCAGCTCAGGGATAAAAGTAACGGCCATCAAGGCTGCAATCAGTGCTGCGTAGAATGGCAGCAAAGGTTTGATGACTTTGTCGATGGCAATGTTGGCAACCGAACAACCAATGAACAGAGCACTACCCACTGGCGGTGTACAGATACCGATAGCAAGGTTGAAGGTCATCATGATGCCGAAGTGCACAGGGTCGATACCTAGGTCTAGCGCGATTGGTAAGAAGATTGGTGTGAAGATAAGTACCGCTGGTGTCATATCCATGAAGATACCCACAATCAGCAGGATGATGTTGATGATCAATAGAATCATTAGCGGATTATCAGAAACCGCCAGTAATGCATCAGCAATCATGTAAGGCACATCGGCGTTTGCCATTGCCCAAGACATACCCATTGATGCGCCAACAAGTAATAGAACGATAGATGTTGTTACTGCAGACTCAAGGATGATCTTTGGAATATCACCCCATTTCACTTCACGGTAGACAAGCACAGCTAAAACAAACGTGTATACCACAGCAATTGCGGAAGCCTCAGTAGCAGTAAAGATACCGCCAATGATGCCGCCCATGATGATGCCGATCAGTGCTAAAGAAGGTGCCGCTTTTAGGAAGGTATCCCAAACCATTGATAATGAAGGACGCGCTGCCACTGGGTAACCGCGACGTTTTGCAATGATACCCGCCACAATCATGATACTTAATCCCATCAAGATACCTGGGATGTAGCCCGCTAAGAACAGCGCTGCAATTGAAGTACCACCAGAAACCAACGAGAAAACGATCAGCGTGTTACTTGGCGGAATCAATAGACCAGTAGGACACGAAGTAATGTTTACCGCAGCAGAGAAGTTTTCGTCGTAGCCGTCTTTCTTTTGCAGAGGAGACATGGTGCCACCAACTGCCGCCGCCGATGCAACCGCTGAGCCTGAGATAGAACCAAACATCATGTTTGCCATCACGTTTACGTGTGCCAATGAACCCGGTAAACGACCACCCAACA
>NZ_JADDYK010000041.1:24587-71295 GCF_015163615.1 Vibrio sp. OPT18
CTTTCGCGAAGTTGATCAAACGCAGCGCGATGCCGCCTTGGTTCATGATGTTGCCCGCCAAAATGAAGAACGGGATTGCCAATAGTGCAAAGTTATCAAGGCCAGCGGCCATACGTTGAGCAACTACAGCGATTGCAGGCTCAAGCGGTAAGCTCATTAAGATGGTTGCTAGTGACGATAAACCAATCGCAAAAGAGACCGGTACACCGATTGTAAGCAGTACAGCGAAACTACCGAATAAGGTCAGTATTACTTGCCATTCCATTGTGAAATCCTTCTATCAATCAAGTTGTGAGTCGGTGATCAAATCGTCACCTGACATTAATTGTTTAACGCGTTCGTAGGTAAATACGACGGAGTAAAAAATCATCAAAGCGCCACTAATCGGTAAGCAGAAGTAGATGTAGCCCATTTCTAAACCTAGAGCGGGAGTCAGCTGTCCCATCGCAAGCGTTTTAGCAGCAAGTTGGCTTCCACCGTGTACTAGAACGATATAAGAGAAAGAAGCGATGGCTATTTGGATAACGATTTCGTTGATTAATTTGCGTTTGCCAGTCAGCTTCATCGTAAGCAGGTCGATGGCAAGGTGGCGTTTCAGCCCCGTAGTGTAAGCAGCACCAATTAAGGCTACCCACATAAAGAGATAACGCGCGAGCTCGTCGGTAACAGTACTTGGTTTGCCAATAACATAGCGGGATAAAACCTGCCATATCACACACAGTACTAAGAAAGACGATAGAGACACTGTAAAGGCGGCCAACCCTCTATTTATGTAACTGACCAATTTATTCATGTTTATTTCCTTTCAACAAAATTGCGTATCTCATAACAATTGGTTTACCAATGTAAGAAATTGTTTCTATGTAGGGATGGGATGTTCAAAAATCTGGCTGAATCATAAGCTATTCATTTTTTGGTTGGCGTGAGCAACTTCACAAATGATTTTGGTTGACCAATTTATGGGTTTTTATTGTGATATTGGTCAATCAATTTTAATTTCAGCTTTGACGGTTCCTTTTTTGAGCCCCAATATGAGCCCATAACAAAAAACACCCTACATTTTGGATAACCAATCCACGGAGAATAAGAATGATGATGACGCGTAAAACTTTGATTAGTGCGGTTGTCGGTGCTGCTTTCACTTTTGGAGCAACAGCTTCTGCTTATGCAGCGACAACATTGAAACTGAGCCATAACCACCCTCGTGACCATGCAGTACATGAAGCGATGACGTTTATGGCGAAAGAAGTACGTGAATTGACGGATGGTGAGGTGCGTATCCGTATTTACCCTGATGCTCAATTGGGTACACAGCGTGAATCTATGGAGCTGATGCAGAACGGCGCTTTAGATATGGTGAAAAGTAATGCTGCTGAGCTAGAAGCTTTTTCTCCTGCTTATTCATCATTCAACATGCCTTACTTATTCCGCGATCAAGCGCACTACTACAGTGTGACTGATGGTGAAGTAGGCCGTGACATTCTTAACTCTTCTCGTGATAGCGGCTTTATTGGTGTGACTTACTACGACGCTGGTGCGCGTAGCTTCTATACCAATAAGCCAATTAACACACCAGAAGATCTGAAAGGTTTGAAAGTTCGTGTTCAACCAAGCCCATCAGCAATTGCGATGGTGAAAGCGTTAGGCGGTAACCCAACGCCACTCGCTTACGGTGAGTTGTATACAGCACTGCAGCAAGGTGTCGTAGATGCGGCTGAAAATAACATTCCTTCTTTCAGCTTGAGCCGTCACAGTGAAGTGTCTAAATACTTCAGCTTAGATGAGCACACGATGGTTCCGGATGTGTTGGTTATCTCAACCAAAGCATACGATAAACTGACTACAGAACAACAAGATGCGCTAATGAAGGCGGCAAGTGATTCATCTGAATTGATGAAAAAATTGTGGGCTGAATCGGAAGCAAAAGAGCGTGCTAAAGCCGAGAAAATGGGCGTTACTTTCGTGGAACCAGACAAAGCTGCGTTCGCACTAGCGGTTCAACCTATGTACGACGCGCTAGATAAAGCGGACCCAGAATTGAGCGCATTGATTGACCGTATTCAGGCTGTTGAATAACGAGCAAATATAGAAAAAAGAGTAATACAAAAACAAGGTGTTACTGCATTTTAAGATATAGAGGTTGACCAATTATATTTGGTCATTATGATGGCGAGAGAAATACAATGGAAAGAAGTGACAATATCATCATGATGCCTTTCGAGCCGAAAAGACCTTATCAGGAGATAGGGTTAGTACTAAGAAAAGAACTGATTGAAGGTCTGTATAAGGTCGGAGATAGGTTGCCTCCAGAACGCGATATTGCTGATCGTCTAGATGTAAGCCGCACTGTGGTGCGTGAAGCGATCATCATGCTGGAGCTTGAAAACTTAGTTGAGGTGAAAAAAGGGTCGGGTGTTTATGTCCTGAACATTCCAACTCATTCTCGCGAGAATGTGGTCAGCGATGATGCTGGTCCATTCGAGATGCTGCAGGCCCGCCAATTACTGGAAAGTAATATCGCGGAGTTTGCGGCAACTCAGGTCACTCCGGGCGACATCATTAAGATGCGCTCTGCACTCGAACTCGAGCGCGAAGAGCTTGCAAGCGGCACCACCGATTGCAGCGGAGATGAAAGATTTCACATGTGTATTGCAGAGGCAACTCAAAACTCTGTGCTGGTAGATATGTTGAAACAATCCTGGGAGCGACGCGAAAAGAGTCCAATGTGGAATAAACTCCACTCTCACATCAGTGGTCAAGATTACCGTGAAGAATGGTTAGATGATCACGCTCGTATCCTCGCCGCCTTACAGCGCAAAGACCCTGTCGCTGCTAAGAACGCAATGTGGCAACACCTTGAGAATGTTAAACAGCGTTTGTTAGCGCTGTCAGACATTGATGACCCAAACTTTGATGGTTACTTATTTAGCTCCAACCCAGTGGTGCTGCTTAGCTCAGAAAGCTAGTTCTGAAGCTAATGTTGAATTCAGCGACAAGGCTCCTCTTGAAAGCTGATTCATTCACTAGGTTGTAGATAGGTAATCGTCTTTAGACCGGCGTAGACCGGTGCTATCTCGGGCAGTAATTGTCATTGCTGCCATTAAGAAGTCGTTATTGCATTTAGCTTGATTAATTCGAGCCGGCTAAGTGCGTCTTAAAGAAAGGTAAGTCTCATGGAACAAACGTGGCGTTGGTACGGCCCTAATGATCAAGTTTCGCTAGACGATATTCGTCAAGCGGGCGCAACTGGTATTGTGAATGCACTGCACCATATTCCAAATGGTGAAGTTTGGACAAAAGAAGAAATCCTTAAGCGTAAAGCCATTATCGAAGAGAAAGGTTTAACGTGGTCGGTTGTAGAAAGTGTGCCTGTGCACGAAGAGATCAAAACTCAAACTGGCAACTACCAGCAGTGGATTGATAACTATAAGCAAACTCTGTCTAACCTTGCTGAGTGTGGCATCGATACGGTTTGTTATAACTTCATGCCCGTGTTGGACTGGACGCGTACCGATTTAGAATTTGAAATGCCTGATGGCTCGCGCGCACTGCGATTTGACCAAATCGCATTTGCGGCATTTGAGCTGCATATCTTGAAGCGCCCAGGTGCAGAATCGGACTATTCAGAGTCAGAGCAAGCGCAAGCGTTGGATTACTTCAACAACATGACGCCTGAGCAAATTCAGCAACTGACCAATAACATCATCGCTGGCCTGCCAGGCGCTGAAGAAGGTTACACACTAGAAGCGTTTCAAGCACAGCTAGATCGCTATGCGGGAATCGACAAAGACAAGCTACGTGAGCACATGTCTTACTTCCTCGCTGAGCTGATGCCTATCTGTGATGCGAATGGCTTGAAGATGGCGGTTCACCCAGACGATCCACCGCGTCCAATTCTAGGCTTGCCTCGCATCGTTTCAACGATCGAAGACATTGATTGGTTGACCGAACATGTGCCAAGCAAGATGAATGGCTTGACGATGTGTACGGGTTCATACGGTGTTCGTGGCGACAATGATCTGGTTAATATGATCAAAAAGCACGGTGACCGAATTTACTTTACGCACCTGCGTTCAACTAAGCGTGAAGAGAGCAACCCAATGACATTCCACGAAGCAGCGCACCTCGATGGTGATGTGGACATGTACAACGTTGTGATGGCTATTTTGGATGAAGAAAATCGTCGTGCAGAAGTGGGCGATCACCGCTTAATTCCAATGCGTCCGGATCACGGTCATCAAATGCTGGATGACCTTAAGAAAACCACTAACCCAGGTTATTCGGCGATTGGTCGATTGAAAGGCTTAGCTGAAGTTCGTGGTTTAGAGATGGCATTGAAACGCGCTTTCTACACCAAGTAACGGCCGCATCTAGCTTTAAAATACGCCTAAAAACCAGAACTCATGTTCTGGTTTTTTGGTATCTGAGCTCAGTAAAACTTCAGAGTTTGGATAACAACAATCACGCTGCTAACTTGGTAAAGGCCAACGGAGTTTGTCCGGTTTGCTGTTTGAAAAAAGCGATAAACGCACTGTTGGATGAGAACTCTAGCAGATGAGCCACATCACCGACTTGTCGGTTTTCTGAGAGCAGTTCAATCGCTTTAAACAAGCGCCATTGCTGTCGCCACTCTTGATAAGTCATGCCTGTTTCGGCTTTGAATAATCGAGTAATCGTCTTGGTACTTGCACCAACCGAGTTCGCTAATGTCGAGAGGGCTGGGGCCAGAAAGGAAGCGGTTCGGACTCGTTTGCAAAAGCTTATAAAGCGGCGATCTGTCGGTAGCGGCAAGATAAACGAGTGTTGGTTAGCGCTGTAAAACTCTTCCCAAAATAGGTTGGCGGTATTGGTGGTTTGCTCGCGGGCAACGTCCCAATCCCAGAAAGCCATCTTATTGATTAGGGCTTTTAAAAGCTCATTCACTTCCACAATTTCAATCGCTTCTGGGCAGGTGTAAATACTGCTATCAAAATAGAGCGACCGATAAGCAACCACATTGGTCATCTGCGCTCGATGCTTGGTATAAGGCGGGATCCACACGGCCTTAGTCGGCGGCAAAATACAAATGGCGTTTTCTAAGGTCAAGGTGATGCAACCCTGCGGAGCATACAGCAGCTGTCCTTTTATGTGGTGATGTATTCCTGAGTCATGCTGACCTAGCTCTGCCGCAATCCCTATTACGGGCGCAGGTAAGCTGTCTGCATCAAACTCAATGGTTTCGCTGATTAATGCCATTTGTCCTAATCTTGTTGTTTTTGGTTTTAATGTTGTTAACGAGCCAAGGTTAGTTTCCCCTAGACTCCTCGTCAAGTTCACTGGTCTTGGAAAAATGATGAAAACAAAACCTTCTTTATGGCAAATGGTGCTATTGCTGATGTTCCCTCAAATCGCAGAAACCATCTATAGTCCGACTCTGGATTCAATATCGAAATCCTTTGATGTGAGTTACGCACAAGCGGCGCAAACCCTCTCGATCTACTTCTCAGCGTTTGCGCTCGGTGTCGTGGTATGGGGTGTGTTAGCTGACAAGTGGGGGCGCCGACCAACCATGTTATTGGGCATGGGGTTATTCGCCTGTTCAGCACTTATTGCTATGCAAACCGACAGTTTTACGTGGTTGATGATAGCCAGAGCCATGGGCGCTTTCGGGCTTGCGGTGGGCTCGGTTGTGACACAAACCATGCTGCGTGATGCTTTTAGCGGCACTGAACTGGCCAAGGTGTTTGGTTACATGGGAATGGGGCTGTCGATTAGCCCAATCATCGGGCTGCTTCTTGGCGGCCAATTAAGCCAAGCGGGCGGGCATCAATATGTGTTTATTGCCCTGTTTATTATGGTGTTAGCGCTGTTGGCACATAGCCTATGGTCATTGCCTGAAACGCAACAATCTAAGCAGCCATTGCAGTTAAAGTCACTCAGTATTCACATGGTCAAAGATAGCGATATATGGATGTCTGCGTTGCTGGTCGCGTCGTTCAATATTGCGCTGTTTTCTTATTATCAATTGGGTTCATTTGCCTTCATTCAACTTGGATTTAGCGTCGAGCAGTTTGGCTACAGCGGCATTGTGCTTGGGTTCGGGACTCTGTTGGGAAGCTTGGTGAACAAGACATTGTTGAAGAGACAAGTGTCTTCAATGTCTCTGATTGGTATCGCAGCAGGGCTTCAAACATTAGGTGCGGTGGGTGTCTATTTTTCACAACACTCAATATGGTTTTTACTTCCGATGATGCTGGTGGTCATGGCATTTGGTATTGCGATTCCCAATGTGTTGAGTCGCGCATTAGTCAGCTACCAATCTCAAGCGGGAAGTGCAGGTGCACTGTTTGGTTTGATGTATTACACCTTGATCGGCTCAGGGCTTGCTTTAGCGGGAATGCTCCAAGATCTAGGTGTGGTGTTGGTACTGTGTGGCGCGTTATCTGTTCTGGTGACGATACGCAGTCGACTCCAGCTTAAACGCTAAGTCTCTCATCTGTATTGATAAATTCCGTGTGCTGTTTGGCGCGGAATTTATCATTTCTTGGTTTGTAAATTTGGATATTGACAGGGGTAGAGTGATCGTTCTACTCTATAAGTAGAACAATCATTCTACCCATTATTATGCCAATTACAGTTATTTACTAAGATTGGTATTCGGTATTAAGAGAGCACTATGTTGAGAGAACAGATTGCAGCAAGCTTAGAGGTGGCGTTTAGCCAGCAAGGTTTTGCTGAGCCGAGCGTTGCACAGCTGAAAACGGCGTGCGATGTAAGCTTAAGAACCTTGTATAAACACTTCCCTTCAAAAGAAGCGATGATCGTTGGTGCCTTGGAATATCGACACCAACGTTACCTAGATTTCTTGTTAGAAACGTCGCCTGAAAAGGGGCTCGCATCGGTTACTCATATCTTCAACAAGCTCCAACAATGGTTAGAAGAGTATGCGCCGCACGGGTGTATGTCGATGAATGCGATGGCCGCATTTCCCGATAATGAGCTTATCAGCCAAGCGGTTACACAGCATAAAGAACAAGTTCGTTTGCTAATAGGCAAGCAGAGCCTGCGAGAGGATCTCGCGACACCGCTGTTTTTACTTCATGAAGGCGTATCAAGCGCGTGGCCAGTCTTAGGCGAAGAAGCAGTGGCATCGGCACAGAATATGGTGACAAAATTACTCAAGGAAACAGTATGAATTTCGAGATACCAAAAACAATGAAAGGCGCAGAGATGCTAGGACACGGCGGGGCAGAGATGCTAGGTTACCGTGAAGACATTGCTGTTCCACAAATTGAGCCTAATGAAGTGCTGATCAAAGTCATGGCAGCAGGCGTTAACAATACCGACATCAACACGCGAATCGGTTGGTATGCAAAAAGTGATGATTCAGACGATGCCAGTTGGTCTGGCGAAGCGTTGAAATTCCCTCGCATCCAAGGAGCCGATGTGTGCGGTTTCATCGTAGCCGTTGGTAACGAAGTTTCGGCTGAACGTATTGGCGAGCGTGTTCTGATTGAGCCTTGTTTGACTGAGGTTTATGGACAAGATCTACCACAGCCATGGTATTTCGGATCTGAATGCGATGGTGGTTTCGCTGAATACACCAAAGTAGCAGCAAAACATGCTTACGCGGTTAACAGCACCATGTCGGATGTTGAGCTAGCGTCTTTCCCATGTTCTTACTCGACGGCAGAGAATATGCTGACTCGCTCGAATGTGGTTGAGGGTGATCGCGTGCTTATCTCTGGTGCATCGGGCGGTGTGGGCTCTGCGGCTATTCAGCTAGCAAAAGCTCGCGGCGCGTATGTTATTGCCATCACTAGCCCAAGCAAGAACCAACAGTTACTTGAGCTTGGCGCTGATGAAGTGATTGCCCGTGATGCTGATTTGGTTAAAGCGTTAGGCGAAAGCAGTGTGCATGTGGTTATCGATTTAGTCGCTGGTGACAAATGGCCGGAATTCCTTGAAGTGCTGAAACCACACGGTCGTTATGCCGTATCTGGCGCAATTGGTGGCGCGATGGTTGAGCTTGATGTTCGCACTTTGTATCTCAAGGATCTCAGCTTTTTTGGTTGCACGGTTTTAGAACCACAGGTATTCCAGAATCTAGTAGACCGTATCGAGAAACAGCAGATTGGCGCTATCGTTGCAGAGTCTTATCCGCTAGCCGATATCCATAAAGCGCAAGATGAGTTCTTAAAGAAAAAACACGTTGGTAAGATCGTGTTGGAAGTAGCCCAGAGCTAACTTTAGATATTGTCATGCATCTAACCTATATAAGAGCGAGCAAGTGTTATGTGCTCGCTCTTTTTGTTTCTAGTGAATGCTGGTAGGCACAGTCTCGCAGCCCGTTGAGTAACAGATCCTATACAGCTGAGAAATTAATGATTCATTTGTCACTGTGTGGTTTATGAATTAACTGTGCGATAATCACCGCCGTTATATATCCCGAATTGTTTGATAATCATCTAGGAGCCGTATTGATGTTTAAAAGGGTATTGCAGGCACTATTCTCACCTTTTGTTGATTCAAAAAACAAACCTTCTGCAGAGCCTGTCCAACAAGAGCAACAACAAACCGTTGTTACTGATTCTGTTCAGTCTTCAATTTTTGTTCCGCCGTCGTCCGCTCAGCCATCATCATTAATCGTCGATAAGACGCTTAGCCTTCACGATGGTGAGTTCCTTGATTATTTGTTTGGAGAGTCTCGCCTTCGCACGGAGTCAGACCCATTTAGTGATTTTGTCGCTTGTCAGATCGAACGCTTGATTCGCTCTCCAAAAGCCTTGCTTAATGAACTGCCAGTGATGCCAGCCTCTGTGACCACGTTAATGGCAGAATTACAGAGTGATGAGTTTGATGTCGATGCATTGTTAAGAGTGATTGAGCGCGAGCCGAGTATGGCTGCCGATGTGATTAAGTTGGCGAATAGCGCCTTTTACAAACGCAATGAAAAACAGGTTACCGACCTAAAAACAGCATTCCTAAATATGGGTTCTCAAGGGCTTGTTGAAGGAGTAGTGAATAGCTACATGAAGAACTTCACGCCGGGGAACAATATTTACTGGCGTCACTTCGGTGAGAAAATTTGGAATCACAGTGTTCAGACAGCGTCGTTTTCTAAGGAGTTGATGAGAGACTCTTCATCTCAAGAAGATCAAGCGGCGGCGTACTTTGTTGGGTTGATTCGAAACTTAGGCAAGATGATCATTTTCCAGATGATGGTAGAAGCTTTCAAGCATGTTGATCCTTCTGTTCCACCTAACTCGTTAGCATTGAAGCGCCTGATGAACAGCTACTCTATTCGTCTGACTTACACCATTGCTAAGTTCTGGGAGCTGCCAGAGTCTGTGTTGACCGCAATTGGCTACCAAGAGTCGAGCCGATACGAATGTACGCCACTTGGTCAAGCTGTGTTTGAAGCTAACTACTTGAGTGAGTTGTACTATTTATTGGAAGAACAAACGGTTGAAGTCGAGCAATTTAAGCGTAGATGCAAAGATACGCTAACGTCGCCTGCGGCATACAAAGTGGCTAACCGGATTTATAAAGAGTCTGAATTGGCGCTGGTAGGATAATAACGGCTGGCGTTGGCTAGGTTGATTCTTGAGGTCGTCATAAAGCGGTATTTTCTAAATGGTCTTACTAAGCAGTAAGACCATTTTTGTTTCAATTATCGATTAATGGGTCTGAGCCAGTTCTTGCTTCAATTCATCGATTTTACGCAGTTCTTTTTCGATCTTACCCTCATATTTTCGAATCTTATCCGCTCTTTCGTCTCTTTTTGCTTCTTCTAAGTCGGCTTGGTATTCAGCTAAATCTTGTTCATTGGATTCAATCTTCTCGCGGAGATCATCCTTCAAACCTTCATTGGTGCAGTTCTCTTTCGCAGCTTTTAACGCTTTTGTTAATCGCTCCACTTTGTACTGATTGTCGTACTGTTCCGCTTTCTTTATCTGATATTCGATCTCACAGAACTTCTTTTCACAGCCAGTTAGCGCGTCGCATTGGTTGCTCGCCATGCTGTTAAAAGAGAATGCGCAAAGAAACAGTAATGAGCCTGTTAGGTGTCGAGTCATGGTTTACCTTCTTATTGGGTCTATTTAGTTTGTGCTTATATTTGCTGAGTCTCACTTCGAGAGTACATTAGCACCCCATTTCTTTGCTATTGGCAGGGGAGTGTTAAAGATAAGTCGCTGTGCCTAATGACTTATTTTGAACACGACTAGACTTACAAATGGCTAATCCACAACTTGTCGAGTTCGCACCAACCGAAACCATTCACTTGTGCGCCGTGTATCTTTTCAGAAACCTCTAAGTTGAACGCCTCTTGCTTGAGCTCAGTCACAACCCCAGATTCATGCAACCAATGCCGAAGCGCTAACAGTGCATTCATCGCTAACTCAAAGTTGGGCTGGTTTGTTATTGAGGTTAAGCCATGTTCGATTTTCTCTAGCATCTCAGCAGGCAGTGCTAAGTCTTCAAACGGGAAGCGAGTGAAAAAGCTTAACCACGCAGTGAAGGTGTCGTTCTCATCAATAATGCTGCACAACGCGACGTCTTTGGTAGTTAGGTAGTTAGCTAGGTAGTTCCCATATTCCACGCTGGTTTTGTGGTCGCCAGACACTGACAACTGATCGAAAAGGGCTTGGCATTCAGAGGTGTCTTCAACGGTGAACTCACGAACGGCTTTCGACAACGTTGGGTTTTGAATTTTGAAAAACGTTGAGCCGAAATCCGGTTGAGAAGAATGGTCATCGTTACGCACGGTGGTCGTCTTTTCGGGCAGTTTCACGCACACCTGATTTTGAGCGCAGGCTTTACTCTGTGCCCATTCCGGGTAGACCCACAACTCGACTCGATTGAGAATCGGCGTGCTGTGTGAATAGGCGCTATTACGGCTCAATCTCAACATCTTGCTTGAGAATATGTCTAATGAGAACGCGCCAGATCCAATCAGCCTATCAGTCGGTGATGAGTGATCAAATACGGAGGCTTCAGCCCTAGCAAGTAGGCGCGGTAAATGCCAATCAGGTTGATTCAACTTTACGACAACCACATTGCCTGCCGAGACAGAGACCTCATCAATATGCTGATAACAGCGACGCCATATTTTGCTTTGGCAGAGAGAGTTAAGGCTCCGTGCTATGTCTTGAGGTTCAAGCGTTCGACCATTATGAAAGCGAACATCATTGCGAATCTGAAAGTGCCACTGTGTCGCATCTTGATTCGCCTGCCAATGATACGCTAGATCGCCGCTGAGTTTGCCGTGCTTAACGGAGGTTAGACGTTGGCAAACTTGCATCACTAAGAAACGTTCGGTGCGTCTAAGTACTCGTTGAGGGTGAAGCGCTTCGAGTTCTCGGTGAAACGGGATGTACGCGATATTCTGCGCCGACGGATTGGTGCTGCTTAGAAAGGCTTGCAACTCAGCGCCAGCATTGCGGCCGTTGAAGCTCAAGGTGCTAAATACCTGTTCTATGTTGCCTGCGTCAGCTTGGGTTTGTGCGTATTGGTAACACGCCTCAATGGGTTCAACCAGACACGTGAGTTGTGCCTTCTTGCTTCGGCCTGAACTGGCTTGCCACTCAATCCAACCTTGCGCTGTCATCGCTTTGAGTAAGGTCTGAACGTGACGTTCACTCACGTGCAGCAGTGTGGCCAGTTGGTTGACCTGACAATGTGATACTCCAGGCCCAAAAGCCTGAAATATCTTTTCATACAGTTCAAGCTTGCGCTTAAGGTTGCCCAATGTGCTTTCCCTAACGACGAGGTTGAGTTAAATGTGGATAGCCAGAGTCAATCAGTGCTTTTTCCATTGTGTCGAGAACTCGAGAGGTTATCTCTGAGCTTAGGATATTCGATTCAGTTTTGCCCTGAAGGACTAACTCTGAAAAATGGTCGATTTCAAACTCGAATCCATTCCCTTTCACACGGTAGTTGATGGTCGACTTGTTGCCTTGATGTTCAATCTCAATAAAGGCCGGATTCCACCATTTTTCGTGAATGGTGATCTTAGTATCAGGCCCACTCAAGTGTGCTGATCGGGGAAGGTTTTGCGCTGTTGATGCCGATATCTTACCGTTCATATCACCAGAGAATGTAAAGCACGCATCGGTATCAACATTTGCCCCTTGATAAAGACACGACATCTCTACTTGAGGTTTTGAAGGTTTCACACCCAGCGTTCGACACAGGTCGTAGAAGAACCAAAGCCCATAGACGCCGACATCAAGCGTTGCTCCGCCTGACAAATCCGGATTGAAGATAAACAAATCGGGTTCATAGTCATGATGGTTACCAAAGCTGGCTTCGATGGAGTCTATCTGAATGTTGTTATCTACCAAGAATGATTGGAGCTCACGATACGCGGGAAACACCACGGTTTTCATTGCTTCTAGCAACATAACACCATTTTGATTTGCGAGAGCTTTCATCTCAAGCCAGTCAGCAAGGTTGGTAAAAGCCGGCTTCTCGACCAATACGTGCTTATTGTTCTTTAGAAACAGTTCTGTGAGTGGCTGGTGGTATGGGTGAACGGTGGCGATGTAAACCGCTTCTACTACTGGGTCATTCGCCATCTCTTCATAAGAGCCATAAGCCTTGTCGCAACCAAACTTGTTGGCGAATGAGGCTGCGCGGGAGTGATCTCTTGCGGCAACCGCATACAGTTCACCATGCAGACAGTGCTCCGTTACAGCGGTTGCGAATCGATTGGCGATATTACCTAGCCCTGCGATGCCCCATTTTATTTTGCGTTGCGTGTCGCTCATCTGTTGCTCCAAATCGTTGTTTTGTATCAGTGTACTCAGAGACGTCACATACAAATAGAGAACAGATTTCTCAACCTGTTCTCTATTTATTTTATTCTAGTTGAAGATCTGGATCAGCTCTGTGTGGAGCGTTTCCAATCGGCTAGGGCTTGAATGTGTTTTGGCCCGATGCCACAACAGCCACCGATAATATTCGCGCCCAGTGCATGCCAGCGTTTGGCGTAAGTTAAATAACCTTGGCCATCCAGCTCACGCATCTCCTGAAACATATCATTCGCTTCATGTTCGTTGCTGATAGGCGCAAAGTTATTGGCGTAGACACCAATGTCTAAATTACTGCCTAGCTCATCGATCACTTTCTTGGCATCGATAATGGCTTGATCCATCACTTCAGGCACTGAACAGTTAAACATAATGCCTGTCGCGTTTGATTGGCAGGCAAGTTTGATGGCGTCTGTTACGCTCTCGCCAGAACGAATATTGGCAGAATCGCCCTTGGTATCTTCCAAACTGAATGCGTAGTAACACGGCTTATCTGACTGCTTAAGAACCGCATGAATGGATTCGAACTCTTGCAGGCTGCAGATGGTTTCCGCTATCCAAAGATCGATGTTTGGATCCTGGGCATCGTAAAGCGTTTGAATGATTGGCGCTGCCTCTTCTACCTTAAACAAGTCTGGTCGGTAGCTGCCAAATGGCGGTGGAATCGCGCCCGCCACTTTTACGGTGTGAGAAGCATTGTTAGCAACTGCTTTAGCCAGCTCACCAGACAGTGCGGCTAGTTCAAAACCTCGTTGTTCGAACAGCTCTGCACCCAAGTGAAAAGGCACACACGCGTAGCTATTGGTGATTAGGATTTCAGCACCTGCATCGACAAAGTTTTGATGCGCTTGGCTAACAAATTCGGGTGCTTCAATCAGCGCTTGAGCACTCCAAAGCGGTTGAGAAAATGGCGCGCCAATTTCTTTGAGTTCTCGGCCCATGCCGCCATCAAGTATGGTTAGTGTTTTCATATTCAATACTATCTAAACAATTGCTGAAGTTCTGCCGCCACCATATCAGACAACCTTGTTAGACAGAAGCCATCAAGACTCTGTGTTATTGAGAAAATGTGTCGGACTGCTTTGGAGATAGCCACGGCATAATTTAGATCACCCTTTCCCAATAATGTTCACCACCACACGCATCAATTTCTATACGCATGAGTGGCATATTTGCTATTGTGGTCAGTAGTTTAGAGCGAGTTACCGACTTATGAAGTATGACCTTACCATTTTGGTCTACGGCATGAAGACTGAAGTGGTTTTTAGCTAGGTCGATACCGCAGAAATAAGAAAAATCAGACATGGTGCCTCCGGTGCAATTAAGTACCACATAAGTGTGGCAGATCCTCGGCAGGGGGAATCCATGTCATTCGTTATATTGCAATTGAAATTCGGAGGTGGAATTGCTCACTTACTTAGATGTTATAGATACAGCAATAAAAATAGGCTTGGGTGCTCTTATCTCGGCAGTTGCAGGATATGCCGTTCTTTGTAAAACAAACTCTCATGCTGTCGATAAAGAAAAGCGAGAACGCTTTTATACTGTGCTAGAAGAGAACAAACAGAGGTATGTGGATTTTTTAGCTCAATCGCACCAGTTGGTCTACGAACATATTCGAGTTAGCTGTGCATTTGACTCTTCTGGATATTTTGCATATTTGAAAACATACAATCATATTCAAGTTGTGGGGAGTGAAGATATAAGGGTCAAAGCTGGTGAGCTATTTGAATCGGTAAACCAGTTTATTCTTCTTAATAAAAACAACCCAGATAAAACAGTCTATAACGTCATGAGACAAGATGTGAATGTTAAAATTACAGTGTTTCAAGCAGTAGCAAAATTAGATTCGGCTCAAACGTATACAACAACATAACAAACCACTCAAACGCTCGGCACTTTTGGTTTGAAGTTGATTAATAGCTTAGGTAACTGATATGGCATTCTCTGAAATCGAACAAAAACGATATGAAAAAGCAGTTGAGATCTATCTGGACTCTCGTCGACCACCTGTAGAAATTAGGGACCAGTTAGATTTGGGATATCGAGTGAATGGGCAAGCAATAGAAATATTCGAAGTTCGCCCGAAATGGAACGACCCAAGTGAAAAAATGGAAAGTCCTATAGCCAAAGTGATGTACTACAAATCACGTAATGAGTGGGCAATCTATTGGATAAAATCTGATTTAAAATGGCACATTTACGAACCGACAGCAGAGGTGAAGAGCCTTGAGGCGTTTTTTGAGGTTCTAAATGCGGATGTGTACGGAAGTTTTTGGGGATAACTAGCCCCATCGCCCACCAATTATTTCAGAACGCTAAATTCTAAGTCACCACAATCTGTAGAGGAAAGTGCATTGAAGCTAACGAATAAACTCGTACGTTACCCGCACATTGATGTTGATCGTGCGTTTGAAAAAGAAGCTGAATTATTGCAGCAGATACAGGCGGGTGAGATTGGACAAGCCTTAATGCTGTGGCAAGCAAAATCGCCGACACTCGTTTTGCCCGCAGGTAAAAAGTGGCCAGTGACGGTGGAATCTAGAAAGCAACTCGCGGCACAAGGCTGGCAACTCACCTCACGTAAAACGGGTGGTGCTCCCGTTCCTCAACTGCCGGGGATCATTAACCTATCGCATATTTATCATTGGCCTCGTGATGAAGCCTACAACATCCAAAAAGCGTATCGACATTTATGCGACGTCTTAACCCTGTTTTTCAAAGAACTGGGCATCGATGTGGATGTACACGCCACCCCCGGTTCTTATTGTGATGGCGACTATAACCTCAATATCAATAAACAAAAAATAGTGGGCACTGCGCAGCGTGTTTTGCTTAAACAAGGGGGTGGCCAAATCGTACTTTCGCAAGCCTGTATCTTGTTGGATATCGACCTAGAGAACATTGTTGCGCCCGTGAATTTTTATAATCAAGTTTGTGGAAATCCAACCGTGGTGGACGCGCAAGTTCATACTCCGTTGTCCGCACATCTGACAACTCTACCCAACGTAGACTCACTCTTTCAGCAGTTAAGCCAAGCTTTCATCAAGCATGCGTGATACCAACCTTTCGTTAACGGACAGCTCGCTTTTGGTTTAGGAAGACCAACTTCTCGCTTATCCCTTCTCTCTATAGATCGCCGGCTTGATGTCCAATAGAGGTGTGTTATTCAAGCAATCTAAGCCTCTCACGGTTACGGTGCCATTCTCGATTTTTTCAATCGGTAGTACGGCGGCACCGATTGGGTTTGGTCTGTGCGGTGAACGTAGTGCGAAGGTGCCTTTGGTCGGTGTTTCGTCATTCCTGCTTTGTAGCAATTCATCTCGGTTAGCGCCTTCTAGCCAATAGAGAATCAGGATGTGGTCGCTACTGTTTAAGCCCAATAAACCTTGCTGATAAGCGTCATCTAAGATGATTTCACAGGTCGGGCCGTTGTCCGGTTGGATGTTATTCGGACACTCCGAAACCGAGTGATAAGGCGTGGTAATTCGGCCAATAAATTTCAGTTCTGCAGCCATATTTAGCTCCTATTAGTCTCTTTATTAATCTATTTATTTGTCATCGCTTTTCATGGTCACTAAGGTGTAGATGAAGATCGTAGTCAAGATCACCACACCACCGATAATACTGGTCGTTGGCGGGATCTCGGTGAAGAAGATAAACGCCCAAACTGGCGCTAACACAGTTTCCAACATCAGAGTCATTGATACTTCTGGTGCGGTAATGTGGCGCGTTGCGACCATAGATAACACTCGCCCTACAGGTGCCGTAAACAAGCCCATCATGCCCATGATTAACCACGTTTCAACGCTGTAGCTTGATGGTGTTGCGAAGAAAAACATCACAACCGCGAGCAACAAACCACCTAGGCCAACGCTCGCCAATCGGCTGACGTCTTGATATTTACGCAGTAAGGTAAACATCATAGATAAACAGATCACTGCGAATACCGCTAAAGCATCTCCCATCCAATTGCCTGAAGAAAACGAACCCGAAACCACAACCGTAATGCCAATCATCACCGCGACAATGGCAACCAAAGTCGAACGGCTGGTGGCTTCTTTCAAGATTAACCAGCTGAAAATAGCAGCAACCGCAGGGGCTGCACTGAGGATGACAAAGGTATTGGCAATCGAGGTCATCTTGATGCTGAACACCAAGCCTGAGGCACTGCCGAGCATAAGAATACCCGCAGCCAACAATGGCCAACCGCTCTGAATCACAGCTTTTCGGATACCACGTTTGTCGTTGAACTTAAGCAAAATCGGCATCGAGATTGCGCTGAATAAGCCGAACAAAAAGGCAGTATCGAATCCGCTGACACCGGCATAACGAATGAAGATTGGATCAATACTCATTAATACGGCACCTGCGATCGCGAGGGTAAAGCCGAGGGTTCGTGTGTTTCTTGCTTCAGTTTTAGGGAGGTTCATTGTCGTCATTTCTCTATCCAATTATCTATCATCAATAAATCATACTGGTGAGTATGATTTTAAAAATTGGTTGAGTCAATACAAATCATACTTTAAAGTATGATCTCTGTTTTGGGGTGGATGAAGTAATGAGCAAGATTGAGCAGAACAAAGAGAAGAAACGACTCGCGATTTTAAAAGCGGCGAAGGAGATATTCCTCGCGGAAGGCTATGTGCAAACCAGCATGGACCGAGTCGCTAGTGAAGCGAAAATGACGAAGCAAACGCTTTATCGTTACTTCTCTTCTAAAGATGTGTTGTTTGAAGCGACGTTAAGACAAATGGGTAGCCAGACAGACGATAAGTTGGTGATGCATTTGCAACACGCCGATACTCGACAAGCGCTATTGGGCTTCGCAAAAGACTTCGTTTTGTTTCACCTTTCGAGCGAGCATATTGCGACCTTTAAGCTGTTGATAGCAGAAGGCAGTAAGTCTCCAGAATTAGTGAGTCGTTTTATGGACGTTGGCCCAGATGATACCGATCGCGTGCTTGCTCAGTTTTTCAATGAGCGATTCGATATTGAAGAACCACAAACCAAAATTAAGCTTTGGCTTGGTATGGTGATGAGTGTCAGAGAGGGTGTGTTGATGGGAATGCCTGCACCCACAGAACAAGAGATTACAGCTCACGTTGAAGCGAGTACTGACTTGTTGTTAGCGGCTTTGGCTTAGGTAGGGCTGTGAATCTGAAAAAGTAAGATATACGTTAGGCGCTGCTGGACTTTGATTATTCCATAATATGGAGTTGCAACGCCTGTCGTTTGGTCTGTTTACGTTTACTGGTTACGAATTAAATCGAGCTATTACCAAGCAAAGGTCTTAATAACATTTTGCTTGGTGATTGGGTTATGCGCGATGTCTTGATTGATCTTATCAAGAAACGGCTTGCGAGCCTGAGGCAACATGCCACGCATTGGTGATATGTTGTTGCCGTGGTCGCCCCAGTAGTAGCAATCGAAATCTTCTAGGTTTTCGAGTAAGTATTTTTCTTCTTCCAGAATCTGCAATGGCGTTGGTAAAACAAACTCGCCACGGTTTACTTCTTTTTCCAACACCGATCCCGGTTGAACGGCTAAAGCCATAGGTGCAATTGCATCTGGCTGCATGATGTTCAGCAAGCTAGTGGTATTAATTGCATGCTCGACAGAACGTTCTTTGCCGCCAAGGCCAAAGATGAAAGAAGCCAGCACCTTGATGTCTGCTTCACGGGCTAGGTTCATGCCCTCAATTGCGTGCTCACGCGTCATGCGCTTTTGAATGCGTTCAAGCACAATTGGGTCACCTGACTCCAAACCTGAATAGGCCATGCTTAAACCTGCCGACTTAATCTCTTTTAATTCAGACAAGCTCTTACGACGGAAGTCATTGAACCCTGAATACAGAGAAATGTTCTTGATCTCTGGGAAGGTGATCTTGATGTAATCCAGAATCGAAATCAGCATCTCGGTTCTAATCGCCATTACGTTACCATCGACTAAAAAGATAGACTCTACATGCGGGTAGATCTTTCTCGCCGCGTCAATATCTTCAAAGATGTCTTTGATATCTCTTACTTTGAAACGCTTATCATCAAACATCGTGCAGAAGGTACATTGGTTGTTACTGCACCCCAATGTTGTCTGGATGAGTACGCTCTCTGCTTCCATCCAAGGACGATAAACTTTACCTTCAAAACGCATAAATGCTCCTCGGCCGTAGCCTGTGTTGTTTCGACGAGGGCAAGTTTAGCAATCTGCATCTTGGGTGATAATTGGGCAAAGCGGGGAATCAGTATTAAAGAAATTTTAATAATCGAAAGAGCGCGCAGTTCTTTGTCTGTATGGATAGAACTGCGGCTTGGATTGTGTGTGGGGGGAGTGTTAGTGGTCGTTTTTTACTAATGAATGATCAGTGCGCAACGCACAGCTTTTCTTCGAGCAATTGATCAAGCACGGTCACCAGCTTGTGGTTCTTGGTGTTGTCTAATGCGTCGGCGTGCGGGTCTTTGAACAACCCAGAATCATTATCAAAATATTGACCAGAAGCGTTGGCAAACTCATCACTGAGCGCAGCACGACAAAGAATATCGGCCCCGATAGCAAGGTCGTTACCATCAACACCATAAGCATCTTTCACCAATTTACTGCCAAGGAAAGAGGCTGGGTTTACAGGGATAATTGCGGTGCCTTTGTCTAAAAGAGTATTGGCTAATTCGATGGACCACATCGTTAGTGCCAGCTTACTTTGCGCGTAAACCGGACCATCAAGTTCACCCGCATTGGGGCTAATCAATGCTTCTAAATCTACGGTTGCTTGGGCTGCTGAAGATAGGTTGACGATACGACCTGTCGCATCAAAAAGAGGAAGCAGCTTTTGTGTCAGTAGATACGGCGCAATGGTGTTTACGACAAAACGCACATCAAGATTGTCTGGAGTGGTGATGTCCGACACCTTATACACACCTGCGTTGTTAATGAGTATATCGAGTCGTTTGTGATCGCTTTTGATTTGGGTTGCGAGCGCCTCAACTTCAGAGAGCGTCGATAGATCTGCGATGTAGCTTTCGATGATTGCATTCTTAGACAGGCGAGACAGAGCGGTCACGATTTTATTGACCTTAGCTGGGTTGCGGCCATGAATCAGAACATGGTGCCCTTGTTGCGTCAGTGCTTTTGCGGTCTCTAAACCAATGCCATCCGTGGCCCCTGTGATCAGAATTATTTTTTGCATGTTCCGTCCTTCAAAAAATAGTTTGAACAACTTTATAACAAAGATTAATGACGCATAGTTGCATTTGGCTCACAAGCTGAAGACTCAAATGTGAGCCTATGGGACAAATAATGACCATTTTAACACTTAGTGGTTAACAGATGGCGTTTAAGCATTAAGTAAGACTATGGGTCAGTTTGTGGCTGACCCAAATTAAGAGTAGTGAATGAGTTATTTGATGTCTTGAACGTTCATAACCAGAGTTTCCCAGTTACGTTGGTTTTCCATATCGTGCTCTAGGCCTTGCTCATCGGCAATTTGGAAGCGCTTAACCGCAGGGGTTTTGCTCGTAGCTTGATACAACCAGTAAGCCTCTGCTTTGAGTGCTTCGTCGATCGGTTTATCGATAGACTCGTACACCGCTTGCTTACATGCATTGATCGATTCGGCAGGGAATTGAGCGATTCGTTTAGCAAGCGTATCGACGTATTCACCAATTTCATCCGGCTCTAGTGCCTTGTTGATGGTGCCGTATGCTTCGGCTTCGTCAGCATCAAAGTCTCGTGCACTTAGGACGATTTCGAGTGCGCGACCTAAGCCGACTTGGCGTGCCATACGTGATGCGCCGCCACCACAAGGAAGGATGCCCATACCCACTTCCATTTGCATGAATTTGTATTTACCACGAGCCGCGAATCGCATGTCACACGCCAGTGCAAATTCGTGGCCTCCACCTCGAGCGAACCCTTCAAGCTTGGCAATGGTGGCTTGTGGCAGTTTGCTGATTCTTTCTAGCACCACTTGCAGGTCGAGTAACTTCGCTTCTTCACGAGAAACGGCTTCTGTCGACATGTCTTTTAATAGATTAGTGTCGTAGTGGCAGACCCAAACTTCAGGGTTTGCTGACTGAAATACCACGACCTTGATGTCACGATCGCGCTCTAGTCTCATTGCTAAACCATTGAGGTCGGCAAGCATCTCTTGCCCTTGAACATTCACAGTACCGAAGTCAAAAGTGACGGTAAGAATTCCATCCTCGGCTTGAGCTTTAAACGTTGTATAACCTTGATATGCCATTTCCATATTCCTTCTGAGAGATTTCATTTCAGCCTATTCAGTGTGAATGCGACCTAAATTCAGGCTAGCGAGGAATGTTCGAACCAACAATTAACCATTAAACGAAACACTATTAACGAATTATTAAGAGTTTTGGTGGGTTTTATAATTTCAATATATTCAGTGTCTTAGGTGGTTATTTTAACGTTGAAGGTATCTTGCTAATTCGATTGTCAACGAAATCTAAAAACTCATTCCTTGTCTGGCGCTCTTATCCTTTTCATTTAGCTTCGTATACTGCTCAACTAGGTAATTAGCCCCAAGGTACAGACAAGAGTGAACCGACTTATGCAGATGAGATCCGCGACTTTGAAAACCATTATTGAGAAAACGCTGCCACTGACGCTGGGTGTGTTTGCGATCATGATGGTGCAATTGGTCGATTCGATCTTTATTGGTCAGCTAGGGGTTAATGAGTTGGCGGTTCACGGTATCACCTTGCCATTCCAAGCGGCGTTTACCGGGGTTCAAGTGGGCATCGGTGTGGCGGCAACGTCCATTATTTCTCAAGCGGTAGGGGCAAAGGAGCAACGTAAATCTACTTCAATTGCCACGTTGTCGGTCGGGTTTGGTGTCTTGGTGATTGCTCTGATCTGCTTAGGCCTGATTGTTTTTAGCGATTCTGTTTTCGCGTCGTTTGTGAATGATGTCTCTGACGCTCAATACCAATCCATGCTGTCGATTTTTAATGTGTACTGGCCGTTGTGGCTGTTCAGTGCGTTGATGGTGGCAGTGCTTTATCTGGCCACCTGCGTTTATCGTGCCAATGGTGATACTAAAACAACCGGCAGCATGTTCTTGGCTGCCAGCGTGATTAACCTAATTCTCGACCCTATTCTGATCTTTGGATTGGATATGGGCATTGCAGGGGCGGCGATCGCATCGAGCATTGGCTACGCATTCGGCGCAATCTACATGCTAATCAAGTCTCGCGGCAAGGGTTGGTTTGGCTTCAATGGCGCGTGCCGTAACCAAATTAAAGGCTACAGTTTTGAGCTATTCAAGACGGTAATGCCAACCACTGCGAATCAGATATTACCTGCGGTCAGCGCATTCTTCTCAATGCTTTTGATTGCGAGAATCGGAACCGATGAGATGGCTTTTTGGAGCTTACTCGCCCGTGTTGAAAGTTTTATGCTGGTGTTTTCTCTTGCTCTGACGATGTCTATCCCGCCTATGATTGGTCGTTACCTAGGGGCGCAGCAGCGATGCAAAATCCCCGAGCTATTGAATACAACAGCGAAGTTATTACTGGTTTTCCACACTGTGATGGCCGCATTATTGGCGCTGTTTAGTGGCTGGATTATTCCTGTTATCTCGGAAGAACAAAGCATACGCAGCTGGTTTGAAGTGACCTTGTTATTTATACCATTCAGCTATGGCCCACTAGGGCTGTGCATGTTGGTTGCTTCGGTCTTTAATGCCTTGGGTGTGCCTCGTAAAGCTTTGAATGTCTCTTTCTTACGCTTGTTTGTTTTCTACATTCCTGCTTTATGGCTCGGCTCGATAACTGGAGACATGATCAATGCGGTTATTGCTGCGACCGTCGCCAATGTTTTAGCGGGCGCTTTTGCATGGTTTAAGCTTAATGCCTATATTAAAACTCACATTGTCCCTCGTGCCGCTGCGGCCAATAAGCAGCGTGTACTCAGCGCAGGCTAGCCATTATTGATGAATATTGAACATCTAAAATTGTTTGTGCGACTCGCGTCTACGCACAATATCAGTCAAGCAGGACAAGAGCTTGGGTTGTCACCTCCGGTAGCCAGCATTCATATCGGAAAGCTCGAAGAGAGCCTAGGCGCTCGTCTTGTGCATCGTACAACGAGAAAGGTTTCCCTGACCGAAGAAGGTATGGCATTTCTTCCTCACGCCAAGCAAATCCTTTTGAGTGTCGAAGCGGGCGTTGCCTCTGTCGGAACCGGTAATGAATTACCAAAAGGGGTGTTGCGAATATCTGCGCCTTCATCGTTTGGTCGCATGCATGTTATGCCAGCGCTAAAAGGCTTTTTGGCTAAGTATCCAGATCTGTCGGTAGACATTTCACTCAGTGATTCAATCGTCGATCTGGTCGATGGCGGTTTCGATGTGGCGATCCGTAATGCGGAGCTACAGAACTCGAGCCTGATCGCTCGTAAGCTCTCGACTGATAAACGTATTCTGTGTGCGTCGCCAGAATATTTGGCAGCTCATGGCTATCCGAAAACACCAGAAGACCTCAAGCAACATCAATGTATCAATCAAACCGGCTTGGAAGGGTGGACGTTCGATACGCCAGAAGGCGATGTCACCATCAAGAAGAAAGGTGCTATCCGTGTTGATCACGGTGAAGCGGTAAGGGATGTATGTGTCGATGGCTTGGGCATTGCCATGTGTGCGACTTGGATAGCATACAAGCAGCTCGCGGAAGGTTCGTTGGTTGAGGTGTTGCCAGATTACCCTTTAAAAGATGAGGCGGCTATTTGGGCGGTATACCCGAGTGCACAGCTGCTTGCGCCTAAGGTTCGCGTATTTATCGACTACTTTGTGCAATATTATGGTTCACCTTCTTATTGGGATTGCGAAGTAAACGGTCAAGCTCAGTAGCGATTCAGAAGCACTTATTGATAACAAATAAGAAAGCCCCAACCAAAAGGTAGGGGCTTGTTTTTATGTTCTTCATAGAACGTTTTTTCTAGCTAACTGCTGTTGTTTTTATTTAGTGTATCTGGCGTTTAGTGGGCGTGTACCGCTGAATCTTGGTATAGCTCTGCATCAACTTCTTCGCCTTTGTTTGGACGCGGTACAATCTCAAAAGAGGTGTCAGCTTCTGTTAGTGAAGACAGCAGTTTGCTAAGTGATGTCTTATCACCTTTCACGCCTGCTTGTCCGTCTTCTAACAGTTTTCCAAGGCTTGTTTTCTTAAGCACGATGTCAGACACGTCAGACTTATTGATGATCAGTGTTGTATCCGCATCTTGCAGCTCGTTCACTTGGATGTTGTTCAGGTTGCCGTTAGACATTTCAACGTAGTAGAACTCTTTTACATCAGGCAACTGAATATTCAACGTAAATGGTGTTTCTTGTGCCTTTAGCGAATCCACTTTTACTGCTAAGTAATCCAGCAAGTTCTCAATGGTCATGTTCGCTAACACATCCGGAGATGCAGTCTTTGGTGCGCCCGGTTGTGTGCCAATACGAAGCTCTTGAGCGCCGGTTAGGTAGATGTTTCTCCAACCTGCCCCTTCTGATTGATAACCCAATTGCTCGTACGTATCTGCCAATAAGCCACGTGCAACTTTGTTCTCTGGTTCTGCTTGAATCACCTTATTCAGTGCTGTTGCAACGAAGCGATATTCACCTTCTTGGAAGTCTTGCTGCGCTTTTTCAATCACAGCGTCGCTGCCGCCCATGTATTCAACAAACTTCACTGACTCTGGCTTGATTGGTAGTGGATTTAGGTTAGCTGGGTTCATGTCGAAGTAACCAAGATACATGTTGTACACCGCGCGGGCGTTGTGAGAGTAAGTACCGTGGTAACCGTTGGTGTGCCAAGACTGTTGAATGCTGTCTGGCATGACCTTGTAAATCTCGTCCCCGATGTCTTGTAGAACCACACCGTTATTGGCTAAGCGAAGCGTTTGGTTATGAGTAAAACCGTAAGCGTCACGCTGCATTTTTAGGTAATCAGAGATCTCTTGTTCGCCCCAGATTGGCGATGAGTGAGACGCAAACAGCACCTCAGTATCTTCACCCCAAGTGACTAACATCTCGTTGATCTTCTTAGACCATTTCAAGCCGTCACGTACTTTAGCGCCACGCAGCGTGTACAGGTTATGCATGCCTTGGTAAGTCAGCTCGCCAGTCCAAAGTGCTTTCATGCTTGGAATATACGTCACCATTTCAGAGGCCGCTTCGGTACCTGAAGCATCCATGAATTGCATTTCTAGGCCGTCAATAACCAGAGTTTCAATCTCTTCGTTATGGTTCAGCTCGTAGTCTGGCAGTACGTAAGTAATGCTACCGGTTGATAGGCCTTTCGACAGTGCAGCATCCACAATACCGTGTTCGTGTCGGTTCAGGGTTGCGCCATATTGATAAGCAGTACGACGAGACATTGCATTACCCGCCAATACGTTTTCGTCGACGATCTCTTTAGTGATGTTTTTCGAACCGTACACTTTTACATCTGGGTACGCGTCTTTGATTGCTCTTGCGCCACCAAAGTGATCAGCGTGCGAGTGAGAGTAAATCATAGCAACGACGGGCAGTTCGCCGCCATCAGGCACATTGCTCTTGAAGAATTTGAGTGATTTAGCGGCCGCTTCTTTGGTAAGAAGAACGTCGTAAGCGATCCAACCGTTGTCACTACGAATGAAAGAGATAGACGCTAAATCTGCCCCTCGAACTTGGTAAACTTTACCCGGAACAACTTCATATAAGCCTTCTGCTGCTTGGTTCAATACCGCTTGGCGCCACAGTGAAGGGTTTACTGAATCTGGTGCTTGGTCTGCATTCGTCACACTTGGGTCGATAAAGTTAAAGCTATTGCGAATGATGTCGCCCGTCTCTTGGTCGAAGCTAGCAATAAGACCCTTGTTGTTATTGTCGAAAGCGCGAGTGTCGGCAAAGTTAAGTGTTTTTGCGAACTCTTGGTTTGCCTTGGTCGTCATCTCGGTTGCGCTTTTGCCACCTTGGTCGCCAATTTCGCTGAAGTGTGCGTGGTCATGGTTAGCTGCAACTGTAGGGAATGCGAGCGAGATAGCTAGGAATAGTGATGCATTTTTGAACGTGCGTGAAGTCGTCATAAGAGCCTCTTCATTTCAGAATTTTGTTTCGTTGAGGCGATTATAGGAATAAGACATATAGCAAAAAATAAAGTAAGCTTTATTTAATACATCACGATTGGCTATGTATTGAGTCATACAATGGTTGGGGAACGAACACGAATCCTGACCTATGATTGATTAAGACCACATTGACAGGGAGAGTAACGGTGAGCGACGTGGAAAAGTTGGATTTAAATCTATTGAGCGTGTTCTTAGAAGTGTATCGATTAAAGTCGATCACGCTTGCATCAGAATCGCTTGGTATGACTCAGCCTGGGGTTAGCGGGGCATTGAAGCGATTGCAATCTCAGCTTGATACCGACCTGTTTATTCGTGAAGGGCGTGGGATTATTCCGACTAACGCTGCGGTGCAATTGGCAGACCGAGTAGAGCCTGCTCTAGAAGGGATAAGCAGCGCAGTAAGCACTTTAAAGACATTTGATAATCAGCAGCATCATGTGTTTCGTATCCTGGTGAATGAGATTGGATTAACCAAGCTTCAACCTCTCGTCGAGCAAGATGAGACGTTGGGCAATATCTCGATTGAATTCAATATGGTCCCGAACAACGAAGAAGAATTATTGCAAGGCTTGAGCATGCAACAAGCTGATTTAGCGATTGATATCCATTACCCGCAAGTTAACGGCTACATGAAGCAGCCTGTGATTGAGGATGCACTCGTATTGATAGCTCGAAAGGGGCATCCTAGAATCAATGGTTCAGTGACTGAAGAGCAATATTACAACGAAAAGCATGTTACTTTTAGAATGCGTCGAACCCGTTTATATACGGCAGATTATTTTACCAAGTCACCACTGAAACAGAGAAAAGTGAGTGCAGAGTGTGACTCACTGATGACCATGTGTGTGCTGGTATCGGGCTCAGATTGTGTTGGCAGCACGTCGCGTGATTTTGCCAATCAATTTTCTGAACCTTTCCAGCTTCAAGTCCTTGATCAGCCGTTTGAAATCTTACCGATGCAGCAATACATGATCTGGCATAAGAGAACCGATTTGAATCCTGCTCATCAGTGGTTGAGAAACAAGATTCAACAATACATGGCTGATTAACGAGCCGCTCTTGCTGCTCGTTTTTGTTTGGCGCTCTCTATCATCTGAGAAGGCGTCATACCGGTCACTAGCATGGTGCCGGTAATAACCAGAACCGAGCCGAAAATGGTGTTAAGACCGATCGCTTCGTCTAGGAACAGGTTGCCCCACAAGATGCCAAACACTGGGATCAAAAAGGTTACAGACAGAGCCGAAGGCGCACCCAGTTCAGAAACGAGATTGAAGTAAAGCAAGTAAGCAAGGCCAGTACACACCGCGCCTAATAAGATCACCGATGTGGTGATGGTTAGATCCGGAGCCTCTCTCATCGGCATAAAAAAGACAAACGGCAATACGATTAAGACCGCCGCCCACATGCTGCCATGTGCATTATTGAATGCCTCAACTTTAGGTGCTTGTTTGGTATAGTTTGATGCTATTCCGTAGCTAAAGGCAGCCATCACCGCAGCTAAAATAGGAAGTACAGCCTCATGGCCAATGTTTATTGCATCCCAACCAACGAGTACTCCTACTCCCGCTACCCCAATCCCAAGTCCTAATAGAACTCGCGCCTCGAGTGCTGTTTTAGTCCATACCGCACCAATGATTGCTGCCCATATTGGCGCGGTAGAGTTCAAGATGGCGAGTGTCGAGGCGTTCAGTGTCTGCGCGGCATAAGCGAACAGTAAAAAGGGAACTGCGGTATTAAACAACCCAAGAATAAAGAAGTGTTTAGCGTGAGTGTTGAACGTCAGCTTTTTTCTTAAATACAAAGACACCAACAGTAGCGTGATTGCTGCAAATAGTACTCTTGCTTCAATCAACACTGCTGGGCCCAATGGATTAGCGGCAATTCTCATGAACAGAAACGAACCGCCCCATATCGCAGCGAGAGTTATTAATTTTAGAAAGTTCACGGCGTATATCTCAGAATGTGTAAAACACCGACTATTGATCAAAGCTATATATTACACAAGCTTAGATATTAATACTGTGCAGCTAATTGTTGTGATTTTGATAACCAAACGGCTCGCTAAATAGGAACACTTTTGATGAATTCTGTTCTGTTTATCCTTCCTGATTTGGCGGGTAATCTAGCGTTAGACATCAAACTTAGGCAAACAAAATGAAGATTGAACACATCGCAATTTGGACCAAAAAACTCGAAGTTTTGAAGAGATTTTACGAAGACTATTTCGGTGCGACATCGAACTCAAAATATCACAACCCAACCAAAGGGTTTTCTTCGTACTTCCTCTCATTTGAAACTGGAAGCCGCCTAGAGATCATGGAAATGGATTCGGTGCCTGAATCGAAAGATGACATCTATGATCAGTTTACAGGCTTTGTTCATATGGCGATTTCATTGGGGTCGGAGCAAGCGGTCGATGCACTCACTCAACGCTTGGTCGAAGACGGCTATGAGCGCTTAGATGGCCCAAGAAGAACAGGGGATGGCTATTATGAGAGCTGTGTACTCGATCCTGATGGTAATCGTTTGGAACTTACCGTTTAATGTAGAGACTTAATTGAGTTACTCATCTACTAACGGAACTGAGGTATTACAATGATGAAGCGTGCTGTGACTTTCCTTTTTAGTCTTGGGCTTATGGGATGTGCTACCTCAGAACCGGCGTATGAGCAGGAGACGGACTCGAAACCTGAACCATCACAACCTATAGGTTACCTCGGTTTTAAAGCTCACCAAGAGTGGGCGATTCAGTTCAATGATTGCACGGTCTACGATTTAATCGGCGCACAACCTTACCAGTGGTTTGATCGCACCTCAGCCTCTGTGAGCTGTTATACGTTCAAGCCAAACGATGCCATCGAGCCATTATCAGTCTATGCCGACGCAAACTTCGACAGTAATAAGCTAACCCCGATTAACCACTTTCAAGAGCTGCAGGTATCAGAGTCAGGTTGGGGCAAGTTTCCTGCCGTCTATGAGGCAAACGGCACCAATTGGCTGAAAGTCAAAGAGGGTTGGATTCACCTCACACTAGCCGATCAGACACTCGTACAGTTCTACCCTGGCATTCAAAACCTATCTGGTAAATCGCAGCATGATCAGTATTTTGAGCAGCATTGATGTTGGGGTGCCATTCGTTCTTATTATGATAAGAGGTTTGTACAACTTTATTTGGAAGCTGAGGCGTTGAGTGCTGTGACTATTTCTAGAATTGATTCGAATTCACATTCGGCGAAACATTGGCGTCTATCTTGGCTATAGGTGAAGTTGTATAAGTAGTTGAATATGGTACGCCAATGCTGCGACATCTGGTAAGAAATGGTCTTTTGATACTGGGTTGGTAGCCATTGAATTAGCTGGTTTAAGTAGTCTTGGTGCCATTCCGTGCCGTTGAATTCAAGGCTAGGCTCTTTGTTTGCAGTTAGAGCGCATAGAGTGACATCCCAATAGCCGCTTGGATATTGCTTGGTTTGAGTCGACCAGTTTTCTCCCCACCAACCAATACTCTTTTGCTCAATATCAGTCTCGGAATTGTTTTCCGAGGGTGTTGTGTATAGGTAATAAAGATTGTAACGACCAGCCATTATACCTTGGGTAAGATTGGTGATAGCGCCGCCGCGAATGAAACTCTCGTGTTCTAGAAAGAAGTCGAATCGGTGATGTTGAGGCAATATTTTAGACAAACTTATCCAATGGGCGTGGGCTGCATAGACGGGTCGAAGCACGCTTCCTTCATTGGACTGACACTCCATTTGATAGGTGTAACCTAATTCATCAAATTTACTTCGAGAGAAAATCTTATCGTAAGTCGCTTGAACGGTTGCTAAAGGTGAAGTTGACGACTCATCCGTTGTTTCGACGGAGTCTAAGTAGTAACGCCCTGCGGGGCTGTTCTGTGTGTCATGTCGATAAAAGTTGTCAGTGTCTAAGACATGGAAACCATACTGGCTTTCGGTAGTCGAAAGGTTCCAGCATTTCAGGGTATTTCCTTTTCCTGAGCGTGATAAAAATACGAAGCTTGAGGTGTGCAGCGACATGCTGCTTTCGGCCTTGCTAAGATACTTTTGAATCAGCAGTTGATTGAACTCTCGCAGCAATTGAGCCAACTGTTTTATGCGTGCGTAGAACAATTTGCTATTGAGTTGAGATAACCGTTGAAGATCTTTAGGTGAAATGCCAGAAGTGAGCAGCGTTAACAAAGGCTGCAGTTTGCTGCTGGTCTTGTGCGGATTGAGTAGGCTGAACACCGTTGAGCATTGTTTGCATTTAACACGCGGTGTGCCGATCTTTGTGCTCCCATAGGCACTGGTTTCAGTGTGTTTTAAGCAAGTAGGGCATTCAATCTCAGGCAAGCGGAGTTGATTAGTTTCGATTTGCTTTGCTAAAGCGAGGATCGGCTCGTTTTCCAGTATCGGAGTAAATGCCCCACACAAGGGGCATTTATAAGACGCGAAGCCTAATTGAGAGCTGCGCTGATAAAGGCTTAGATCAGGATTAGCTAGGTTAAAACAGTTATATGTTTTACAGCAATTGAACTGAGTTCTCATGAGTGTTGTACCTGCTAATCCCTTATACGTATCCTATGACGTAGGTTGTTGGATATCTCTATTACTGACGACTTACATCGACTTGACGACCAAGTTCAGGAACTGTGATGTTTTTACGTTCTTGGAAACCTTCAATCAGTACTTGCATGACCGGATCTCCGTTCGATAGTGTTTCGCCTTTATTAAATACAGTGTAACCATCGCCGCCACTTGCCGCGTATGAATACGTCGCAACTTTGTACTTCTGATTCTTGGTTACGGACTCGCCGTTGATACTCAAGCTAATCAAACGCTCACCTTCCGGTTGTGTACTGTCGTAAGTGGCTTTGATCCCTGAGAATTGCGCCAGACCGTAAGGTAATGTGTAGCTGTATTCCAGCAGCTCTTGAACGTTGTCACCTGTTAATTCAACCACAGTTAGTGTGTCAGTAAACGGGAAAAGGTTCATTACATTTTCACGAGTGACTGCACCTGGATTTAGGTCAACACGAAGGCTGCCTGAGCTGATCATCGCGATGTCAGCTTGGCCTGCATCTTTCATCAAATCAGCCACTAGGTTGCCAACATTTGACTCTCGATAGTAACGGCGTGATGCGGCTTTATCTAGGGTAGAAAGCTGATCGGCTAATGTTGGGTGAGCATCGCGAATTTTCTGAATCAATGCGTAAGTCGCTTCGTCACGCTCTAATTTGGCAGATTCAACGGGAATCAATTTTCCGCCTAAGAATGTCACATCATGCTTTTCGGTATCGACGGTAAATTTGGTGTAGCCAAGGTGCATGCCTTGACCAAAGGTTAAACCAATAACCGTGCCTGTTTTTGGATGAACGACTGGTTCAACTAAACCATTGTCAGAGTGGCCCCCGAAGATCACATCAACACCTTTGAGCTTTCCGGCCATTTCGTAGTCTTCATCGAATCCGCGCTGAACTTCTGCATCGGCTTCTTTGTCGGTTTGCATTGGCGCCGTCTTGTTTTGGTGCGTTAGTACTACGATCATGTCAACATCATCGCGGATCTTATCAGCCCATTGTTGAGCGATTTCCGTAGGATCTTTGACGGTTAGCCCTTTACGGTTTCCTTTCCACATTGTGTTGTAGAACGCATCAATTCCCATGACACCAATTACGCCGATTTTAACGCCATCACGCTCAAGGATTGTGTAAGGTTGAGCAAACATCGAATCAGAAGCTTCATGGAAGATATTCGCGTTGAGCACAGGGAAACGAGCACGCGGCATAGTTTCTACCAGTGATACCCAACCGTATTCGAATTCATGATTACCCAGTGTGATTACGTCATAACCCATTGAGTTATACAGGTCGAAAGGCAGCTTACCTTTCGATTTTTTAGAGAGTGCGCCCGTATAAATATCACCAGCGTCTAATAGAAAACTGGTTCCTTCTTCAGCTTGAACGTTTTTGATCAACGTCGCCAAGTAAGGGATACCGCCAATCAGCTCAATGTCATCATTCCAGAACGCGTCTACGGGTTCGTAAACACTTTCAATATCGTTGGTATGAAGCAGAGTGATCTCTTTTATTTCGGCTAAGGTTGGCATTGAAGCCACTGTCGTTAATACGGAGACAGCAAAGCATAAAGGTTTCATTTTAAGGTTTTTCATAGCGTGCTCATGTCAGTGAAGGAAACGTTTGCCATTTTAGTGAGCACGAGTGGGATGAGTGTGCGCTAAAGCACAGTCTTTAGCCTAGATTGATCCTAGAAATTAAGAAATTACCTTTTGAGTTGGTTTTAATGAAAGGAGTCATGTGGGCTGGTATGAGCTCAAATTGATCCTAAGTTTGATCATAAAAAGATCAAAAAGGCATTGCTGAAATCGGTTTCAATCTGTATCTTTGCTTCTATTGAAATCGGTTTCAGAGTTGCAATGAGCTCTCTAATCCTGATCTTTTTCACGAATAACTTGTAGCGAGTAATGGTATGAACAACGAATTTCCGAACGATTTTTTATGGGGTGGTGCGGTTGCTGCACATCAACTAGAAGGCGGCTGGGATGCGAATGGTAAAGGTGTCAGTGTTGTTGATGTATTAACAGCGGGCGCTCATGGTGTACAACGTCGAATCACCGATGGCGTGATTGATGGCGAAAACTATCCAAACCAAGTCGCAGTGGATTTCTACCATCGCTACAAAGAAGACATTAGGTTATTCGCTGAGATGGGGTTTAAGTGTTTCCGTACCAGTATTGCTTGGACGCGTATTTTCCCAAATGGCGATGAAGCTGAGCCATGTGAAGCGGGTTTAGCATTTTACGATGATCTGTTTGATGAGCTGTTGAAATACGACATTCAGCCTGTGGTCACACTGAGCCACTTTGAAATGCCTTACCATCTAGCTAACGAATATGGCGGCTGGATGAACCGTAAAGTGATCGACTTCTTCGTTAAGTATTCAACTACGGTGATGGAGCGATACCAACACAAAGTGAAATACTGGATGACGTTTAACGAGATCAACAACCAGATGAACACTTCGGCAGACATCTTCGGTTGGTTGTGCTCTGGTGTTAAGTTTCCGCAATGTGAAAAGCCGCAAGAAGCCATGTATCAAGCGGTTCACCATCAGTTTGTAGCCAGTGCTTTGGTGGTTAAGAAAGGTCACGAGATCAATCCAGATCTTCAAATTGGCGCAATGTGTGCGATGGTGCCTTTCTACCCTCGATCTTCAAAGCCAGAAGACATCATGGTGGCGCAGCAAGCGATGCGTGACCGTTACTTCTTCTCGGATGTGATGGTTCGCGGTCATTACCCAAATTACGCTAAGCGTGATTGGGCAATCAAAGGCTTCAACATTGAGATGCAGCCTGAAGATGAGCAGATCTTGAAAGAAGGTAAAGCGGATTACCTTGGCTTTAGCTACTACATGTCTAATACCTTGGATTCTTCTTCTCACCAATCGACTGAAGAAGCGATGGACGGCGGTCATGAGAACTCGGTTGATAACCCGTTCATCCAGTCTAGCGATTGGGGCTGGCCAATTGATCCAACGGGTTTACGTTTCTGTTTAGCGTCTCTGTATGAACGTTATGAAGTGCCATTGTTCATCGTTGAAAACGGTTTTGGTGCGGTTGATACCATTGAAGAAGATGGCAGCATTAATGACGATTACCGCATCGCTTACCTTGGCGACCACATCAAAGAGATGAAAAAAGCCGTTGCGATTGATGGTGTTGACTTGATGGGTTATACCCCTTGGGGCTGTATCGATTTAGTGTCGTTCACCACGGGTGAGATGAAAAAACGCTACGGATTCATTTACGTAGATAAGCACAACGATCAATCTGGTTCTCTAGAACGCAAGCGCAAGAAGTCGTTTGAGTGGTATAAAGGCGTGATTGCATCTAACGGTGCCACTATTTAGAATGCATTTCCCAGCGCAGTTATGTGAACTGTGAGCTGTCATTTTGCAATGAATTAGTCGGCTTATGTCGGCTAATTTTTTAGAAAGGAACATAAGCGAATGGTAACCATGCTTGATGTCGCGAACCGCGCAGGCGTATCTAAATCGACCGTTTCTCGTGTCTTAAATGGCAAGAACATCGTGCGCCCAGATGTGGTGAAAAAGGTATTTGATGCGATTCAAGAAACAGGTTATCGACCGAACTTGTTGGCTCAGCAATTGGCGACCAAGAAGACCAATTTCATCGGCTTTGTAATCACCAATGAGTTGTTCAATGGCCCTTACTTCTCTTCCTTGATGTATCACGCGGCTTCTTATAGCGAAAAGTCGAATCACCAGCTGGTGATCACCGATGGTAAACACAGCGCAGAAGACGAAAGAAAGGCGATCAACTTCCTGCTGGATATGAAGTGCGCGGGCATCATCATTTATCCGCAATGCTTAGCTGAAAGTGAGATTGCAAAGATCATCGAAAGCACTGACACACCGATTTTGGTGCTCAACCGAGAAATGCCGTCGAAGCCTAATCATGCTATCACCACCGACCATTATCAGAGCGCTTGTTTGATGGTGGAACACATCATCGAACAGGGTCATACAGAGATTGCGGTTATTCGTGGTAAAGCCGGTTCTTCGACCGATGAGCTGCGTTACCAAGCCTATCAAGATGTGCTAACTAAACATGGTATTGCATTGGATGAGGCCAAAGTTGTTCAAGGTGATTGGACGATGGAGAGCGGTTATCACGCGGCTCAGGCTCTGGTAAAAAGCAAAGTAACATTCACTGCTATCTTGTCGGAAAACGATGACATGGCGATAGGTGCGATTAAGGCGTTAACCGAACTTGGGTATTCATTACCTCAAGATGTTTCTATCGTTGGTTTTGATAACAGCAAAGTGGGGGCGTTTTTAACGCCAAGCTTAACGTCTGTTAGTGTGCCATTAGAGCAAATGACGCAAAAGGCGATCCTCCAAATTGTCGGTGAAACGGAACAAGCGACGACCATCAATACCACTGGCAGTTTGGTGTTGCGTGATTCGATCGCGAAGCTAGATTAGCACGGATTTAACTTTGTTATTCATCTACAAAAAGTGACGAGCTGCGCATCTCTTAAACCAAGCTTAAACACTCCTTATTCACTGTTATTTAGATGTGCGATATTGCGTTTTTTGGTCGATGAATTGACCACCATTAGTTAAGTAATGTGAAGCTAGATAAGTAATATGAAAATAGCTAATTGATGTGAGAACAGGTAAGTAACGTGAAAACAGAAAAAAAAAAGATGCTAGCAGGTGAGCCTTATCAGGCTTGGGATAAAGAGCTTTATGCCGCTCGTATCGAATGTCGCAAGGTGCTTCAAAAACTCAATAACAGTATTCCTGACACATCGGAATGGGAAGCAGCAACACAAGAGCTCATTCCGGGCTGTGAAAATGCACATTTAGAACCTCCATTTCGTTGTGATTACGGCTCGAACATCAAGCTGGGCAAGAACTTCTACGCTAACTTTAACTGTGTGATTTTGGATGTGGCTGAAGTGACCATTGGCGACAATGTGCTGCTTGGCCCGAATGTTCAAATCCTGACTGCAGGTCACCCACTCGATGTGAAAGGCCGTGTAGAAGAAGGCGTTGAGTTTGGCACACCGATTAATGTTGGCGACAATGTTTGGCTTGGCGGTGGTGTAATCATCTGCCCCGGTGTCACCATTGGCGAAAACAGCGTGATTGGCGCAGGCAGTGTGGTGACCAAGGACATCCCAGCCAATGTGGTTGCCGTCGGTAATCCATGTAAAGTGCTGAAATCGATCGATAACGGACAATAATCAGATGTAAATGACAAAGCCCGAACCTAGGTTCGGGCTTTGTTTTTTCTATCCTTGCTAGATGCTAGATGCTAGATGCTAGATGCTAGATGCTAGATGCTAGATGGAACAGCTTGTTGTGCTTGCTTCTTATCTAACGCACCACTGAATCGAGTCAGAACAAGAGCGATCAAAACGATCACAGCACCTACCCAAGGGGTGTTCATTAATCCAGATTTCGCGACAATCAAACCACCGCCCCATGAGCCTAATGCGATACCGACGTTGAAGGCTGCAATGTTCAACCCAGAAGCGACATCGACTGCGTCTGGTGTGTATTTCTCAGCCAGTTTCACAACATACACTTGTAGCCCCGGAACGTTACCGAATGCGAATGCACCCCAAACCAAAATGGTAGCAACAGCTGCGTAAGGGTTTACTGCGGTAAAGTTGAATACTACCAGTACCGCGGCTAAACCAGAGAAGATAACGGTCAGTGCTTTAATCGGGCCCATCTTGTCGGCCATTTTTCCGCCCCAGATGTTACCTACCGCCACTGACACACCGTAAACCAACATGATGAGACTGATAGAGCTCGAATCAAATCCTGATACGTTTTCCAGTATCGGAGCAAGGAACGTAAACGCTGTGAATGTACCGCCATAACCTAGTGCTGTGATAGCGTAAACCAACAGCAAGCGTGGTTGAGTTAGAACCTTTAGTTGTGCCGAAATCTTCGCCGCTGGTGGTTGCTTAAGGTTGCTTGGAACCAAGATAGCGCTACCGATAAGAGCAATAAGACCAAGCAAGGCAACGATCAAGAAGGTTGCTTGCCAGCCAAAGGTTTGGCCGATGTAAGTGCCCAGTGGTACGCCTGTCACCAATGCAACCGTTAAGCCCGTAAACATGATCGCAATGGCACTGGCTGCTTTATCTTTTGAAACCAAACCTGTCGCGATGGTCGACCCAATCGAGAAGAACACACCATGGGCAAGGCCAGTCAAAATTCGTGCGGCGATCAGCGTGTTATAGCCTGGAGCTTGCCACGCCAATAAGTTACCAATGACAAACAATGCCATCACGGTCAGCAACACCGATTTACGATTCCATTTGCCGGTTAATGCCGTTAATACTGGTGCGCCAATAGCAACGCCAAGCGCGTATAAACTGACTAATAGGCCCGCCGATGGCAGAGATACATTCAAGTCGCTCGCCATGGTAGGAATCAAGCCTACGATGACAAATTCTGTGGTTCCGATGGCAAAGGCGCTGAGCGTCAATGCAAGTAATGCTAGTGGCATAATCATCTCTCTTACTGTTCTTTGTTAAATACCGAGCGCGATAAAATGGGGCAGCTTGTGACTGCAATAGGAGCGCTTCGTTTGATGGCGAGGATTATCTAGCAATATATATTTGTGATAAATGACATAATTAGCAAATAACTTTTGTTAAATTTGCAATAATTGAAGGGGTAACCGATCATTGGATTAAGCTGATGAGCACAAGCGAAATGACATTAAACAAAATGAAGATAGCGAAGGAGCCTTATGTTAACCCGTTCAGATGATTTAGAAATGGTACTCACCGTTGTCGATGCTGGTGGTTTTTCTGCGGCGGCAGAGGCGCTGGATGTGCAGGTCGCCAAGGTATCTCGTTCGGTGAGTAAGGTTGAGTCGCAACTCGGCGTCTCAATATTCAACCGAACAACGAGACGCGTGGAATTGACGGAGGAAGGGCGGCAGTTTGTCGATTCAGTCAGGGTGGGATTACAAATGATCCAGAGCGCGGAAGAAGAAATCGTGTCGCGCGGTGAGTTGCCAAAAGGTCGTTTAAGAGTCGATGCCGCCAGTCCATTCGTATTCCATCAGCTAGTGCCGTTGGTGCAGTCATTCAAAGAGGCTTACCCAGACATTGAGTTGGAACTCACTTCCAACGAAGGCTTCGTTGATCTTCTCGAAAAGAGAACCGATGTTGCGATTCGAATCGGTAAGTTGTCCGATTCAACATTGCACGCTCGCCCGTTAGGAAAAAGTTTACTCCATATTGTGGCGTCACCTGATTATCTCGCTAAGCGTGGGTTCCCCACCAAACCTGAAGATTTGAGTTCACATCAAATTGTGGGTTTTGCAGGGAACAAAGTGCTTAACCATTGGCCTTTACCAAACCAAAGTTATGTAGCGCCTACTGTGACAGCCAGTAATGGTGAAACCGTGCGTCAACTAGTCTTAGCTGGAAATGGGATTGCTTGTTTATCGGGGTTTATGGTGCAGGAGGATATGGCAGCAGGGCGACTAATCCCTATTCTGGAACAAGACAAACTTACCAACACAGATCGAGAGCGAGTGAATGCGGTTTACTACAAGTCGTCATCGGTCTCTAAACGTATCTCGGCGTTTATCGATTTTATTCAGCCCCGTTTGAAGCTCTAACTAAGGCAGCTGACGATATCCGCTTAAATGAAAGAGCCCCGCTGACGTGCAGCGGGGCTTTCAAATCGAACTCGATAGCTTGTCAGTCTGCTTTCTAGTAACAGACTACTGAAACTGTACTTAAGCGATCTTAGTCATCTCGTTAAGTGTAAATGACGTAACACTGCCTTCGGTTGCTGCCATGTATTCAGCAAGGTGGGTATTACCCATGTGTGTTTGCCAAAGTTCACGCGACGTCCAGTTTTCGTAGAAAGTGAAATGTGCTGGGTTTTCATTGTCTTGGTGAAGGTCGTAGTTGATGCAGCCTTCTTCAGCGCGAGTAATATCAATCAGTTTTAGCAGCTCTGCTTTAACCAATTCAATTTTGTCTTCGTTAGCGACGATGTTTGCGACGATAGTTAGTTGAGTCATGTTCGTACCTATATTATTTTTCACCGAAATGGTGATTTGTCTGTGTATACAGCGCCACTCTTTGTTCATTGAGCTGCAGTCTGTGTCGATGGATAAATAATAGTAGGAATATTTTAAACGATAAACAGTGCTACATTTGAATTATTGTCAAAAAATAATTGATAATAACTTAGGTATTATGTGCTAATGAGCGTAGGTTAGGAGTGTTTAGAAGCCGCCCGCCCACGCATCAAAATCGTCAATGTTGTCGAGCTCTTCTTTAGTTCTTGGGGCTGGGTAATAAGGCAGAGCCAATCTTTGAGCTGAAGGTTGCAGTTCCCAATCGGGTGTAATCTTGAGTCGGGTTAATTCATCGTTGAGGCGCACAAACATATAGTAGCCGTCGGCATGGGTATTGGCGTAACTTGCGACTGTGGCGATATCGCCAGAGGGTAATTTCACATCTCGACCGAGTGGATAGAGTTGGTGCAATGCGAAACTCACTTTGGGATCTTCAAGTTTGCCTTGCTTAAAGCGTTCTAATCCGATGGCGGTTGAAGTGGTGCGCGGCTTCCACCCTGTGAGGAACAATCCACTCAAGTTATCTTGGAACGGCTTACCCTTTCGATTGCCTTCATTGGTAATGAATTGAACGGTCAGCGTGTCTCCCGATTCTTGCAGAATTTCTAAAAACTGTTCACCAGTGCGATCGACCAAAAGCTTCATAATATCCAATACCATTAAGAATGAGAGACGATAAAGGGTACTACTATAGGTCGGATTTTGATAGGAAAGGCGTTAGTGCAGAGAGATTAATAAGAAGGATTTGAAAGCCAGTGAGGGGGAGCTTTTGGTGCGAAAAAATGAAAACGCCGATAGCTTTCATACTTTCGGCGTTTAATGTGTATTAGTAATTGAACCAGACTGGTTACTGCATTTTCAGTCGCGTTAGCTCAATTCGTCTTGCACGTATTGAAGGCAAAACGACTGAGCATGTTCATCTACAGATACTTGCTCGTTGCTTCTTAATTCTAGGTAAAGCTTTACCGCTTGGTCTAAAGCGGGAATCAACGCATCACGTTCTGGCATTGAAACGGTTTTAGCGAGTTCTTGTGCAAATTCTGGCAAGCGTGCTTCAATTTTTCTCACGCCAGAGGGCGTTAAACCCGCTTGCTTTAGTGCCAGTGGAGACAATACGTTTTGACGCAGGAATGATAAGAATTCAATGGTCTCAAAGTATTCGCCACGAGCAATTTTTGTTGCAGCGTAGTGAGTCCAGATCCAGAAACGATCTTCAATCCATTGCGGGTTTGGCTGAGGGTAATCTGGTTCTGCTGTACAGAATACGTCGGTTAATAAGCTGTCTCGCTCCCACAACACGTGGTTGTTATCGACTCGTGCTGCTGCGTCTGGCAGAGAGACGAATTTGAAATCGACGTGCACTGGCTCAGGACCGAATATCGACACAATTAAACGTGGTTCACCTACGTGTTCGCCCGTGAAGGCGGCGACTTTACCACCGATCTGGTCAAGGATGCCGAATCGTTCTTGCATCACGCTGTTGTAGTCGGCTGGGTTTACCGCGATAACAAAATCTAAGTCGCTGTATTTGTCCATAGAATCAGAACCAAAAGAACCACTTGCGGCAATACCACAGATTCGAGGGTCTTGAGACAGGACATCAATCACTTTGATAAGAAGTGCTTTGTGAGGTGCTGGAAGAGTACTTGGGAAGTTCATATTTTACCTATCTTAAAAAGTTAGAACTGCATTACAGTTAGTGCGGTAAAATCAACGCAGCATTATAGAATGTCAATGTCGGCTTATATTGTCAATAGAATATAAGCCGAATAAGTTTAGATAACATTAGAAGCTATTATCTGACTGTGTAGCTAAGGCTTTCTAACGCTTACGTAAGTAATGAGTTTGCACTATCTCATCAAGGTACGTCGTGACGTCTTTCAATGTAAAATCGACGGGAGATACTAAGTCACCAAATAACGGAGACCCACCACCAAGTAAGACTGGAATGGTCGAGATGATCAGCTCGTCAATCAGGTCTTCTTTCAGGAAGTTTTGAATGGTGATGCCGCCATCGATGTACAAGTTCTTTAAGCCTTTGTTATTCAAATCCGCAACAATCTGTTCAAGCTCACCCTTCATCAAAAATACTTTACCTTCAAGCTCTTGAGGTACTTCATTTAAAGTGTTGCTCAGTACATAGACTGGCTTGCTGTAAGGCCAATCAATGCCAAAGCTCAACACCATGTCCATTGTATTACGTCCCATGACCAGTGCATCGATATGATCAGTATGAGCGTTGTAACCCATGTCGTCACCGTCTGGATTTGGAATCGCTTGCAGCCAATCTAAGCCACCTTGCTTGTCTGCAATGTAACCGTCAAGGCTGGTTGCGATGAATACAATATTTGACATTTTTAACTCCGATATCAATGAGAAACTTGGCATCTACACGGTAATAAATTAAAATATTCTACAGTGTAGAAATAAAGTTTAAGAGGTGACGGTATGACTGTCAAGGATCAGAAACGAGGTCGACCAAAGAGTGGATCAAGCCAACTCAGCGCAGAGAGAATTCTCACTATTGCTAAAAGCATGATGCGAGAGAGTGGCAAAGTGCCAAGTGTTCGAGGGTTGGCGACGGAACTCGGGGTCGATGCGATGGCTATATACTATTACTTCAAAAACAAAAACGATCTGCTTGAGGCAATCACGGTTTCTTTGATTGAAGAAGTGGCACAGCCAGAGCTGAACCAAGACTGGCGAGATAACCTTTATCGGCTCAGTGTGAGTTACTTGTCGATGCTCAACGAATATAGAGGCTTGTTAGAGACCTTACTGACCATGAAATCCCTCGGGCCGATGGAAGTTTTTAGCGAACGTTTTGAAGCGGTGTTGAGCCCGTTAGCGTTAACCGAACAGCAAACTAAAAATGCGTTGGACTTGCTGGTGGATTATTTACACGGCTACGCTTTGGCGTTGAACTGTAACCCAGACCGAACAGAGCTCACCATTGAAATGGTCGAAAAGCCGCTGAGTTTATACTGTTTGGCACTCACTCAACTTAAGTGATCTGTAGGCCAATTTAACGACCTTCAAATTTATACTGGATAATTACCTATAAATTTCAGGATTTAGCAGTAATAATCAATGAATAGATCGGAATAGCTTGTTCATTGAAAAGCTGTACGAAAAGTTTCTAAAGACGTCATCGTGAAAAGGAAGTCAGATACATGCCTGTGCTCCAACGCATCAGTTTAACGTTAATCTTAATCGCCGTTTTAGGTGGGTGTTCTTCACTTCCTGAAGGCATCGACCACCCGACAGAACCGCCAGCCTCTCCTGCACCCAGCACTTTATCGGTTCTAACCAATGAATTTCAGCCTGAAGCTTTAGAGCAAGGCACCACTGCGGTTCATCTGCAAGAGTCTGGTTGGGATGCCTTGGCACAGCGACTAGCGCTGGTCGAAAGTGCCGAGCACAGCATCGACATTCAATACTACATCTGGAACTCTGACGAATCGGGCAGATACCTAGCCAGCCGTTTGTTAGCGGCGGCCGAGCGTGGTGTTAAGGTGCGAGTGATGCTTGATGACATCAATCTTAACGAGCGCGAAGGCTTGTTATCGGCACTGGATGCGCACCCGAACGTCGAGATTCGTATCTTCAATCCAACACCAACACGCCGTGGCTTCAGTAAATGGCTGAGCTTTGTCGGTGACTTTTCTCGCTTAAATCGCCGTATGCACAATAAGTCGTTTACCGTAGATGGCATTTTGTCTGTGGTGGGCGGCCGTAATATTGGTGATGAATACTTTGACCTTTCTGATGAAATCAATTTCCGAGACCGCGATGTATTAGTCATGGGCTCGGTAGTTAACACCATCCAAACCAGTTTTGTTGAATACTGGAACAGCCGTTGGTCTTACCCTGTCGATATGCTGGGGGATGACGAACAACCTGATCTCTCGAAGATAGATAATATTGTCGTGCCGCATTATCAAAATTACCCTGAATTACCATTAGACCGTGAGGCTGCTGATAGTTTGCTGAAAGAGGTGATTGGTGAGATGACATGGGTGAATGCGCGTTTTGTTTACGATCAACCCGTCCCTGATGATTCAGACAATACCGATGAACCGAAAGCGACCGCGATTCTTTTAGGGAAATTAGCGAGCGAATCGAAACAAGAGATCTTGCTGGAATCCGCTTACCTTGTATTCGATGATGGTCAGCTTGAAGAGTGGCAAGTATTGAACAATAAGGGCGTTGAGATAAAAGCGCTAACGAACTCTATGGCCTCTAATGATCTGGTGACTAATCACTCCGCTTATGCGGGCAGACGTTACGACATGTTGGAGCATGGCATCGACCTGTTTGAGCTAAAACCAGAATCCAAGCTGTGTGAAGCATCGACTCAAGACGTGTCTAAATGTGCTCCAGAGACGGCCTATGGCTTGCACGCTAAATCAGTCGTATTCGATCGTAGCATCGCGAGCATCGGCTCATTTAACTTCAACTTGCGTTCTACCTACTTGAACACGGAATCGGTTTTGATCATCGAGAATAAAGAGATTGCTGAAACATTAGCTGACACCATTGAGCAAGCGATGAGTGAAGATAATAGCTGGCGCTTGGAACTGGAAGACGGTGATGTGTATTGGTATTCAGGCGATCAACGTTGGGACAGCGAACCTGACACTGGTCAATGGGAACGAATGCAGTCTGGCTTCCTACAGTTGTTACCGATTGAGAAATATCTGTAAGCTAGCCGCCTCCGGATAAATGAAAATGTCAGCGTATATTACGCTGACATTTTTGTTTGTGCTGTTGTTTGCTGCTAGCTCTAATCGCTTAACGGCTTAACGGCTTAACGGCTTAACGGCTTAACGGCTTAACGGCTTAACGGCTTAACGGCTTAACGCTTGGTCAGCTGCTTGCTGTTCAAGTAAGGCAGGATATGCGGGCGAGATTCGCCAGACAGTTTTTGAGTGATCTGCTGTGACCAACTGCTCTGCTTTTGGTTGCTTGAACGGCTTGCGTAGTAGCTTTGCATCGAATCATCGTAGCTGGCAATTTCATCTAGGCTCAGCGGTTGGTATTGGTTTTCGTGCATCACCACATGAGCAGGGAGGCGAGGCTTAACCTCTGGTTGTTGTGCCGGGTGACCTAAGCACATTCCGAACAATACGGCGGTGTGTTGTGGTAGTTCTAACAGTTCATCGACTTGTTGTGCGCTGTTACGCAGCCCGCCAATGTATACGCCACCCAAACCTAGAGACTCTGCAGCCAGCATGCAGTTTTGCGCCATGATGCCAGAATCGACAGCGCCAATCAGGGTCAGTTCAGTAAAGTCGGTTTTCACTTCAGGGTTAATTTGAGCGTGGCGTTGATAGTCTATACAGAACACCAAAAACTCAGCCGCGTTCTCAACGTAAGCTTGGTTACCTGCGTATTCGGCTAACAGTTTGCGCTTCTCTTTGTCTGTCACTCTCACGATAGAAACAGCCTGCAGTAAGCTCGATGATGAAGCCGCGAGACCAGCCTGAATAATCACATCAAGTTGTGCTTTTTCAATCGGTTGATTTGTATATTGACGAATGGAGCGGTGCCCCAGAATAGTTTCAATCGTGCTGTTCATAACTCTCAGACAGTCCTTGTGATGATGGCGTAGAGAATCACAATAACGACAATTACCATGAGCGTAAAGGGCGTTAGAGCCTTTCTGGTTGGCAGAATGATATTCATGAATTTAAAAGGATTGCTGTCACAGCCAATCCTTTTTTGTACGGTTTCCTGCTAGAAGCTAGAAGCTAGAAGCTAGAAGCTAGAAGCTAGAAGCTAGAATGGAACGCTCAAGAGTTCGCTTTAATGGCGAAGAGACAAAGTGATGAAATGAACTCTGTTGGTCGAGTAGCTGCCAGAAGGCTGAAATAGTCCTGAGTCCGCACTAATTTCACCATGGCCTAAATCTTGGTATTGGTAGCTCAACCCTAGATGTAAATCACTGGATATCTTCTTCTCAGCGCCGAATCCGATACGCCACTGTTTATCGAGCGGGAGTAACACATCTCTGTTTTGACTGCTCAAAGGGCTCGTGTCACCGCTCACTCCGCTGTACAGCAACCAATCCTCATATGCGTATTCCACACCAACCCCAAGAGAGTAGGTAGTGGAGTATTTGTCATCATAATCTTGCCATGTCTCCATGTTGGAGCTGAGTAGAAGGTTTAAGTCTTCATTTAATGAATGTTTCAACCCTAAGTTTAAGCTTCGAACCCACGTCAGTTCAGAGCTAATTCCAAAAGCGTTGGCGTTATCAAGGGAAAGGTCGTGATCAAATTGGCCCTGATAACTGACACCCAATTGTGTGTTGTCACTGATGTGGTGATTGAGACTCAGGCCGAACCCTAGATCAAGGCTATCTCCTTCAAGTTCGCGACCGTTCAAAGCTTGAGTTTCAAGCGCTGCGTGCTGCAATATTAAAGAACCACCAAGAGACAGTTGTTCACTAACTTGATACGACAATGACGACGTTAAGTTGAGTGCCGAAATGCTGTTTTCTTTGATCAATAAAGCGGGGTGTGCGCCAACGCCGTGTGAGTATTCAACGCCAGTACCGCCTGCTGCGTGCAATGCTGCGCCGACGACCCATTGGTCATTTAACCTTGATGCGTAAGACAGGTGAGGGAGAATATCGGTGCTGCTTCCTGTGGTAGAAGCCGAGTTATCGTCACGGACAAAAGTGGTTTCAACATCGAGGTATTGAACGCCGAGAATCCAAGCGCTTTCTTCAATAGCAGATAACCCCGCAGCATTGGTGATCACGGCGGATGCATCGTTCGCGGTTACGTTTCCCGTGCCGGCCGTACCAACGCTTTTAGTGGTCGCAATCTGAGATAGATTTAACCCTCCCGCGTGAGCAAGAGAGCTGAATATCCCTGTTACTAACAGAGACAGTGTGATGAAAGGTGTTTTCAAGAATAGAACCTTATTTTCAGTGTATGAGTTATGTTGCTAGCAGTTTGAGTCATGTATTAAGGGATAAAACGAATTGCCACGAGCGAACATTAAGAACGCAGTGGCAATTGACTTGATCGACTTAATTGACCTAATTGGGGTTAGAGTTTTTCAACTTGTGGCAGTGGGTATTCATTGTCGAGAACGGCTTGAGTTGGCTCATACAGGCGCATGTGAAGATAGAAGTCATCTTGAGGGGCTGGCAGCCAGTTACACGTTGGATCGGACGGTTTTACGTATTGAATGCATATTGGCAAGGTGCCGTCTTCTGCGTATTTCAGCTCATCTCTACGATTGGTTGAGATGGAGTAACGTTCAATGAAGTTCTCAACCATGAACAGGTTTTTAGCGTCGTACATGGTCAAAGACCAAAAGGCGTCAGCGGGTGCATCGGCAGGCATGGTCATTCGATATTGATTGTCTCCCGACAGCTGCTCGCCATTCGAGTCCGTGTATCGATTTGGGTAGAGTGCTCGCTCTGGCACATTCAAACCAGCCGCACGCATATTGATGCTCGCTCGGCTCAGGTAATCATTCCCGTAACGGCCTCCCTCGTACATCATCGACCAGCCATTATTGACATCGCCGATGCTTCGACCAGCGTATTGAATGATCTGCTGTGAAGACTCAATCGCGCGCATTAGCCCTTTTTTCTGTGCTGAGGTTAGCGCTTCAGGGTTAAAGGGGGTCGATCCTCCAATACCAATTTGTTGGAATTGATCAACGATGGCAGCATCTTCTGGAATCGGGCTTTTACGTAGTTCACGGTCAATTAGCGAATACCACTCTAACCCTTCAGGCCTCGCCATGGGTGGGATACGACCTGTCGAAGCTTTGAGCTCTACGATGTCATGCTCTGCGCCGAGTTGATCGAGTGGGTAGCTGAGGAATTTATCGTGAATAACCAGTGCGTCATTGAGGTCTTGCTCGCCAAACACGCCCGTTCGTTGAATCAACCAAACCATAGGAGTGCGAGATTCTACGACACGATCAATTCCCTCTGGTACTTCACCAGCCCATCCTTTGTTGACCAAAAGCACTTTTGAACCTTGGTCGCCTACATTCTTCACGTGCAGATCTTCAATCGAATCTGAGTAAGCATCCAATAGCTGAACAATGTAGTAACGGTTATCGGTGCGAGGAATATCAATCACCATTGGACCTGATAAATCCAG
>NZ_JADDYK010000041.1:71347-159753 GCF_015163615.1 Vibrio sp. OPT18
ATCGTAGTGAGCTTGTGAGTAGAGTGTATCGTTGTTGACGGTCGGTACAATCCTATCCTGAGGTCCGGATAGAACGCGTGTTTTACCCATCTCATTCAATGGTGCCATGGCGTTGTCCATCGGCGCATCAACAGATGTGGTCGTTTGCCTAACTGCAGCCACGGTTAATGGACCCGTACCATAGATAAATGCTTGAACACCTAGATTGTAAGCGAGCTCTTCTTCAGGGTTAATAGATTGTTGGGCAAGGGATGGCATCGCGATAATACTGGACAAAGAACACACTAAACTGGTCAGTACACTTTTCTTATAGAGGAGCTTTCTCATGGAACACCTTAGATCGTAGGAACAGAATTAGGCATTTATCATATGAGCAAGTGAGATTAAGGAGTGTAATAGCCGATATTAAGGATGTTAATAGTCTCTTTTTACCTTTCAAGTGGTTGTTTTAATTAACATTGATTTAGGGTGGTGAAGTGCCCCTACGACGTGTGCGAGTAGGGTGCTTGAGGCGCTATTGTTTGATTGATTTTCGGTTGATATGTTGGCAAAAAAGTACGGGAATCGATATGAACACATCTACTTATCCTTTTAGCTTATTCATTAAAGCAGAAGGGGCTCAGTGCAATCTGGATTGTAGCTACTGCTATTATCTCAATAGACAAGATGGCGATAAAAGATCGTCAATGTCTCTGGACATGATGGAGCAAATTGTCGGTGCTCATATCGACGCGCAGCCAATGAAAGATCAACAAGTGGATTTTATCTGGCACGGTGGCGAGCCTATGTTAAGAGGGCTCGATTTCTATGAAACGGCGATGAAAGCACAGGCAAGCAAAGCGACGAAAAAGCGCATCGTGAATACGATGCAGACCAACGGAACCATGATTAACGATCGCTGGGCGAGTTTCTTTGCTAAACATAATTTCATGATGGGCATCAGTATCGATGGCCCCAATATTCTGAATGACATCGCTCGGATCGACAAAAATGGCGAGTCGTCTTTTGAACGCACAATGCGTGGGATGTCTTACCTAAAGAAGCACAATGTTGATTTTAATACGTTAACGGTCGTGAACAATAAAACCTACAAACACGGTAAAACGATCTATCAGTTTTTGGTTGAAAATGGCAGTGGTTACATGCAGTTTCAGCCTTGTATCGATCATGAGTTGGACAGGCGAACAGGGCATGATTGGTCGTTAACCGGTGAGCAGTGGGGGCAATTTCTTTGTGACTTGTTTGATGTATGGAGCGCCAATGATGTCGGTAAAGTGTATATCCAGTTTTTTGAAAACTGTTTAATGGTGTTGATGGGCTACCAAAGCCAAATGTGCCATCACAGCGCGACTTGTGGACAGCAATTAATGGTTGAGCATGACGGCAATGTTTACAGTTGTGACCATTATGGGTATCAAGATCATCAATTGGGCACCATGAACAGTGATAAGCTTGCAACTATGGCGAGCTCACCAGAACAAATCGCGTTTGGCACCAACAAATATGATGAGTTAAACAGCACTTGTCGACGTTGTGATTTTGTTGAACTCTGCCAAGGTGGTTGTCCTAAAAACAGAATAGCAACAACCGAAGATGGCAGTCCGATGAATCATTTGTGCCAAGGGTATGAGGTGTTTTTTCGGCACGCATTACCCAAATTATTGCCTATGGTAGAAGCGATGAAAAAAGGGTATTCGCCAGCGTACTTTCCACTTTTCTAAATCATTTGGAGTAGGGCATGACCAAAGACCTAAACTTACTGCGGCTCATTTTGGTGCTTAATGAAACTCGTCAAACGGTGAGTGCAGCCAAAGCCTTGAACGTAAGTCAGCCGACGATCAGTGTCATGCTTCGTAAACTCAGAGAACAATTTGATGATGAATTGTTTGTTCGAGATAAAGCAAGGCTTGAACCCACCCCAAAATGCTTAAAGCTTATCGAAACCTTGCCTCTGCTATTAGAGCAGTTAGATAACCTTTACATACCCAATGATGAGTGGGGGTTGGAAGATTTAAGAGGGGAGGTTCAAATCATGTTGCCTTCCCCGCTTTTGATCCCAGTGGGTGTGCCATTAATCAAGAAGCTGACCAAAGAAGCGCCGCAAGTGACGTTCCAATGCTCACCTTGGTTAGATAATGGCGTGCAGTCCCTAGAGACCAACCGAATGTGTTGGGGAGTGAGCTATCTTCCTATGGACGTCAATAAAACCCTGACTGAACGCCCAGTTGGCTTTGATAAGTTCATGTTGGTGCTAAGAGCAGACCACCCAATTCAAGGCAACTCCCTTGAGGACATTCTGAAATACCCACTCTGTATCAATATGATCCCTGGTTACATTCAGCCGACCAAGACGGAAATGTTGATCAAAAAATACGACTTAGATAAACACATCGGGCTCAGAAGCAACAATATGAATTTGATGCTAGAAGTCGTTAAGGACAGCGACTTCATCTATGTAACATCGTCGAAATGCCGCTATTTGCTTGATCACTCTTATCGTTGTATCGATTTACCGCCGGAACTATTGAAAGATACCTATCGTCGAGAATTGGCACTGTTTACTCATCAAGCAAACCGCAATAATCCGTTCACGGATTGGCTTCAAAAAGAAATCACGTCGATTATTCAATCCTAGCATCACGCTACTATTCCCTTTAAATAACTCCCCTTTCTAACGGCCACTATTAAGAATCGTAATAGTGGCTATCAAGCCATTTTTGGCGTCTTTCTTATACCATTTACCTCAACAATGGTTCGCTGAGACATGCACAATTTTCGTTGTGACTTCAGCGATTTACTCATAGTGAATGAGGGTTATAAATGTATAAGTCTTTTGTTAAATCCGCTCTGGCGCTTTCGGTACTGGCGAGCGTCAATGTACACGCAGCGAGCCAACCCAACGTGGTTGCCATCATGCTCGATGATGTGAGCCCAACGGATCTGTCTGCTTACCACCGTGGTTTAGGCGCGGTGGATACGCCGAACATTGATCGAATTGCCGAACGCGGCATGATGGTCAGCGATTACTACGCACAAGGCAGTTCTACTGCGGGGCGATCTGCCTTTATCACGGGTCAATATCCATTCAGAACAGGCTTAACGTCTGTCGGTCAGCCGGGCTCTTCACTTGGCCTTCAAAAAGAAGATCCAACCCTAGCCGAAATGTTGAAAGACAAAGGCTATGCGACCGTGCATGTCGGTAAAAGTCACTTAGGCGATAACAATAGTCACCTGCCAACGGTGCACGGCTTTGATGAATTCTTCGGTTTCCTTTACCACCTTAATGTTATGGAGATGCCTGAACAGCCTGAATTCCCAACAGACCCTAACTTCAGAGGACGCCCTCGTAACGTTCTTCACACTATCGCTACCGAGAGTGTGGACATGCAAGAAGACCCAAGGTTTGGTGTGGTTGGAAAGCAAACGATTGAAGATAAAGGTCCTTTAGGCGCTAAACGCATGCAAACCGTTGATGGCGAATTTTTAGAGTTTGCTACAAATTGGCTTGATAGACATGAAGCGGAGAAAGACGAACAACCTTACTTCATGTGGTACAACCCTACTCGTATGCACCAAAAAACGCACGTACGTCCGGAATATCAAGGCGCGAGCCAAATCAACACTTACTACGATGGCTTGATCGAACTGGATGACCAGATCGGTGTGTTACTCGATAAGCTTGAAGACTTGGGCGAAATCGACAACACCATCATTCTCTTCACCTCTGACAACGGCGTAAACCTAGATCACTGGCCTGATTCAGGCTCTGCCTCATTCAGAGGACAAAAAGGCACGACATGGGATGGCGGTTTCCGTGTGCCTATGCTGGTCAGCTGGCCAGATAAAATCCCTCAAGGTGAATACACCGATGGCTTCATGACATCTGAAGACTGGGTGCCAACCATTATGGCTGCAGTGGGTGAAGGCGACATTAAGCAAGAGCTGCTTGATGGAAAAGAGTTAAACGGCGAGCGTTACCAAGTCCACTTGGATGGTTATAACCAGCTGGATATGTTGACCAAAGGCGAGCCGAGTCAACGTCATGAGTTCTTCTTCTACAACGAGCAAGATTTGAATGCGTTCCGAGTGGATGATTGGAAAGTGCACCTAAAAACCAAAACGGAGTGGATTGCGCCTCCTGAAGAGTGGCCATTAGGGATGCTCATCAACATCAAGGCTGATCCTTATGAGCGTAGCCCTGATACTCGTGGTTGGTTCTTATGGATGAAAGAGAAGTCTTGGGTATTACCAAAGCTGCAAAAATCAGCAGCGGAATATCAGAAGTCACTCAAAGCGTTTCCACCAAGACAGAAAGCTGGTGGTATTGGTATGGCAGACAAATCAGTGGTTGCTGACTAACGCCAAATACGACTAATGCAAGGTGTGCTGTAACAAGCGCACCTTACTACCGGACAACAATATGAAGAAACCGTTACGTCTGCTCACGGGCACTTTTTCCACTTTTACACTCTCTATCTTTACGTTTATCCCCTTTGCATTTTCCGTTTCCGCTCAAGAAGAACCTGCCAGTGATATGGCTGACCCCATGGCCGTTTATACGGGAGGTGAACTTATTGCGGGCAATAAAGGGCTTGGCGCTACCTTCCAGTTTGGCGTGAATCGTGGCGATTGGGGTGTGTTGGGTAAGCTGGAAGGCAAAAACAACTTTGAAAACTATCGAGCACGATTCTTCACACCCAACAAGAAAACGGGCACTGGCTTGTTTGTTGATGCTGGACACGACTTCTCCAACGATGGCATAACCTCAAACTATGCGTCGGCGGGCATCATGCAGTCGTTCAAGCTGAGCGATAAGGTTAACCTGTACAGCGCCCTAACGTACGGACAAATGTGGGAGGAGAGTAATCAGTTTGAGGACACGCAAATCATCAGCAGTATTAACTACTTAAAGTACGATTTTGCTGACCAATTTTATCTTCTACTCGCTCCACAATACACCTACGGATTAGATGGTGAGAACACACGAGATTTCTCTGCTGAAATGCAACTGGGCTACAAGGTCGATAGTGACAACATCATCATCTTTAGTGGTGATACTGACAACAACACTTGGATCACCTTCCGTACTCGTTTTTAGTTAGGACATTAAATGATGAAAAAAAACATACTTGCGACAGCACTGGCTTGTGCTTTCATGGTTGCACTTCCGTCTCCGGTACTCGCGAGCCAATCCGTGGACGCGACGAGCGTAGCTGTGGCAACAAAAACAGCAATGGAGATAAAGACGGAAACTCTCCCCGTTGAGATGGCGAGTTTAGCGTCGCTCAAAAAGGATAATCAGCTATTGGCCCAACTTGCCTACGAGTACGCGTACTCGATAGATGAAGCCTACAAATACTTTTACAAAACCGTCGTTGAGCAAGACTACCCTTTGAATCGATTCCAAAATATTCGAATACTTGCTGACGACACTTACACTGCGCATCCGACGATTAACAATGACACGTTACATTTGATGGGTTGGATGGATCTAGCAGCAGAGCCTGTCATCGTTACGATTCCAGACCATGATGACAATCGATACTGGTTGTTCCATACCATGAATATGCAGCACTTTACTGACTCGGCTTTTGGCTCTCCACAGCGAGACACAAAAGGCGGCAGCTTCATGTATGCAGTTGAAGGGTGGAAAGGTGAAGTGCCTGCGAGTGTCGATCAAGTCATCTATGTCGAGCATCCGCTGGTCAAGATGATGGGGCGAATCATGGACCTTGGCGGTGACGATTCTGCAACTGCTCAAAAGTTAATGGATCAATGGAATATTAGGACGTTGTCGGAATATTTAGGTCAGAAAGGGCCTGATCCTGTTGTACGCGAGTATCCAGACCCTGAAGACTCTAATTGGGTTGAGCGAACCAATTTCATCCTGTCTGAAGGAACGATGAAGGCACATGACCAAAAGCTGCTTGAACTGTTCGAGTTCATTGGCTTAGGAGATGTTGAATTAGGCAAAGCCAATCATCCATTTACGGCAGAGCAGCTTAGTATGATCGAGTCTGGTCAAAAAGACGGACTGGAACGAATCATTAATGCGGGCTTTGATGATTCACGTGACGTGTTAGGCACTCGCGATGAAATGACTAAGGTTCCAAGCTTTCAACACGCCTACGGCACCTTAATGGGCCAATGGGGGTTGCCTGCAAAGCACACTATGTATAGCGGTGACTTCTTTGATAGCGAAGGTGCTGTGCTCGACGGTAGTAAGTATGATTACACGGTGACCTTCGATGCGCCACCGCTAGAAGAGGGTGGTTTTTGGTCATACACGGCCTACAGTGGTGAAACCCGATTGATGGAGAAAAACGAATTAAACCGTCACTCCCGCGGAGACAGAACGCTAACGCCTAATGCTGATGGCAGCTACACCATTTACATGAGTAGCGATGTAAAAGGGCATGAAGATGATCCTAACTTCTTACCTATCCCCGATCACCAATGGTATTCAGTGTTACGCATGTACACGCCCGGTGAAGAGGTGAGAACAGATAAATGGAAATCGACACCATTTACCAAGGTCAAAAAATCCACGATAAAGTGATGACTTAGATTGCCTGATTAAGATTTTGTTTATTTTCGATTAATGCCAGTTGCCATGCCGCTGGCATTTTTTATTGAACAAAATTTGCTTCGAAATAGGCGTTAAATGCTCAGAACTGTCGGATAAAATAGGGCATACTGGACTCAATATATAAACCCAAGAAAGTAACCACGCGCATGAATCCAATCTGCCTCAACGACCCTTTTTCTCTTCCTAATGGCCAAGTGATCAAAAATCGCCTGTTCAAATCGGCAATGAGTGAACAGCTAGGTGATAAACACCATAACCCTAAGCAAGGTTTAGTCACGCTCTATCAGCGTTGGGCTCAAGGAGGAATTGGTCTATCCATAACGGGTAACGTGATGGTCGATAGAGGCTCGCTTGGTGAACCTAAAAACGTTGTGTTGGATGAGCACAGTGACTTAACCGTATTTCGTGAGTGGGCGAGTGCAGGAACACAGAATGGTTCGCAGATATGGATGCAACTGAATCACCCTGGTAAGCAAATTCCTAAGTTCTTATGCGATAGCCCGGTTGCCCCTTCAGCTATCTCTTTAGAGCGCGGATTAGAGAAAGGCTTCAATACGCCACGAGCTCTGACCGAGACGGAAATCATCGCAATCATTGATAAATTTGCGCTGAGTGCAAAGCTATCAAAACAAGCGGGTTTTACCGGTGTGCAGATTCACGGTGCTCATGGTTACCTTGTCAGTCAGTTTTTGTCTTCGAGACATAATCAACGCCAAGACAAATGGGGTGGCTCTCTCGAAAACAGACTTCGTTTTGTACTTGAGGTTTATCGCGCGATTCGAAAAGAGGTCGGTGACGATTTCCCTGTCGGGATTAAGCTCAACAGCGCCGACTTCATGAAAGGTGGCTTCACTGAAGAAGAGTCGATGCAGGTTGTACAAACATTGAGTGATAACGGTATCGACTTGATTGAGATCTCCGGCGGCACCTATGAAAGCCCATCAATGATGGGGTCGAAAAGCAAAACTGAACCAATCAAGGCCAGCACGGTAAAGCGTGAAGCGTATTTTATGGATTACATGGTGAAGGCGAGAAAACTCGTCAGCACACCGCTGGTGGTCACGGGTGGTTTCCGAACCGCGCAAGCAATGAATGAAGCATTAAACACCTCGGCGACCGATTTTATTGGTATTGCGCGCACAATGGCGGTTGATCCTGATTTCCCTAACAAGTTAATTGAAGACCCTAGCCACGGCATGCCACTAACGGTGCCAACCACAGGAAAACCCGCTTTAGACAAGATGGCGATGGTCGGGCTGGTTTGGTATGAACATCAGATGTGGCGCATTGCCTCTGGCAAGAATGCCGACCCCAAATTAAGCGCATTAAGTGTGGTGGTAAAAACAATTCTCAGCGCTGGCTGGCACGCTTTCAAGAAGCGCAGAGCGTAAGAAGTAATGGATTGTTGAAGCAGAACTTTGAGAAATTGAAGTTCTGCTTTTTTGTTTGGTCAGCGAGTTTAGTCAGGTCATCAAGCGAAAATAGAAAGGCAAGACGTTATCGGGATTACAGCTTCTCTTAATGCGTATGCAGCATGTTGGGTTCTGTTCTTTGACAGATATGAGGAATGTACAGCTGAAGGTAAGACTCAGTCAGTCGAATAGCTTCATTGGCAAGTTCTGGTGTGATGCAGCCATGTTGGCGATAAGATAGCGAATATATTTTATCTGCGACTTGCAATGAGATAGCGAAGACATTGATGGATTGTGGTAACTGAGGAACATCAAAAAACTGTCGATAAATCGTTTCTACTTCTTTACCAAGGATTAAGTCATTCTCGGTGTCTGCATGACCTAACTCCGTGAACGTATGACGACCTAATATAAGCTTTTTGGCAATAGGGTGATCGTTGTAATAATTAACATACGCTGTTTCAATCATGCGGTTGATGTCAGTCCAATGATTAACATGCTCGGCATCTATACATTTACCTAGCAGAGAGTCGAAATCAATAAAAACGTCATCTAATAGATTATGGAATAAGTTCTCTATATTTGGGTAGTGATGATAAACCGTGGATGTTGCCATTCCACACTCTTTAGCAACATCATACATTGAAATATCAGTAGCTTCGCGGCGTTCCATTAGTTGCACAACAGCATCATGAATTCGAATTAACTTTTCTTCGGTGGTTACTTTGCGCATCTAATGATCCTCACTGTTATTTGGAACACAAAAAACATAAAGGGTTTTCAAGCAAAGTTCCAATTGAAATATCAAAACTTAGACTTTATTACCCTTTATTTATATAAAACATTATAACCCAATGTTAGGCGTTAATATGTGTCCCCGTTTTACCTTCTATGATCTCTAACGCGCTAGATAGATCACCAATGTGTCCGTGCTGTTTTGTCTTTTCAACAAAAAGACAGCATGCGTCTACCTTCGGCCCCATAGAACCTGCGGGGAATGTGTATTTCTTCATTTGTGCAACAGATACGTTTTCAAGCTTCTCTTCTTTGGGTGTTCCCCAATCTAAACAAACATGAGAGCCGTCAGTGAGGATCAGTAAATGTTCTGCGCCGATTTCTTCTGCGATAAGAGCCGCTGTCATGTCTTTGTCGATTACTGCTTCGAAACCCACATAAGCGCCATCTTTTTCGACGACCGGAGCACCGCCACCACCGCCACAAATAATTAGGTGCTCTTTCTCTAGCAAGTCTTTGATGGCTTTTATCTCTAGCACTTCTTTTGGCGAAGGTGATGGAACCACGCGACGCCAGTGTGCGCCGTCAGGTTTCACAATCCATTGGTTGGCTTCTGCGAGTTGTTTGGCTTGTTCTTCTGTATAGACAGGGCCAATAAACTTGGTTGGGTCGGCGATCGCAGGGTCGTTTTCGTCAATCACAATGCGAGTCAGAATTGTCGTAGTAAAGCGGTCTTGAATCGCAGCGTTCAACCCTTGCTGAATAAGGTAGCCAATCATTCCCTGAGTCTCAGCTCCAAGGACATCAAATGGGTAAGGAGGACAATCTTTGTACGCATTGTTTTGTAATGAGAGTAGCCCTACTTGAGGGCCATTTCCGTGCACAACCACTAAACGGTAGTCTTTACTGAGTTCAGCCAGAGAGCTGGCGGTTTGCGCGATGCTCTTTTTTTGGTTTTCACAACTCATTACTTCACCACGTTGCAGTAAAGCGTTCCCACCGACAGCAACAACAATAATAGGCTTCGACATGTTTAATTCTCCAAATAATATTTTGCTCTTGGCAAATAAGTTGGTTTGAATTGTATTTAAATATTGTCGGGGTAGTGGGGATAAAAATCACAATTCGATTTGTGCTTAATATTTGATGTTTTTAGTCGCCTATATGTCACAGAAAGCCTTAATTATCTCTAGATTAACTAGATATGTGATCTTGGTTTTGAAATAGAAAATGTATTTATTAATTGAATGGTTATTGACCAAAATCAAACATTCCGACTTTTAGCATTATAAATCTAATATTTGTTGGGTTTATTTTGTTTTTGCTCCGAACTCGTTTGTGTAAAACCGATATTCAATTTTCATCCCAGTTCACTTCATCGCTTTGCCGTTTAATTAATCCTGAATTAGAGATTAAGGAGCTAAGAGATGAGTAACGAAACGCAAGGAAAAATGGGGGTTACGGGAATTGCACTCTTTACACTATGTGCAGTTTTGGTGGTCGACACATTAACCGCGTCAGCCAGTATTGGTGTCAGTGCCATTGGTTGGTGGGTGTTAATGCTGGTCTTCTTTGTCATTCCATATGGCTTAATTACTTCCGAATTGAGTACCACCTACCCAGGTGAAGGTGGGATATACGATTGGGTAAAACAAGCTTTCAATTTTAAATGGGCAGTGAGAACAACGTGGTTTTACTGGATTAACGTTGGTTTATGGATGCCTGCGGTATACATCATGTTTGCAGGGATGTTTGCCGAACTCTTTATGCCAGGTCTGTCTTTATGGGGACAAATCGCCATCTGTATATTACTGACGTGGTTAACGGTTTGGATCTGTAATGTGTCTGCCGACATCGGTGTTTGGGTCACGAATATTGGTGCAATATTAAAAATTGTTGTGATCAGTACATTGGGTGTGGGCGGCTTTATCTACGCAATGAAAAACGGCGTTGCCAACGAATTTACGTTGCCAGCTATGATGCCTTCATTGGATTCTGCGGTCTCTTTCTTACCAGCGATTGTGTTCAACCTAATGGGTTTTGAACTGGTTGCGACCATGACTAAAGAAATGAAAGATGTTCGCGACATGCCTAAGGCCGTCTTCCTTTCTATCGGTATCACCGCTTTCTTATACATCTTCGGTACGGTAGGCATCTTGATGGCGCTTCCTGTAGAAAGCATTGGCTTAGTGTCTGGTCTTATCGACACATTCAAAACACTCTTCGGTGCTGGCGTGTTTGGTACAGCCATGGTGTACATCTTCGGTACTTTCGCTCTGCTAACGCTTATCGGCAACATGGTGAGCTGGACAATGGGCGCTAGCCGAGCTGCTGCTGAAGCCGCTCAAGAAGGTGAACTTCCAGCGCCTGTCGCGAAAGTATCAGAGAAAGGTTCTCCAGTTGGTGCAAACAACATCACAGGTACCGTATCAACGGTTGTCATCCTGTCTTACGCGCTGTTTGCCCAAGGTAATGATGATCTGTTCTGGTCGATATTTGCCTTCTCTAGCTGCATTTTCTTACTGCCTTATCTGTTCATGTTCCCTGCATACCTAAAGCTTCGAGTGGTTGATGGTAAACGTGAACGCCCATTCAAAGTACCTGGTGGCATGGCGGCTCAGTGGGTGATGTCCATTGTTTGTTTCTTCGTCATCCTTCAAGCCGTGATTTTATTTATCTTCCCCGAGGCTCTTGATCTCACCGTTGCTGATTGGGGATACACAGGACCTGTTTTGATTGGCGTGATTGCCACCATCCTCGCTGGTGAGTGGATTCTACTAGGCGCTCTAAAGCGTAAGAAGCAGCAAGGCTCGGACGATAACGACACAGCCGACACGCAAGATAAAAAAGAAGCTCAAGCATAATTTAGGGGACATAACGATGAAAAAACTGATTGAGACTACTCCAAAACATGATGGCTTCAGAATGCCAGGAGAACACGAGCCACACAGCGAAATTTGGATGGCTTGGCCAGAGCGTACTGACAACTGGCGCAATGGTGCAAAACCAGCACAAGCGGTGTTTGCAGACGTTGCTACCAAGATCAGCCATACGACACCAGTCACCATGCTCGCGAGTTCAGACCAATACGATAACGCAGTATCTCGTTTACCAGAGGATATTCGAGTATTGGAAATCTCGACTGATGACTCTTGGATGCGCGACATCGGTGCGACTTATGTTGTTGATGACAGCGGTGAACGCCGAGGAGTGGATTGGGAATTCAATGCATGGGGCGGGTTTGTGGATGGATTGTATTCACCGTGGAACCGCGACAACCAAGTCGCTCAAAAGATGTGTGAAACCATTCGTGACTCTCGATACCGCGCTCCAATCGTACTAGAAGGCGGCTCAATTCACGTTGATGGCGAAGGCACGCTCTACACAACAGAAGAATGCTTGTTACACGAAAGCCGAAACCCAGATATGAGCAAAGAAGAGCTGACGGAAGTACTTTGCGAACACCTCAGCGTTGAGAAGGTAATTTGGCTACCTCGTGGTTTATACAACGATGAAACTAATGGTCACGTCGATAACATCCTTCACGTCGTGAAGCCGGGTGAAGTCGTTTTAACGTGGTGCGATGACAAGAATGATCCTCAATATGAGATCAGCAAAGAAGCCTATGACTACATCACCAGCCAGACCGATGCCAAAGGCCGTCAGATAAAAGTACATAAGCTGCCAATGCCAGGCCCTCTATTCATGACCGAGGAAGAAGCGGCAGGTATCGATATCGCAGACGGAATGGAGCGAGAAGCGGGCGAGCGTTTAGCGGCATCGTATGCCAATTATCTGATTACCAATAACCAAATTGTGTTGCCGCTTTTGGACAAGCGCTACGACAACGATGTTATCGGGATCTTGGAAGGCATTTATCCAGGCTACGAAGTGAACGGCGTTCCGGCTCGAGAAATTTTGTTAGGTGGCGGCAATATCCACTGCATCACCCAACAAGTGCCAAGAGTTTAGTTACAACGATAAAACCTAATAACAACTAAAGACTGAGAACAGTCGTTAATACCAAAATCTAATCCCAAACGTAGCGGTTCTTGAAAGTGATGGCAGGTATTCAAAATCAAATTGCCATGAAAGTGAACTTGAAAGAGCCGCGCACAAAATTATGAAAAATAGGAACTTATTATGAAATTACCTTCTTCTAGCGCAACTGAACTAAACAAAGCAAACCTAGAGCACATGGTTTCCATGAAAGATTTCTCTGTTGAAGAGATGGATAACATGATGGAGCTGATGACTCACCTGAAGCAGGCGCGCAAAGACAACGCTATTCCACCACTGTTCAAAGGCAAGTCAGTTGGGATGATCTTCGAAGCGGGTTCGACTCGTACACGTGTTTCTTTTGAGGTGGCAGCAACATTACTGGGGGGGCATGCGCTATTCCTATCACCAAAAGACATTCACTTAGGTGGTAAAGAGTCGATTGATGATACTTCTCGAGTGTTATCACGTATGTGCGACATCATCATGGCTCGTACCAATAGTCCTGAAACACTAGATGGCCTACTTGAAATGTCGACAGTGCCAGTAATCAACGGCCTTGATACGCGTTTCCACCCAACTCAAATGCTTGCTGATCTCTACACGATCAGAGAACACATCACTGATGGACGTAAGTTGTCTGATCTCACCTTGGCATTCATGGGTGACGCGACGGATGTGTGTCGTTCGCTGATGCTGACTTGTGCTAAGTACGGTATGGGCTTTAAGCAAATTGGTCCTAAGAAGTACCACATGGAGCAAGAGTGGATCGATATGGCGCTGAACTTCTGTGAAGAGTCTGGTGGCACGATTGAAATTACTGATGATGTAGAACGCATCAGCGACTGTGATGTGGTGTACGGCGATAGCTTCTACTGGGTCACGCAAATGGATGAAAAGGAAGAGCGCCTTGCGGCATTTATGCCTAACTATGTGATCACCGAAGAGCTAATGGCTAAGGCACGCCCAGGTGCAATGTTGCTGCACTGCCTACCTGCGAATGACAAAGAAGAAGTGACTCGTGGCGCATTAGAAAGTGAATACTCAGTGGCGTTCGATGAAGCTGAAAACCGACTCACTGCTCAGATGGCGATTTTAGTGTACTTCACACATAAAGATGCGGTTATCCCAACGCAAGAAACCGTTAAGCATCACGAAGAAAAAATCAGTAGCTTCCTAAGCACTCTGTAGAGGTTTATTTGTGGGGGCGTAAGAACCTCCACTGTGTCGCTCTGAATTAAGCTGAACCAGTATTTATCATGATTCATTGGTTCGGCTATTTTTGTGCCTTTTATTTTGAAATGTCGGTAAACATGCAGCTAATTGGCTCTATCTGACATCAATACTCGAATAGGAGATATATCGACATGAGTGCCGATATTATTAAAGTTTCAAGAAACACTGAAGATGCACCGCTGAGCCCTTTCTCAACACAATCGGTGGCATTCTCACACTACAATAACCTCTCTGCTCAATTACCGATTAATCCAAGAACGGGCAGCTTGATCTCAGGCTCTTTGGAAGATCAAACCAAGCAGTGTTTGTTAAACATTCAAGCGATTGTGGAGAGCATTGGACACCGCATGCACGACGTTGTGAGGGTAAATATATACTTGAAGAACATTGCGGATATCGACTCGGTTAATGAAATCTATGCGTCCTTTTTCCAACACTACGTACCAACGTGCACGACACTCGCTGTAGCCGATTTACCGCTCGAAGGTGCTTACTTGCAAATGGATGCGGTGATCTCTAATGGTGAAGGCACCTACCCTCAAGCGGCTTGTGAGTTAGTTAAAATTGCAAGAAACACCCAACACGCACCAGTCAGTTCTTTATCGACTCAGACGGTGGCTTTCTCTCACTATAATCACATTTCAGCCCAGTTACCGATTGATCCGAAATCGGGTAGCATCGTCGCTGGTGGAGCAAAAGAGCACGCGATTCAATGCCTCAAAAACATCAAATCGATACTGGGAAATGTAGATGTTCCGCTTGATGACATCGTGAAAGTGAATATCCATGTAAGAAGCCTTGATGACCTTGCAGCAGTCAATGAAGTGTATACCACCTTCTTCCCGGACTCCGCGATTGCGAGGGCTGTCGGCTACATACCAGCACGCTCGGTGACGGTGGTTGAAGGTTTAGCAATGGGAGCGTTGGTACAGATGGATGCGACCGTGTCACACGGTGATGGGACTCCGCCGCAAGCGGTTGAAGATCGACATGGGATTGTAATTAATGCGAACAATACCAAAGCTGCGCCAATCAGCCCGCTTTCAACGCAAACTGTGGCCTTTTCACACTACAACAATATCTCCGCTCAATTACCGTTGGATCCAAGAGTTGGAGCGATTGTTGCGAATGGCGCAAAAGAGCAGGCGATGCAGTGCCTGAATAACATTAAAGAAGTCGTTGAGAGCGTTGGTCATGTCATGGATGACATCGTGAAGCTGAATATTCAATTAAGAGACATGGCTGATTTAGATGTGCTCAATGACGTTTGCACGCATTATTTTGACGGTCCATTGCCAGCACGCACAGTTATCGGTGTGTCTGATATTCCTATGGCCGCTTTAGTGCAAATTGATGCGATTGCTTCCAATGGTGAGGGAACTCCACCGAGTCTTTAAGCATTTTATCTAGCATTAAAAACGAGGGTTGACTGTGAGGCTAATCCTCTTTTTTACGAAAGCCCTAATACCAACATGAGCATTGGTTATAGTGTTCATAAGTGGAAAGTCAAAGTAGACCAACTAGGATGAATTGAATTAAACCCTACAGTTAATTCAACATGGTAGTTGCTATGAAGAAAATAACCCTTTTATCTGTCGTGATCTTATCCAGTCTCTCTTTCTCATCTTTTGCTAAAGATTGTGATCCCAATTTGTTTCCTTCTTGGAAGGACAGCGAGAGCAAATCCGCTATCGTCGACTTTGTTGGGCAAGCCACCCAAGCTGAATCTGATACGTTTGTGGCAATTGAAGATCGCATCGCCGTGTTCGATAACGACGGTACGCTTTGGTCAGAAAAACCTTACTACTTCCAACTAGCCTTTGTACTAGACCGTGTAAAAGAGATGGCGCCTGAACACCCTGAATGGAAAACAGAAGCACCGTTTAAGTTTGTACTTGAAGATGATATTGAAAGTGTTCTGGGCAGTGGTGAAGAAGGGTTATTGAAAATTATCATGGCGACACATTCTGGTATGACAGTAGAACAATACCAGCAAGACGTTGAGCAATGGTTGACGTTAGCAAAAGATAAACGCTTCAACAAAGCCTACACAGACCTTACTTATCAGCCAATGAAAGAGATGCTGACTTACCTGCAAGAGCATGACTTTAAAACTTACATTGTGTCGGGCGGAGGCGTTGACTTTATGCGAGCGTGGGCTCCAGAAGCTTATAACATCCCGCCAGAGCAGATCATTGGTAGTGCGCTTAAATATAACTACAGCTATAACGATGGTAAGCCGACGGTTACCAAGGATTCGTCCATTTTGACCATCGATGACAAAGCCGGAAAGGTCACTAACATTCAGCATATTATCGGCAAAAAACCTATTCTAGCGGTCGGTAACTCAGACGGTGATCAAGCCATGATGCAATGGGCAACGAGCCAACCCAACTCAATGGCGATGATTGTTCATCACACTGATACCGAGCGTGAGTGGCAGTACGATCGTAAGTCTCATGTTGGTAAGTTGGATAAAGCGCTAGATGAGGCGAATTCCAGAGAGGATTGGACACTGATCGACATGAAATCAGATTGGTGTGAGGTGTACTAACGCCTAGTTTACCCTTAGTCAAAACCACAAAGGCTTGGATTTTTAATTCGAGCCTTTTTTGTGAGCGGAGGTTTTGGGAATGAACGGTTTGAAAGCAATCGTTTGAAAGGAATAAGGTGTTATGGGCTCGCTTTAAGCAAGAGCGTACTATAAATTTTCAATGCATGACGGTTTAATCGGGATAGTCAGAAATTAAAGGAATAGAAAAATGAAAACGATCGGTTTGCTCGGCGGTATGAGTTGGGAGTCGACAGTGAGTTACTACAAGTCCATCAACGAGGGCGTTAAAGCGACCCTTGGCGGGCTCAATTCTGCGAAGGTTTGTATGTACAGCGTGAACTTCGATGAGATAGAAAAGCTACAGCACCAAGGTGGTTGGGCAGAGACGGCTGACATCTTATCGGATGCAGCTTTATCGGTAGAGAAGGGCGGGGCGGACTTCATCCTGATCTGTACCAATACCATGCATAAGGTCGTTCCTGAGATCGAAGAGAAGATCACGATCCCTATCTTGCACATCGCTGATACCACGGCGCAGAAGCTGCTTGAACAGGGCGTAAAGAAAGTCGGATTACTCGGCACGGCTTTCACCATGGAACAAGATTTCTATAAAGGACGCCTGACTAACAAATTCGGTATCGATGTGGTGATTCCTGATGAGGACGACCGAGAGAAAGTGCACAACATCATTTATCAAGAGCTGTGTCGAGGCGAAGTAAAAGAAGAATCTCGAGATGTATACCGTCAAATCATTGAGAAGCTAGGCCAACAAGGTGCGGAAGCCGTTATTCTGGGCTGTACTGAAATCGCCCTGCTGATTCAGCAGCAACACAGTGATGTTCTCTTGTTTGATACCACTGCTATTCATGCAGAAGCGGCTGTACGTTTGGCGACGAGCGGCTAGCATCAAGCTTGTTTGTCTGGCGCGTTACACCATCAGTTGGTTGATGCGCAATTAAAATCTCAGATTTTCAAAAGGTTGCGGACTTTTCTCCGAGAGTGCGTTACGAGTCATTTTCTTCTTTTAGAAAGCCCCAAATTAAGTGAATAAGCACTCTGTATCACACTTTTTATAAATTAGTGGATATACCATTACACATTTATTTGTCTCGTGAATAGAATCTCGTTCTAGCGTTATTTTGGCTATGTAATTGAATGAGAATAAAAATGAAATTGAAACCTATTTTTTTGGCTTGTCTGTCAGCAACGGCTCTTTCTGGCTGTTTGAGTGTCCCAATTGAAGAGTTACAACCAACAGCAGATCAAGAAACAATTGATACAGCTATTGAACATCTAAGCGATATAAAAGGAATGACGATTACAGAAAATGGCGTGATTTATTATGTCATTGCACTGCCTGGTGACTCTCGATGGTCAACAGCGCACATTTCTGAGTTGAGCTACCGTTATTCTTGCGAAGATCTTCGTTGGTTTGTTGATAGAGGCATGATCGTGAGAATTCGATTCCAAGGTAATAGTGGTACGACACAAGATTATGATCTTGAGCGTTGTGAAACGGAAGTCCCTACAAGTTTATATGAACCTAAACAGTAGTTTCTCGATCCTCTTAGATTGAGGTTGAAGCTTTTCTTCATTGTCAGTACATAGATACCCTCTCCGTTTGGTGAGGGTATTTTATTTAAAATCTAAAAACTGATTCGACTATATTGCGAATTATCAATGAATACTGGTGTTGATAAACTCTGTTTTATTCAAGCACGCTCTCGTGCTTATAGACCGGAGAAACCAATACGAATTACGAGGGAAAAGTATATCGTCCATGGACAGAGGCGAAGAGCATTCTGATTCAAACCACTTTAGGTTGCAGCATCAACACATGTACGTTCTGTAATATGTTTAGCGATAAGCGGTTCAAGGTTCGTGACATTGAAGATGTGTTTAAAGATATCGAAGAAGCGCGCCTGATCTATCCTTATGTTGAATCGATTTTCCTTATCGATGGCAACGTGATGGCTGCTCGTACGGACTACCTTCTTAAGATTTTGGATAAGCTGCGTCATACCTTTCCAGAAAGCAGAAAAGTGTCGCTTTACAGTGGCCTGAACGATTTCCGTCGTAAAAGCCTAAGCGAACTTAAAGAGCTTAAGAGTGCAGGCCTAACCATGGCTTATGCAGGTCTTGAGTCAGGTGATGCGATTGTACTCGACAACATTAAAAAACGTATGACACCAGAGCAAGCGCTCGAAGGCATGGCATTAGCCAAAGAAGCCGGCATTGAAACCTTATTGTCGTTTATCTTCGGTCTTGGTGGGCGTGATCGATCACGTGAACATATTGTCGAGACCACAAGATTACTGAACATCATGAAGCCAGAGCAGATAGCGCCAATGGCGTTAGCGATTCAGCCTGGAACCGTGATGGAACAAGAAGTAAAAGATGGCAAGTTCGTTATGCCGACGCAACTTCAGATTCTGGAAGAAGAAAAGTATCTGCTTGAACATCTAAACATCGACACTTTTTATTGGGGCGACCATGGCAATAACATCGTGACTCAGAAAGGTTTCCTGCTTGATTCAAGGGAGCAATTTTTGGCTAAGGTGAACCGTGCGATAGCATCAAACCCAATGGCTAAAGATAGTGTTATCCAGACGTTTGCTTGGTAGCGTTTAGTTAAAAACGACATTTGCAGGCTGATACTTGCAGGCTAAGTAAAAATCGTAAGAAGTATTGTTTTCGAGGCGGGATAATCGCCATAAACCTACTTCCGTTACTGAGGCAATTCAAAATCAGCAAAGCCATTTTCTTGGTGGATGTTGTAAATTTGTGAATATGAATTGTCTATATTCTATGCTGTGTACTGGATCTCATTTGTTATTTGAACCACTTGCTAAGGTTAATAATGAATGTGTTTAAGACTAACCCAATCACTTTACTCAACTTAAGAGGTTTCTATGCTAGGTGAAAATCATTCTCTTGTTCACGAATTTCCTGAAATGAAAGATAAAATTGCTGAGCTTGTTAAAACTGACGATGGCTTTGCAGCAAACATGAAGACGTACGACAACCTTGATAAAGAGATTCGTAAGCTTGAGCTGAAAGATTCACCCATTGATGACGGCTCGATGCACCAACTGAAACATGATCGTTCTGTACTGAAAGATGCACTGCATGCACGTTTAACTGGCTAGTGAGCGGGTAATTTTGCTGATTAGCTAAATGGCGAATTGCAGACTTAGACAAAAAACTCCTTCGGGAGTTTTTTTCGTTTCGGCTCAATCTCTTGTTCACAATTCAACTGAGTTAATACGTTGTATTGTTATGTGAATGACGCATAATGAGGGTTACTGGCACACGATTTTTAAGATTTTATTGGTAATCTCATGAATATTGAACACCTCAAATTGTTTGTTCGTTTAGCTTCCACACATAACATCAGCATGGCTGGGCAAGAGCTTGGTTTATCACCTGCTGTTGCAAGCTCGCACATCAGTAAACTGGAAGACAATTTAGGCGTTCGCTTGGTGCATAGAACCACTCGTAAGGTCTCTTTAACCGAAGAGGGGGAAGCGTTCTTACCTCATGCTGAAGAAGTGTTATCGAGCGTCGATGCAGCCAAATCGGCGGTCGGTGTGGGTTGTGATTCTCCAACCGGAACGCTGCGAGTTACCGCATCTGCGTCTTTTGGGCGTTTGCATCTTGTGCCTGCTTTACCTGGATTCTTAGAGCGCTACCCTGGGTTAAAAGTCGATCTCAGACTATCAGATTCGATGGTGGATGTTGTTGAGGGGGGCTTTGATATCGCGATTCGCATCTCGGAGCTGAAAGACTCGACATTGATTGCGCGAAAACTGGCGACAGATAAACGTATTGTGTGTGCATCGCCTGATTACTTAATCAAATACGGTAAGCCAGCCACACCTCAAGATCTTAACGATCATCAGTGTATTAGCCTAATTGGTTTAGAAAACTGGACCTTCAATACTGAAAGTGGTCCTAAGACGATTAAAGCATCGGGATCGTTCAGGGCAGATAACGGAGAAGCACTGCGTGACGCAGCCTCTGGTGGAATGGGTATCACGGTGACGTCGAATTGGTGTGCGTATGAGCAACTGAAAAGCGGTCAACTGATTCAAATATTAGAAGATTACCCATTAACCTCAGAACCTGCGATTTGGGCTGTGTACCCAAGCACAAGGTTACTTGCGCCAAAGGTGAGAGCCTTCATTGACTACTTCTCTGAATATTATGGTAATCCGCCGTATTGGGAACAAACGTAGAGACAAACGTTGTACGAAAAAGCCCTGTGTTTCTAACTTAATACATTAGAAACACAGGGCTTTTTATTGAGATTTGCAAATCAACTCAGCATGAGTCGTCGCGATTAAGAAAGCGTTGCTTTGATGATATCTTCAATTTTAGCGACAACTTGCTGCGACTTATCGCCGTAAATTGCATCTGGGTGCGGGTTCGCAAACGTGTTGTTGTCGTTATCAAAGTATTGACCGCCCGCTTGTGCGAACTCGTCAGACAATGATGCGCGAACCAGAATATCAGAACCTATGCTTAGGTCGCCGCCTGCAATGCCGTAAGCGTCTTTCACCATCTTGCTGCCTAGTAGCGAAGCTGGGTTGACCGCAACCACCATTGGCCCTGTAGAGCCTAACTCTTTTGCCATTTCACGAGTCCACATAGTGATCGCAAGCTTGCTTTGTGCGTAAGCGTCACCATCAGACATTGGCTTCTTGCCTTCTAGCGCTTCGATGTTCACTGCTGCTTGTGCTGCTGAGGACAGGTTCACCACTCGGCTAGATGAATCGAGCACTGGTAGCAGTCGTTTAGTCAGGTGGTATGGTGAAATGGTATTCACAACAAAACGAACATCTAAACCGTCTTTAGTGATTGGGTTCGGAGTGTTGAACACACCTGCGTTGTTAATCAGTACATCAATCTTATCGTGCTCAGCAATTAATTTGTCAGCCAGCGCATCCACATCAGCCAGAACAGACAAGTCTGCTACGTAACTTTGAATTTTCGCTTCCGCAGAGATAGCCACAAGTTGCTGCTCAACGTCTTTGAGTTTGCTTGGGTTACGTCCATGCAATAAAACGTGGTGACCTTGTTGAACAAGTACTTTTGCCGTTTCGAAGCCGATACCATCGGTAGAGCCTGTGATCAGAATAACTTTTTGCATGGAATAGATTCCTTATTAAAGCGCTGACATGGTGAGCGTTTTTTAAATGTGTTGTTTCGTTGAGATAAAGAATAGCAACCTTTTGTGAACTTGATAATCAAGCGGATTAATAAAACACTATTTAGTTTTTGTTGAAAATAGAGGTGTGAACAAGGTCTCAGGCTGAGCGGGATAGCAGACAATAAAAAAGCTTAGCGCGGGGGACGCTAAGCTTCGTTGTTCATCATGTTCTTGAACCATGTTTAGGCTGGTGGGGTTAGCCTACTTGAGAAAAGCTCACTACCTTGCTTTGTAGTTTCTGTTTCAAGTAATCCGTCACCGCTTGCTGCTCTGATTTGCTCATGTACAGGCCAAGTTTGGTTCTGCGCCATAAGATGTCTTCGTCAGTCATCGCCATCTCTTCATTGATCAAGTAATCGATTTCAACTTGATAAACGCCATGTGCTTCTTTTGAGAATCGGATGCCAAGGTCAGCTTCACCGTTCGCACCTTCTAATAGCTTCCATGTGTAAGTACCAAATTGAGTCACATAACGAAGTAACAACGCTTCAGATGCCCAAGGGTATTTAGTATGGATCATCTTCGCAAGTTGCTCTCTGCTGCAACTAAAGTTACCACCAGGAAGCGTGTCGTTGGCTGTCCATGGTGCACCCATGTTGGTTAGGTGTGGTTCAAGCTTCTTAAGTGCTGCTTCGCCTAGCTTGCGGTAAGTGGTTAGTTTACCACCGAAGATCGAAAGCAGTGGTGCTTGATCCAGCTCTGCATCTAATTCTAATGTGTAGTCACGAGTGATCGCTTGTGGAGAATCAGATTCATCGTCACAAAGCGGTCTTACGCCACTGTATGTCCAAACCACATCTTCACGGCCAAGCTGTTTAACAAAGTGCTGGTTAACGATATCGATCAAGTAATCAACTTCTACATCATCGATTGCCACTTCACGTGGATCGCCTTTGTATTCAAGGTCGGTGGTACCGATGATCGAGAACTTATCTAGGTAAGGGATCATGAACACAATGCGATTGTCTTTGTTTTGTAGAATATACGCTTGTGGTTCGTCATGAATGCGTGGCACAACAATGTGTGAGCCTTTGATCAGACGAATATTACGAGGCGAAGCCTGCTCTAATCCATCATCGAAGAACTGCTTAACCCATGGGCCAGCGGCGTTAACGAGTGCTTTTGCTTTGCGTTCAAAACGCTGATTTGTCATCACATCAAGGATTGTTACATGCCAAACACCACCTTCACGGTGCGCTTTTTCAACACGGCAGTAGTTACGTACTTCTGCGTTGTTTTCTTTTGCTGCCAACACGTTGAGCAATACCATACGCGCATCATCAACCCAGCAATCTGAGTATTCGAAGCCTGTCTTCATTTCTGGCTTCAGTAAACCTGATTTAGCCAAGTTCACTGTTTTACTGCCAGGAAGAGTGGTGCGCTTACCCAAGTTATCGTAAAGGAATAGGCCACAGCGAATCATCCAAGCCGGGCGTAAAAATGGTCGATGAGGTAAACGGAAACGCATTGGTTGAGCGACATGAGGAGCTTTTCTCAGCAACACTTCACGTTCAGCGAGCGCTTCAGAAACTAAACGAAACTCGTAATGTTCAAGGTAGCGTAAGCCACCGTGGATAAGCTTTGAGCTAGCAGAAGACGTCGCCGATGCGAAATCATTTGCTTCGTATAAGCCAACGTTTAGACCACGACCTGCTGCATCTGCTGCGATGCCAGCACCATTGATCCCGCCGCCAATCACGATCAAGTCTAAAGTGGAAGATGTACTGTTGTTTGAATTATTTTGTTGAGCACTCATGGTTTTGACCTCTTTCTGAGCGAACGAGCATTTTAGAACATAATTGAATCCTATATGAACTTTCGTTTGCGGTCATTTATTATTTTCGTTTATGCGCGTTTTATGTGATTTGCGCATAAAAAAACCTCTGCTTATGAAAGCAGAGGTTCAAATAAGTCTAATTCGAGCATAGAAGCGACAGTGGTAGTGAGCAAGTTTTACTTTTTTAACTTTTCTATAAAGAATCGTGATTCATTTAAGAAAGTGGCCTCATCTAGCATTGGGTGAGTTATTCGCTCACAGGGCGAGTTGTATCGATAACTTCTAACGGAATGTCTGAATCCTTAAGGATGTTCAGAATCTCTTCCGGCGGTTGCTTATTAGTAAACACCATGTGTGCCTGAGAGATATTACCCAGCTTAACCATTGCATTACGGCCAAACTTAGTGTGGTCGACAGCTAAGAAGATACTGCGGCTGTTCTCGATGATGGCTTGTTTCACGCGAACTTCGTGATAATCAAAATCGAGCAGTGAGCCATCAAAGTCGATGCCACTGATACCTAAGATGCCAAAATCAAGGCGGAACTGCTTCACGAAATCCAGTGTTGCTTCACCTACGATACCGCCATCACGGTTTCTTACTTCACCGCCGGCCAAGATAACCTTTATCTCAGGGTTAGGTAGAAGAATGCTGGCAACGTTAATGTTGTTAGTGACGACTCTTAGCTGTTTGTGATTTTTATTGAGCGCGCGTGCGACCGATTCTGGTGTGGTACCAATATCTACGAATAGAGTTGCACCGTCTGGGATATGCTTAACCAGCTCATCGGCGATCACGTCTTTTTCGTTGAAATTAAGCGCTTTACGCGTGTTATAAGAGGTGTTTTCCGAGCTTAAAGGAATGGTAGCACCACCATGATAGCGACGAATTTTGTTGCTATCGGCCAGTTCGTTTAGGTCTCGTCTGATGGTTTGTGGGCTGACATCGAACTTTTCAACAAGCTCTTCGGTGCTCACATATCCTTGTGTTTTTACCAGATCTACAATCTGCTGGTGTCTTGGTATCTGCTTCACTTAACTTACCACTCCCTGCGCGCAAAGGGCTCTAGCGCGTCAAAATCGAAAATATAAACTCACGCTATTGTGCTCGAATTGATGAAAAGAGAGAAGTAATGATGGTAAGGAATCATGTCTAAACCGCAAAAACGCTGGTCAAAGCATGGAATTTGAACCTGAAACGCAAAAAAGAGCACAAAATAGTGCTCTTTTTAGTTTCGTTTGTTGAGGTTCGAGCAATCTAATCGATGAGATTGCTCGAGTTCCTAGGTCAACGGTTAATGATTAACGATGAACTGAATACTCCGTATTACTCTTCGTCGTCATCGTGCAGTTCAGACCAAACTTGTGCACACTTGATTGCACGTTTCCAGCCTTTATAACGGCGGTTACGCTTCTCTTCGTCGTGGTGTGGCATGAAGGTGCGGTTAAGAACGGCTTTGTCTTGAAGCTCGTCAATGCTGTCCCAGAAACCAACCGCTAGGCCAGCAAGGTAAGCGGCACCAAGAGCCGTTACTTCTGTTACTTCAGGGCGGTGAACTTCAGTATCAAGCACGTCTGATTGGAATTGCATTAGGAAGTTGTTCGCTACTGCGCCGCCATCAACACGTAGGTTTGCTAGCTTGATGCCAGAGTCCGCTTGCATCGCGTCTAGTACGTCGCGCGTTTGGTAAGCAATGCCTTCCAAGGTTGCACGGATGATGTGGTTAGAGTTAACACCGCGAGTCAGGCCAACAATTGTACCGCGAGCGTAAGCATCCCAGTATGGTGCGCCTAGGCCAGTGAATGCAGGAACCACGTATACGCCGTTTGAAGAGTCTACTTTGGTTGCGAAGTACTCAGAGTCTTCTGCGCCAGCCAGTAGTTTCATTTCATCACGTAGCCATTGGATTGATGCGCCGCCCATGAATACTGCACCTTCCAATGCGTATGCAGGCTCACCTTTAGGGCCACATGCCAGTGTGGTTAGAAGGCCGTTTTTAGACGTTACTTTCTCTTGGCCCGTGTTCATTAGAAGGAAACAACCTGTGCCGTACGTGTTCTTAGCTTGGCCTGCTTCTACACACATTTGACCGTAAAGAGCCGCTTGTTGGTCACCCGCAATACCCGCGATTGGAATACGAGTACCGCCTTTACCACCAAGGTTCGTTTGACCGTAAACCTCAGAAGAACGCTTCACTTCTGGCATCATTGATGACGGGATCCCCATTTCATCAAGTAGCTTTTGATCCCAGCATAGGTCGTTGATGTTGAACAACATAGTACGTGACGCGTTAGTGTAATCCGTAACGTGAACACGTCCTTGAGTCATCTTCCAAACCAACCAAGTATCAACCGTACCGAACAGTAGTTTGCCAGCTTCAGCGTCTTCGCGAGCGCCTTCAACGTTGTCTAGAATCCATTTTACTTTGGTACCCGAGAAATACGGGTCAAGGACTAAGCCCGTATTGTCACGTACATAGTCTTCTAGGCCACGTGCTTTTAGGTCTTCACAGATGTCTGCTGTACGGCGACACTGCCATACGATGGCGTTATAAACTGGCTTACCTGTCTCTTTGTTCCAAACAATGGTGGTTTCACGTTGGTTCGTGATACCAATACCCGCTAACTCGTCGCTGCGAATGCCTGCTTTAGCAAGTGCTTCAACCAATGTAGAGCTTTGAGTTGCCCAGATTTCCATTGGATCATGTTCAACCCAACCGGCTTTAGGATAAATCTGAGTAAATTCGCGTTGAGAAGAGCTTACGATGTTTGCATCGTGGTCGAGGATTACAGCGCGAGAGCTTGTGGTGCCTTGGTCTAGGGCAACAATGTATTTTTGCTCGGTCATGGTAAGAATCCTTTTTCTTTTGTTATTTATATTTTAGTAAATGTAGGGGCGCTTAGTGATTAAGCTTGAGCTTGTTCAGCTTCTTGTTCTGTTTCACATTGGTTTGGAATTGTGCAGCCTTGGCCTTCAACTGGTAGGTAAGCACCGATAACTCGTGGGTACAACCAACCACCAAAACAAGCACCCGCAATTGGAGCAAGAATTGGAACGATGAAGTAAGGAATATCACGAGCACCGCTTAGTGCGAAATCCCAACCTGCAAAGTAAGCGAACAGTTTTGGTCCGAAGTCACGAGCAGGGTTCATTGCAAAGCCAGTTAGTGGACCTAAAGAACCACCGATAACTGCGATAAGAATACCGATCAGTAGCGGGTTCATTGCACCGCGAGATGCGCCATTGTTCTCATCACCTAACGCTAAGATGGCAAACATCAACACTGCAGTAATCACGAATTCCACAGCAAAAGCGCCGAAGAAAGAGAGTGAAGCATGTGGGTAAGTCGAGAAGATACCAGCAGTTGATAGTGCGTCTTGGCTGCTACGAACGAAGTTGTGTGCGATTTCGTAGTCAATGAATAGGTTACTGTACAGGCTGTAAACCAGTGCTGCAGAACAGAATGCGCCAAGCAGTTGCGAAATGATGTAAGGCAGCACTTTCGCTTTATCGAAGCCATGGAACATTGCTAGTGCAATCGTTACGGCTGGGTTGATGTGTGCACCTGACACGCCGGCAGTACAGTAAATTGCAATCGCAACACCGAAGCCCCAGATGATGCTGATTTCCCATTGTCCGAATGTCGCACCGGTTAGTACCAGTGCGGCCACACAGCCAACGCCGAAGAATATGAGTAATCCTGTACCGATAAATTCAGCCAAGCATTGCCCAAATAAAGAAGGGTGTTTGTTTGTTGTCATGTTCGAGTCCTTTTTAGTTTTGCTTATCTAGCACGCGTATTGTGCATAAATTTGCGAACTCGAAAATAAACGAACATCAAAAGTGAGCGTTTGAGCATAAAATTGTTAATTAAAGTCACTTGAAATGTTAATCCGAACACTTTTGCTCGGAAAAGACGCTCGCATGAACGTCATTGTTCGAATGGATGTGTTTCGAGGTCGCTAAAACTACCTGTATGTAAACGGATGCACAACTGGTACGAGGAGTTTATGTTTGGATTTGTGATGCTACTTCGTGAGTGGTGGATTATTAGACGTAGCTTGATGATATTTAACACACTTTACCTTGTGTACTGAACAGAATGTTCTAAATGTGATGTGGTACTGTGCTTTGTTTTATTATTGTTACTTTTGTTATTGAAATTGCCATCATACTTGAGAACAATCGTCTTCTTTATGCGGGGGATAAGATGCGAATATTGGTAGTTGAAGATGATCGCTTGATCAGTGAAGCAATAGAACAGCGCTTTATCGACCTAGGTCATGGTGTTGATTGTGCCTACGATGGGGCAGTCGCGTTCGCCATGATCAGCCACACCGACTTTGATTTAGTGATTCTCGATCTAAACCTGCCCAATAAATCGGGTGAGCAGATCATCAAACGTATTCGCCAATCGTCTGATACCCCCGTTCTCATTCTTACCGCGCGCAGTGAAGTGTTTGACCGAATTCAGCTTTTGGATCTAGGCGCTGATGATTATCTCACTAAGCCTTTTGACTTTGGTGAGTTGGAAGCCCGCTGTCGCGCGATCGTTCGACGTCGTCAAGGCAGCGATCAGAACACAGTGACGTTTGGTGACATTGAGTTCGACAGTGCAGGGTGCATTGTGAAAGTGAAGGGCGAGGTCATTGAGCTTAAACAGCGTGAATATCGCTTATTAGAAATTTTCCTGAACCACCTCAATCGTGTGATGAGCAAAGAAGAGATCATCGACCACTTATATAACTTTGATAACCCACCCAATACTAATGCGATTGAAACCTACGTTGGTCGTTTGAGGAAGGCGCTAACCAATAGCAATGTCGAGATCAAAACCCTACGTGGCCTTGGTTACGTGCTCAATAAAGTCGAAGACTGAGCTGAGGTGTATTAGGTGACGGCACTGAGCAAACCTGTCCGATTTCGTTTTCGAACAAAATCGCTGAGATTTCAATTATTGTTCTCTGCGACCTGTCTGTTGTGCCTGATTAGTTTGCTCACTTTGGTTGCGGTAAAGCGCTACGCCTATCAAACCACTCAGATGTTTTATGATCGCCAGTTGAATAACGCGGCTCTGCAGATCATAGAGCAGGTTCGTTTTAATGGCTTAACATTCAGTGTCGACATTCCCACAGCGGCCTTTAAATCACTGGCAGATTCCCCAAGAGATAAGGTTTTCTATCTGGTTGTTAGTTCTCCGAGTTCATCGGAGTCTGGTTACATTACGGGTTATAAAGAATTGCTTGATGACCAACTGGTGCGTGACCAAATTGAGCAATACCAGATAAAACTCGAACCAGAGGCTGCTTATTTTTACTTAACCTTTAAAGATGAATGGGTGCGTTTGTCTTTGGTCAGTCGCATCATGAATACCCGTGAAGGGCCTCAGAATATCTACGTGCTGGTCGGGCAAACCACACAAGCGAGGCAAGTATGGGAGAAGCAGCTCTCGGACCACGCGGTTAAGCTACTGCTCGCGGTGATGCTAAGTGCGTTGTTGGTCATCTTTGTGTTGATTGTAAAGGTGCTCAAGCCAGTCAATGAGATCAACAATAAGATGGAGAGGCGATCGAATCTCGACTTAACCCCTATTAATCTCGATGCTCCGGAAGAGGTCGAGCATTTGGTCGACACCATCAATGTGTTTATGTCTCAACTCGATAAGAACTTAACCAACCTTAAGAACTTTACCGGCGAAGCTGCCCATCAATTAAAGACGCCAATTGCTGGCATTAAAGCTCAAATCGAACTGGCTAAAAGCAAAGCAAATGACAGCCACACACACGATTACCTAGATAAAGTCACTGGCGCGTGTGAAGTGCTTGAGCGTACCGTGGAGCAGCTGTTGAACCACGCGACGATTCGCCACCGTTATCAAAGTATTGAGCCCACAGAGATTGATTTTAACGAGTTGGTGAAGCAAACCAGCCGTGGTTTAGCGATGAATGCATTGAGCAAAGACATCGAACTGAGCTACATCGAATCACTCAAGTTTCACATCCGAGGCGACAGCTTCGCATTAACTCAGATGCTGACTAATCTCATCGAAAATGCCATCAAGTATTCACCGAAAGGCAGCACGATCGAAGTTGAGTTGGTGCAACAAGGAAGTAAAGCCGTGCTGTACGTTCGTGATTTTGGGCCCGGTATTGATGAGCAAGATAAACCCCATGTGTTCGAGATGTTTTATCGTAGCCCAAATGCACTAAGCCAAGGCACAGGTTTAGGGATGAGTATTGCTTTGGATGTTGCCCAAAAATCTAATGCGATTCTGAGCTTAGAAGACACAAACCCAAATGAAACGGATAACGGTGGCCTTACGGTGAAAATCCAGTTCCCGCATACTTATTGGTGGGAGGTTTTATGATCAAGTTCGTTCTATCTTGGGTAACAGGGCTGAGCTCAGCTGTATTATTAGCAAGCGCTTTGTTTGTTACGGGTGCCACTGCGCAAGCTAATCAAGCTACTGGGCAACAAGGTTCTGCTCATCAAGACTCTGTCCATCAAACCCCTGTCCATCAAAACTCTGCCCACCAAGACAATAGTCACCAAGGTGATGACAACGAAGATGCGTTGGTGATCTATGGGGCGGCTTATTTATCAGAAATGAAGCCACTGCTCGATGACTTCCAACGTCGAAATCCAGATATTACGGTTCGCTATCAAGCGATGAGCAGCAATGTATTAGATGCTCATATCCGAGACCAAAAGCCGGATCAACCCGACATCACCATCAGTTCGGTGATGGATTTACAATTGCGACTTGTTAATGATGGTTACGCATTACCTTACCAAATCAATGTGCCGGGCTATGGCTCTCAATCGGGTATTGTTCCGCACTGGAGCCAATGGCGAAATGAACTGTTTGGCTTTAGCTATGAACCTGCTGTGATTGTGTTCAATCAAGCTTTCCTTGAAGGCAAAGAAGTCCCGCTAAGTCGTGTCGAGTTGCTGAGTTTTATTCGTCAACATAGTGATGAGCTGAAGGGGAAGATAGGGCTGTTTGATATTCGTGATGTGGGTATCGGTTATTTACTTTGGTCCTTTGAACGAGCACAAACAAGTAACTACGGGCAGTTTTTAGAACTGTTTAATCTTCATCATGCGCGCACCTTTGATAGCTCCGCCTCGATGCTCAAGGCACTGACCAATGGCGATATCTCGATTGCCTACAACATCATGGGCTCGTACGCGAACTCATGGGAATCAAAGCACAAAGATGTGGTGATTGTGGCTGCGAATGATTACACCCCTGTGGTTATTCGAACTGCATTTATCAACAAAACCACTCCGCGGCCAGCACAAGCTCAAGCCTTTATCGATTATCTGTTTTCCTATTCAGGACAGAAGCTAATGGCAGAAGAAACCAACATGCCTCCAGTGCGCACTGATATTAAAAGTGCAAAGTCCGCGGTTGTCTTACGTGAACAGTTTGCGAATCAACTTAAGCCTTTGCCATTAGATGTCAGCTTGTTGATCTTCTCAGATCAAAGCAAAAAATCGTTAGTAATAACGGAATGGGAGAGTGCCTTAAAAAGCTACGACTAGCTTTAATCTCAGTTTAGTTCAGTTCAGCTTAGGTCAGGTCAGGTCTGTTCAGTTATGGTCAGTTTCAGCCTCGGCATTCATCCTTCTGTTATGGTGCTTTTGAAGCGAATGAGCCAAATGTTGGTTTGTCTGCCCCTGCTAAATGTCACCGAGTCAGCTGCATGACAGTTTCGTTTTTTACTCTTGAAGTCCACAAATGAGCATGGATTTGCTCTTTCACTTCAAGAGTAAGAGGTTGAAAACGGTCATGAATGAGAATATTTCCTGCATGTTGATCCGCGGCGGCACATCGAAAGGTGCATACTTCCTAGCCAGTGATTTACCTGAAAGTGAGCAAGAAAGAGATGAACTGCTCGTGCGTATTATGGGCTCTGGTGAGGGACAGCAAATTAATGGTATTGGTGGCGGAACAACGTTGACTAGCAAGGTCGCCATTGTTTCTAAATCTTCAGAAGAAGGTACCGACTTAGAGTACTTATTTGCTCAAGTTGGCGTTGAAGAAAAAGAAGTCGATACCCGCCCCTCATGCGGTAATATTCTCTCTGGAATCGTGGCGTTCGCCAGTGAAAATAATTTGGTTAAGTTAAGCAGTCCATCGACCATGTTGCGTGTCAGAAACATCAACACCAATACTATTATCGAAGTTTCCGCCGAAAGCCCAAATGGCCATTTACGTTACGATGGGGATGTGCGAGTCGATGGTGTGCCCGGAACTGGCTCTCCTGTTTTGCTTAACTTCTTAGATGTCGGCGGATCGAAAACGGGCAAGCTATTTCCTACAGGTAAGGTGCGTGATGAGGTCGAAGGCGTTGAGTTGACGTGTTTAGACGCGGCAGTGCCTATGGTACATCTTAATGCTCAAGACCTTGGCTTAACGGGTAATGAAACCAAGCAACAGCTTGATGAAAATGCTCCTTTATTAGAACGCATTGAGTCTATCCGATTAGCGGCAGGCCGATTAATGGGTATGGGCGATGTGACGGGAAGTGTGGTGCCTAAGGTCTCCTTGTTATCACCACCAACGTATGGTGGACACATTACCTCTCGATACTTTGTGCCACACAACTGCCACGCAAGTCATGCTGTTACCGGAGGGATTTGTGTGGCGGCGGCTTGCATGATCCCGGGAACAATCGCCCATGAAGTGTGCCAAGGCATTAACTCTGAAACGGTCGTTATTGAGCACCCTAGTGGACAAATCCAAGTCAATATCAAAGTAGAGCCGGGGGACGTTGAGCCTGCGGTTCGTCAAGCGGCGTTGGTGCGCACAGCTCGCCCGCTGTTCAAAGGTCAGGTTTACCCGACGTTCTAATCTTGATCTGCTTTATTAGCTATTTCATGTCGCTAACCTTTGGGCTGGCGATTTTTTATTCTCACCTTCATATTCTTTTTATCCTTAAACGGTTCCCCTAAGCCCCTTCAAGTCGAGAGATTTTCTGCACCACTTCAGCGCGCTCTGCTCTGTTTTTGTGCCTGAAAGGGCGATCTTTGTAACACTTTTGTTATCAAAATGGAGCGTGTCAGTTGGATGACAGGTTCGGCGACTAATTTGTCAGAAACCACAAAAAACAGTCCAGCTGCAGGCAACACGCAGTAAATGGATATTAGGAGGCACGATGCTGAACGTACAACTACCCGGCAATACACAACTATCTACTAAGGGTTCGTTATTCTCGAACGGTTCTTTTCTTATGACTCAAAAATTGTCTAAGTTAAAAGTTTGCCAATCACTCTTGGTCACGCTACTTGGCGTGGGGGCATTATCTCATCACGCACAAGCCGAAGAGGTTTCGTTTAAAGGTGAGCGTGTCGAGTTTGTGATGCCTTACAAAGAGGGCGGCGGTACTGATACATGGGGGCGTTTCTATGCACCTTACTTGTCTCAATCGTTACCGGGCAATCCTGTAGTGGTGGTGAAAAATATTCCGGGTGGCGGCTCAACAAAAGGCGCTAACCAATTTGCTCGCCGTGCGAAAGACAACGGCCTCAACATCTTTGCAAGCTCGGCATCAACCCAATATCCCTATCTTCTTCAAGATCGCCGAGTTCGTTACGACTACAACGATTGGAGCGTGATTCTCGCATCCCCAACCGGCGGTGTTGTGTATGTTTCGCCTAAAACGGGCATTGAGAACGTACAAGATCTTTTCGATAAGAAAGATCAAATCAAGTTTCAATACGCAAGCCAAGGTGCGACCTCGATTGACTTAGTACCACTGCTAGCCATGGATCTACTTGGGTTAGAGGTACAAGCGATTTTCGGCATGCAAGGGCGTGGTGCTGGTCGACTGGCGTTCGAGCGTGGGGAAGTGAACATCGATTCTCAAACTAGCTCATCTTACATCGACAAAGTGACGCCGCTAGTCAATGAAGGTAAAGCGATTCCATTGTTTAGCTTCGGTGTATTGGGTGAAGACGGCAAGTTGAAGCGTGATCCTAATTTCCCAGAGCTTCCTCACTTCGCTGAGGTCTACCAAATGTTCCATCCGGAAGAGGCTGAAACTCAAGGCTACGCAGTGTGGCGCTCATTCTTCATGGCTGGATTTGCTGCTCAAAAGATGATTTTTGTGCCTAAGTCGACACCAGAAGAGACCGTTGCAGCATGGCGCGCATCGGCTTCTGAGTTGGTCTCTCAACCCGACTTTCAAAAACGCGCAGTCGAAGTTTTGGGGGATTACCCGCAATTGACTGGCGAACAAGCACAGTTAGCGTTAAACGCCGCTTTGTCGCTTGATGAAAGCAACCTTGAATGGGTCAGAAACTGGCTGACCACAAACTACAACACCCGTTTCTAAACAGGCTATCCAGAAGCCCAAGAAAACATGAGTTTTAACAACGCTCAGTAGTAACTGGCAGTGAGACCGCGGCGCAAGATCGTGGCTCACGCCTTTTCATCTCACTTTTATATTGTTACGTAATTTCAATAGCGTACGTAACTTTTATATCGCTACGTAAAAAAGTAAGCGCCAAATTCCAAAAGCATGTGGCTTATACGGATTGAACCGTAGGGCTTTTGACATCCATGGATAGGTAAGCGGTGGTAAACGAAGCGAAAGTGAGTCTCATGATAGAAAGGATTCAACGATGTTTAACGAACTCTTTGCTGCACTGGAAACCATATTAAGCGTCCAGCACATCACCTTTATGTTAGGTGGTGTGTTACTGGGTCTCGCGATTGGTATCTTTCCGGGGCTTGGCGGTATTGCCGGCTTATCACTACTGCTTCCATTCCTGTATGGCATGGATCCAATTTCAGCCCTAGCGATGCTTATCGGCTTGGTTGCTGTTATTCCCACTTCTGACACATTCACCTCCGTATTAATGGGTATTCCGGGCTCAAGTGGCTCGCAAGCAACCGTGCTTGATGGCTTCCCTATGGCGAAAAAAGGCGAGGCGGCGCGTGCGTTATCGGCTGCTTTTACGTCATCGCTATTCGGTGGCCTGTTTGGCGCGGTAATACTGACTGGTTTTGTGTTGATAGCTCGACCGGTGATCCTCGCTTTTGGTTCCGGTGAGTTGTTCATGCTGACCTTGTTAGGTTTGAGCATGGTCGGTGCACTGGCAGGTAAGAGCTTGGTAAAAGGCTTGTCGGCGTGTGGCATGGGTGTATTGCTTGGCAGTGTCGGTAGTGCCCCTGCAACGGGCGAATATCGAATGACCTTTGACAACTTCTACTTAATGGATGGCATTCCTCTGGTTGTCGTTGGCTTAGGTATTTTTGCGCTTCCTGAGATTATCGATCTGCTTCGTCAAAATAAGCCAATCGCCAATGCTAGTAAACTTGGTAAGGGTTGGTCTGCGGGCGTTCGTGACTTCTTGGAAAACAAATGGCTCGCGGTGCGTTGTAGTGTGATCGGCTGTATTGTTGGTGCACTTCCCGGCCTTGGTGGCAGCGTCGTGGATTGGATCGCTTATGGTCATGCGGTGCAAACCACTAAGAAAGATCCTGAATTCGGTAAAGGCGATGTGCGTGGTGTGATTGCGCCAGAGTCGTCGAACAATGCTAAAGAGGGTGGTGGTTTAGTCCCTACGCTGTTATTTGGTATTCCGGGTTCTGGTAGCATGGCGGTATTCCTCGGTGGCATGGTATTAGTTGGCTTAGAGCCGGGACCTGCGATGGTGAGTACTGATCTTGATATTACTTACACTATCGTGTGGTCTTTGGCATTAGCGAACGTGTTTGGTGCTGGTGCTTGTATGCTGATTTCACCTTGGGTGGCTAGGCTGACCACGGTTCGTTACACCTTGCTCGCCCCATTCATGGTAATGGTGATTTGTTTCGCTGCATTCCAAGCAACACGCGACCTTGGCGATTTAGTCACGCTATTAAGCATAGGTACGCTGGGTGTGCTGATGAAGCGTTTCGACTGGCCTCGCCCTGCATTCTTGATTGGTTTTGTATTGGCCAATGGTATGGAAACCTACCTGTACCAAGCGGTTCAGTTTGATGGTGCTGCGTTCTTACTGCGCCCTGGCGTGATGATCATTGGTGCGCTGACAATTTTCTCTTTGTTCTTCATGTGGCGTCAAAGCGTCAAGAAAAACAAGCAAAGTGAAGCGCAAGACACTTCGACCGAAACGGTTCAACCTTCAGTGAGAATCAGTAACCGTAAGCCTCAAGTTATCTTCGCTGCTTTGGTCAATATCGCGTTTATGTATGGCATTTATGATGGCTACCAACAGAGCTTCTTAGGTGGTGTGTTCACTATTATCATTGCCAGCATTATGTGGGTGCTATCTGCTGTGGTGCTATTCCAACTGCTGACCAAACCAGAAGGCGATGCTGTCTATTTCGATAATGAGTATGAGCAAGGGTACGCCTTTGATACCAACAGTATCAGCATGATGCACTACCTGTACTGGCTAGGCGCATTGATCCTTGGTTGCTACTTTGTGGGCTATGTGATTTCTATCAGTGCGTTCTTCTGTTTGTTCTTGATGAGTAAAGCAGGGTTGAGCTTGATGCGTTCAGCATCGGTTACCGTTGCTGCCACCGGTTTCTTACTGGGTTTGACTCACCTAATGGTATTGGATTTGCCGATAGGCTTACTACAAGAAACCGTTAACCTGCCTTGGCCAATTGGTTAATAGAAGGAAAGTAATTATGACGATTCGAACGATTATTATGCCCTTCGCTTCTACGGCAAACTCCGCTGAAAGGTTAGAAGGCGCGCTGAGTATTGCACAATATTTTGGTGCACATTTGGATGTGTTACACGCTCAAATTAGCCCACAACAGTTGATGCCAGAAGAGCGACAACTGTTACCGAGTAAGTGGTTAAGCCGTATCGACCAGTTAGTGAATAACTACGTTGCAGAAGACATGAACCAGTCTGAACTTGAGTTCACTACCTTGTGCGACAAGCTCGAAGTACCGTTGTGTGACAGTGATAACCTAGTGATGAATGAGGCCAATAAATACGTGAGTGCCCAATGGCATAATCTAACGGGTTATCGAGCGGATGTTGTATCTGAGCGCGGTAAAGTGTCTGACTTAATCATTATCCCTAAACCGCTTAATGGCAAAAGTAGCGTGAGTTTTGACGTGGCGATAGAACATGGCAGTCGCCCCATCTTACTGATGCCACGTGAGCAAAAAAGCTTTAACCCGGAATGCATTATGATTGCTTGGAATGGCGATGATCCGGGTGCGAGGGCTGTGAAAGCCGCGATGCCATTGCTTAGAAAAGCAAAGAACATCGTGGTGGTAACCAGTGAGCGTTCACTCAACAAAAAGCCTAACCAACAAGATTTGAAGCGCTACTTGGGGCTACATAACATCGAAGTGGAGTGTATTTCGTTTAAAGAGGGCAGAATCAAAACGCCTCAAGCGATCCTTGCTCATGCAGAGCAGTTTGATGCTGACTTGATAGTGGCTGGCGCATTGGCTCACAAGAAGATGCATCAACAGATGTTGGGTGGCGTTACCAGAAGGTTATTGAGCAAAACCAACGTGCCTCTGTTCATGGTGAGCTAATAAATCGGGTGAGTGATTGGTTTCCCTACATCACTCACTGATTCTTCGAAACTTAACTGCTGTCATGTCAGGCGCATGACAGCTTAGATTGTTAGAGTAAACTCATGGGCTAACTGATATGTGACCCGTCCGTCTATGCTTATGTGGTCATCGTATTTATTCTCCTTTTTACGATGACTGATTACCAGTTAGCCCCTTTTTATTTCAATGTGTGCAGCTCTAAACCAGAGCTGCCACTTTTCCTTTCGCTACCAATTGATCTCGAACCGAGTCGTATGCCCAGTTGAACGCAATCGCGTAAAGTACGAAGAAAATAACTAGGCCGATGTCCATGATCAGTACGGTTAGGAAGTCGAGTTGTAGAACCCACATCAAGACAGGCAGAGTCACTGTCATCAAGCCAAGCTCAAAACCCAATCCGTGCAGAACACGTGTTTTCTTGGTTCTTTTGCTTCGGTCAGCTCCGTAAATTTTGTCGTAGCCATAGTTGTAAACGTAGTTCCAAGCCATCGCTATCAATGATATTGCGAGCGCTAAGCCTGCCATTTCACCTGCGCCGTTTCCTGTAATATAGGTTGCAAGCCCTGCCATCAAAACCAAAGCAACCAATTCAAATAGCACCATGTGCAACATGCGTTCTTTATGTGACATTTTTCTAACTCTCTTTACGATTAAATAGCCGCCTATGGGCTAATGACTTGGCTAGATAATATCTTCTTAAGTGATAATATAAAGATAGTTAGCATCACATATAGTGATGGTAAGTTTTGGGAGAAACCGAATGTACAACATTGAACAACTGAAAATGTTTGTGTATGCCGTTGAATTAGGGTCATTTTCTGCCAGTGCTCGTCATTTGGGTAAGGTACAGTCGGCGGTGAGCCAAGGCATCAGTAATCTTGAAATAGATTTTAATGTTGAGCTTTTTGATCGTTCGACTCGAAAGCCTTCACTAACCAAAGCGGGCGAGCAGTTATTTAAACAGGTGAAAGCAATCGTGCTGCAGGTTGAAGATCTGAATGTGACGGTTAGTGCGATGGGTAGCGGTGAAGAGGGGCTCATCAAAATTGCATTAGATGATTCACTATTGGTCCCGAACCTATCTAAGATCCTTAGTCAGTTCAGTCAACAATTCCCTGCGACCGAAGTTGAACTGGTTGCGTGTACCACGACAGAGGTCAATCCGTTGATTATCGAAGAGAGAGCCGACATTGGATTGATGTTTACCAACTTGGCTTTTGATGTAGGCTCTGAGCCTTGCTTTATCGGTCACTTACCGTTTATTGCTGTGTGTCATCCAAGTCATTCACTCGCAAAAACAGGTGTCGCGAAACTCCCTGATTTACTCCCACATCGTCAGTTAGTGTTGAGGGGAGACAAAGGGAAGGTGATGGATCAGTTTCCGATGATTGCCGGCAAGGTGTGGTGGTCAAACAGCTTTATTGTTATCAAAGAGATGGTACTCGGCAGCGATATTGGGTGGGCATACTTACCCAAACACCTTGTCGAAGAAGAGCTGAATAAACAGCGTTTAGTGGAGATTAATGTCTCATTCGATCACAAAACATGGTCGCCGCCCGTTGATCTTGTTCTGTCTAAAACACGCTCAAAAGGTCCTGCATTACTTTGGCTTGAACAAGCATTGAAAGGCTTATTAGACGAAACTAAATAAAGAAAAGGCTCACCGTTTAACGTGTGAGCCTTTCTGTTCAAAGTGATGCTGCTTTTTGTTAGTTCTAGTTCTAGGTGTAGACGTAGATGCTAGACGCTAGGTTTAACCGTCTGACCGTTGTAGTACTTGTCTTTCATCTTAAGCGCTACGTTCACTAGGTAAATCAGCACTGGTACTTCAATCAGTGGACCGATAACACCGGCAAACGCTTGGTCTGAGTTGATACCGAATACTGAGATAGCAACGGCAATCGCTAGCTCGAAGTTGTTACCAGTCGCTGTGAATGCAATTGATGCGTTCTTGTCGTATTCAATACCCATCTTCTTACCAATGAAGAAGCTGATGAAGAACATCGCTGTGAAGTAGATAGTCAGTGGAACCGCAATCAACAATACGTCCATTGGCAGTTCTACAATCATCTCGCCTTTTAGGCTGAACATCAGAACGATAGTCGCCAGTAGTGCAATCAGTGTGATTGGAGAGATACGTGGAATAAACACTTCGTTGTACCACTGCTCGCCTTTCATCGACACAAGGATCTTACGGCTTAGGAAGCCCGCTAAGAATGGGATACCTAGGTAAATAAGTACACTGTGTGCAATGTCGATCATCGAGATATCAACCAACATGCCTTCGTAACCAAATACTGGCGGAAGAACGCTGATGAACAACCACGCCATAAAGCTGTAGCTCACCACTTGGAATGCACTGTTCAAGGCAACCAACGCCGCACCGTACTCTTTGTTACCGCCGCCGATGTCGTTCCAAACCAAAACCATCGCAACACAACGAGCAAGACCAATCAGAATCACGCCGACCATGTAACCTGGGTGATCGCCTAAGAATGTTAGCGCCAACACAAACATCAGAATTGGGCCGACAAACCAGTTCATGATCAAAGATAGTTTTATCGCTTTCTTATCTTTTACCACGGTGCCTAGCAGGTTGTAGTTAACCTTAGCCAGAGGTGGGTACATCATTAAGATAAGGCCAATTGCCAGTGGAATGTTGGTTGTGCCAACAGACATTGATTCGTTCCACTGTTCGATTTGTGGGAACAAGGTGCCAAGCAGTACACCAATGCCCATGGCGATGAAGATCCACAGCGTTAAGTAGCGATCGAGAAAACCTAATTTTGGTTTCATTATATTGTCTCTTTGGTTGTTATCGTTAATCGTCGAAAAACGATATTAAAAAACAAAAAAATACGCTTAGTTTATTCTGTATTCGACAAACTAAGCGCGATGAATCTATTTCAAAATGGTGTCGATTAGCGATTCAAATTGCTGAATATTACCTCGATTAATGCGGTAGCACATTTTCGGTGGTATCGATTCAGCAGTGATGAAGCCAGAGGTTTTCAAGATTCTTAGGTGCTCTGATACTGTCGATTGTGCTAAACCTAATTCGCTAACCAAGTCGCTGTTCAAACAGCCGCCCGATTTTTCTAGCGTTGAAAGGATACTCAATATACGAACTCTTGCCGGGTGAGCGAGCGCTTTGGCTAGAGCTGCCATTTGCTTTTCAGCTTCGGTATCACCATGTCCGATTGGTAGAGCACAGCCACCAGTTGTAGAGCAAGCTTCGTTCATATTGATGTTTCGCTTTCCAAATCGTTAAAAGACGATTAATGGTAAGCCTATTTTATATAAGGGTCAATGTGATCTTTCAATTTGCTTCTAAATTTGATGTCAAAATCCATATTTATCATTGAAATTCAATGGACTAAGACTTGGATGAACCAAACCAATATAACGGCCACTTTTGTTGTGAATAGCTGTTATTCAATAGCGCACCAATACCAACCAAAGCGATGCTGCCTACTAATACGGGAGTGAATAAGAACATCCAATCCACATGTGCGGTACCTGCCAAAGCTATCACAATCGGATTGGCGCCAGCGGGTGGGTGAACCGCTCGACAGTATTGCATTAGCATGATGGATGAGCCGACAGCGATAGCCATAGTCAAATAAGAATCCCCAAAGCCATATAACGCGATTAAGCCCACAGCAGCTGAAATAAAGTGTCCCGCAATGACGTTTCTAGGTTGAGCTAACGGCGATGTTGGCACCGCAAACAGCAGTACGCACGTCGCACCAAATGGAGCCATTAACCACGGGAACCCAGAACTTTCGGCTAATAGACACAAGGTTAAGATGCCCAGCGTACCGCCAATAAAACCTTTAATAAGCTGGCTAATGCTTGCTTTCGGAGGAAGGGCTCCACCACCAGATAGTTTGCTGATCATAATCGTTTCCTCTTCGTTTTCTGTTTTTTATTGAATGTGTACAGATCTGTACCGTTTGATTTGGATGATACAGATCTGTACACTTCTTGCAACGAGAAATTGAGCTCTACGATTTCAGAGCGAGTCGAGGTTGATGAACGATGAGTAAAAAAGATTTGATTCTGGATGTAGCAGAATCGTTGTTTAATCAGTTTGGTTATACCGCTGTGGGGGTGGATATGATCCGAGACGAAGCGGCGGTTTCCAAAACATCCATGTATCGCCATTTTGGATCGAAGACCAAGCTGATTGAAGCCGTGTTAGAAAGGCGTCATCAGCGTTTCGAGTCGAGTTTAGAAGCGGCACTATCATCAACTTCTGGATTACAAAACCAACTCGATGCGCTGTTAGATTGGCACCTTGCATGGTTTGAACAACCTGACTTCAAAGGCTGCATGTTCATGCACGCGCTAGCTGAATTTAAAGAGTCTGAAGATGACATTGCAACGCTCTCTCGACTGCACAAGGTTTGGCTTAAGAACACTATTAATGACGTGGTGAGTGGTGGCGAAGAAGTAGACACTGCCATACTTGAATTACGCAGTGAATCAGTCATGACCTTCATCGAAGGCCTTATTGTAAGAAGTGAGTTTGGTCAGCTTGATTCAAAGTCAGACTCAAACAGACAAGCCTATCGAAAAGCATTGCATTCACTGGCTACTCTAGCGATATAATCGAACGCAGAACCGTTACACAAGATAACGAAAAATCATAATTTACACTTTAATTTTTACTTATAGGTAAGCCCTGAAATGCCACAACAGAACATCAAATTTATCGCTGCTGATATGGACGGCACTCTGCTTAATGAACACGGAAAGTTAGACCCAGAATTCTTCAATCTTTATGAGCGACTAGAAGCTCAAGACATCATTTTTGCTGCGGCATCGGGCCGTCAGTATTACAGCTTGATGGAAACCTTTTCCCCGCTAAAAGATCGCATGATGTTCGTTGCTGAAAACGGCACATTGGTGATGCACAAAGGCCAAGAACTTTACAGCTGCTTGCTAGATACCGGTGCCATCAAAGAGATCATTAAAGAAGCGCGTGCTATTGAAGGCGCGCATGTGGTGCTATGTGGTAAGAAGTCGGCATACATTGAAACCAAAGATGAGCGTGCTCTAGCGGAGATCTCTAAGTACTACCACCGCCGTGAGCAAGTAGAAGACTTACTGGCGGTAGAAGACGATTTCATCAAGGTCGCTATCTGTCACTTCGACGGTTCACAAGAGAAAGTAAACCCGAGCATCAATGCCAAGTTTGGTGAGAACTACCAAGTGGTTGTCAGTGCGAAAATTTGGTTGGATGTGATGAACGCTGAGGCATCAAAAGGCGCGGCGATTAAACACCTACAAAACACACTTGGCTTCACTTACGAGCAGACCATGAGTTTTGGTGACTACCTGAATGACTTGGAAATGCTTAAAGAGAGCTACCACTCTTACGCGATGGAAAATGCGCATCCAAAGCTGAAAGAGATCGCTCGTTTTGGCGCGCCAAGTAACGTCGATGCGGGTGTGTTCCAAGTGCTAGAGAAGCTGCTAGCGTAACGCTCTTAAGCTCGATTCGATTTTTATCAAAGCCAACTCGTGAAAATGAGTTGGCTTTTTTGTTGGCAGCTAGTGTGTTTATCTCGATTGAACGATTGTTCAAGATGGTGTAACTTGTATTGGATACGCCTAATCAACGATATTTGGAATGACGATGAGCAAGAAACTTCAACTCGATATTATTTCTGACGTAATGTGCCCATGGTGCGTGGTCGGCTACAAAAACTTAGAGCAAGCCATTACGGAACTTGGCTTAGCGGAGCAAATTGAACTTGAATGGCAGCCGTTTGAGCTGAATCCCGATATGCCGCAAGAAGGTGAAAACCTGCGTGACCATATCATGAGAAAATACGGCTCTAACGCAGAAGAGAGTCAAAGTTCACGCGAACAGCTTGCGGCGCGTGGCAAAGCGGTTGGTTTCGATTTCAATTTCTATGACAGCATGAGAATGGTCAATTCACGTCACCTGCATGTGCTGCTCGATTTCGCGTTGGCGCATGGCAAACAGACTGAGTTAAAGCTACGTTTCTTTACTGCTCATTTTTCAGAGCAGAAAGATTTGTCCGATCTTGAGGTTATCGCGCAAGAACTTGAAGCAGTTGGCTTAGACTCAACGAAGGCACTGAAACGCCTAAAGAACATCGATAACTTGAAGCAAATTGAAGCGCAAGAGTTTGAATGGCAACGCATGGGGATCTCAGCGGTTCCTACCGTGGTATTCAACCGCAAGAGTGCGGTCACTGGTGCGCAGACGGTCGAAACGTACAAGCAAATTCTTCAAGAACTTATTGCTGAATCATAAGCCGATTATTGGTATCAATTAGAGTCTGAATTACATGGAATCATTGTCACTCGCTCAAGCGCAAAAAATTGTACTGCTTTCGCAAAAATTGCCACCTAAAAAGCAACGCAATGGAGGAACTTTGGCGAACACGCTGTCTGCGATTGAAAACCTTGGGTATGTTCAAATTGATACCATCTCTGTGATTCAGCGAGCTCACCACCATACGCTGTGGAATCGTAATCAAGACTACAAGCTTGATCATCTCGACAAGCTGCTAGAGCGTCGAGAAGTGTTTGAGTATTGGTCGCACGCTGCTGCTTATCTGCCTATGCGCGACTACCGCTTCAGCCTGCATCGAAAGAACGGGTTTGCTACCGGTAAGCTTAAGCATTGGTATAAAAAGGATGATGCACTGATGGCGCATGTTCTCAAACGCATTGAGAGCGAAGGGCCATTAATGGCGAAAGACTTTGAAGGGGATAGACCAAACCCCGGCGGATGGGGCGGTAAACCTGCCAAACAGGCACTAGAGACTTTGTTTATGCAAGGTGACTTAATGGTGCCGAGCCGAGTGAACTTCCATAAGGTGTATGACCTAACCGAACGAGTTTTGCCGAGTGCTATTGATACCTCAGAACCAACGGAACAAGAGTACATCGAGCATCTAATTACGCGTTATTTAGAAGCTAATGGTGTGGGAATAGCGTCGGAAATGAGCTATCTACTCAAGAACACAAAACCTCTGATTCAGACAACACTCCAGCGGATGCTTGAAGATAAGCAGTTGATGAAAGTGGATGTTCAAGGCTCGGATTATTATGTGTTGCCGGATGCTTTTGAGCTGTTGAATCAGCCTCTTTCTCGAACTAAATTAAAGATACTGTCTCCGTTTGATAACTTGTTGATTCAACGAAAGCGAATGCAATCACTGTTCAACTTTGATTACCTTCTAGAGTGCTACGTTCCAGAGGCGAAGCGGCAGTTTGGTTACTTTAGTTTGCCGATTCTGTGGCAAGGTGAGCTGGTGGCACGAATGGATTGCAAGGTCGACAGGAAGAGCGGCCTACTTAATATTCGCAACTTGGTTGTGGAAGAGCGAATCAAAAATCATGAATCATTCGTTCATGCCTTATGCGATGAGCTAAAACACTTCATGGTGTTCAACCAATGTGATGAGATGGTCGTCCATAACACCACGCCCTCTGATCTTGGCAAACGCTTGATGAGCCATTGGCAAACAGTCTAGCGGTTTTGTTGTTTAGAAAGCGCTTAGTTACTCAGAAAGAGTGGCTAACAAGAATTCGACAAAGGTTCGGTTCTTCAACGACAGTTGCTTGGTCTTGTAGAGCAAGTGAATCGGCTTAGGGAAAGGTGCCATGCCGGGCAAGATCTCCAATAGCATTCCACGCTCAATTTCTTCGGCAACTAAGATAGTCGGCTGTAACAACACGCCCACACCTTGCAGGGCAGCATATCGCAACACATCCCCATTGTTTGACATCAAACGTACTTGCCCTTTATTCCCCGCGTTAAGTGTTGCTTGGTGGTTCTGAGGGGCTAGGAGTTGCGACTCACTGTTTTGATTATTACGTAGTTGAGTATCACGACCATTCACATCACGACGGCTGCTATAGCTGAATCCAAGCGATGGGTGTTGTGCAAGGTCTTCCAACACACGAATCTCAGCATGTTGATTAAGGTACTCAGGAGCCGCGCAGTAACACATCTCATAATCCCCTAAGTATCTGGCGACTAAACTTGAATCAGACAGGTCACCGATGCGCACAATCAAATCAATATCGGATGAATAAGGATCGACAAGGTCGTTGTTCAGCACGAGTTCGACATTAATCGTTGGGTGATGCGCGAGGAACTTAGCCACAATCGGGGCAAGCACCTTGTTCCCGTAGGTGACCGGGCAGTTTATCTTTACCGTCCCTTGTGGCTGGTTTTCCAAGGTTTGAATCAGGTTTTCAGCGTTGCTGATGTCTTCGAGAATTCGCTTACATTCTCGATAATAAAGTTGACCTGAATCGGTTAAAGACTGCTTACGCGTGGTGCGATGAATCAGTTGAGAGTTGAGGCTCGTTTCAAGGTGGTGGACATGTTTACTGATCATGGTTGCCGACAAGTTGAAGTGGTTGGCGGCACTGCGAAAGCTGCCTTGCTCGACCACGTAAACGAAGACCTTCATGCTGGCTAACTTATCCATTGAACACTCTTGGTTGATAAACAATAAACAAAAGGTGAGTTTATCAATTATTAGGGGTTAATTATATTAATGGTAAACCGATAATTAACTAAAATAAGAGCGTGAAATGCCTCAAACAAACGAAATCATCTTTGTTACTGCCGAACTTAAGATAAAAACGAACATTGAACGTGATGCTGCAGTAGAAGCCATCGAACAGTTTTGCTTAGACATGCAAAGTGAACCGGGCTGCCTACAAGCAATTGCAACCTATGATCAAAACCAAAGCGACCGCGTGATCTTGCTAGAGCAATACACAAACCGTGAAGCGATTAATCAGCACTTCGGTATGCCTCATACCCAAGCGTTTATTGAGCGTGATATTACCGAATTAGTTCAAGCGTTCGAAACTCAGCTTGAATCAAAAGATCAGGAGAAGTAAGCCATGAAATGGGGAATTCTAGGAACCAGCTTTATCTCAGGCGTAATGGCGGATGCGATCAAAGGCGATGCACAAAGCGAGTTGTATGCCGTCGCAGGGCGCACAGAGAAAACACTGAACGAGTTTGCAGCCCAATACCAACCAACACGAACCTTCAACAGCTATGAAGCCCTGATTGAAGATGAGTCAGTCGACATCATCTACATCGCTCTACCAAATCACGTTCACCACGAATACGTGATTAAAGCGGCTCAAAAAGGCAAAGCGATCCTGTGTGAAAAATCGTTATCGGTTGATATGGAAAAAACCGAGCAAGCTCTGCAAGCGGTAAAAGAAGCGGGTATATTCTTCGCAGAAGGTTTGATGTATCTAAACCACCCGCTCATCGCTAAGCTTCATCAAGAGTTGGCGACAGGTGAGATTGGCGAAGTGCGCTCGATCCAAGGTTCCTACGTTGCGGCGATTGACCAGTTCGTTAACCCTGCGAGCAAAGGCGCGTTGTACAACTTAGGTTGTTACCCAATGTCGCTGATTCATTCTGTTGCGCAGCAGCAATTTGGCGAGAGCGTGTTCGATGATGTGCAGATCTCAGTAATCGGTCGACGAGGCCAAGATAGCAATATCTGTGAATCATCGGCAATGATGCGTTTCAACGACCGTTTTTACCGCGCAAATCCACACCGCGGAAGACCACGGCTTAAAGCATGGGTTCACGATTTTAGGTAGCAAAGGCTGTATCACACTCGACACCAACCCATGGCTACCGACCGAAGACAACACGTTTACGGTAGAGATCTATGAAACGTCGACCCGTGAAGTGAAAGTCGAAGCGCAAGGTGATGGCTTCCATTATCAAGTGCGTAATATTCGCCAAGCGGTTGAGCGAGGTGACACACAACTTGCTGCGCCAATGGCGAGCCACCAAGACTCTCGTGTGATCATGAAGTTACTGACTGATTGGGAACAAGCGGCGAGCTAACATCGTCGTAAATTCTATATTCGCCTCATGTTTGATTGCCTCGTAAGCTATCAAACATGAGGCGTTTCCTCTATATCTTCTAGTCGACTCTCCCAATAAATACTTTGCATTTGAAACCGCCACAGTGTCCAATATCAGGTAGTACGAAACTGACCGAAAAACCTCATTTTTTAAGGTGTTAAATAGGACCTTTACCGCATGCGTAAATCAGACAAGAAAATCGAGAATCAAATCAGAGACGTGTTAACTGACGTTTGTGAAGACACATTAAAAGGCTTCGATGGTTTTTTGTGGGTGACTCACTCGGTCAACTTCTCCTCTTTTCCGCAAAGTTTGAAAATTGTCTGTGTATTCGATACCAATCAGGATAGAACGAACTTCTTAAGTGGTGAAGGCAAGCAAAGTGTCTCAGGGGCTATCCAACAAGCGTTCAATCAAGTTGGAATTCAACTGAAGAATATCGATAAGCATGTGAGCTACGATACGCAAGAAAACTGCGACCGTGACCATCAAGGGAAGTGGAACAAGAGGCTTTAGTGCTCTTGCTTCTTTAGAATCCCTCAACTGTGTCGTGATAAAAAGGTCGTGAAATGAATAAAGCTCAAATTTCGCTTAACAAGAACACACTGCTAGGTGTGTTCGAGCAATTTTTGATACTAGCTCTGTGGCTGCTAGTAGGAAGTGTCGTTTGGTCTGTTTGGTTTATGTGGGGGATTAACGTTGTCCTCTTTGACGATCCTTACCTCTCTGATACTGAGTATCAACGTCTCATTAAGCAAGAAACTCAGCTGATCAATATCGGCTTATGGGTAGGTAAGCTCTATACCGCATGTGCGGTGATGTTTTTTACTGTACGCGTTAGGAAAGTGCTTCGAGCCTCAAGCGATGGATGAAATCCGTTTGGGTTATGACATTACTGGTATCTACTAGTATTTGTTCTCATTGATTGACTAAAAATCTACGAAACGAGATGTCGCTATCCATAAACTTAATTAATCAACAAAGCCGTTGGCAAGCGAACCGAAGAGAAGAAAGCCTACGCGAGGTAGGCTTTGATTGTCGTTATTTAATTGCGGTACAGAAGCTGACGTCTGAATGTTGAGTTTGCGGATCGTAGCTGTGGTAAAGCTCAAAACAAGGTCGATCGTCTGTTTCAATACCGGACTCAATGACGTTACTCATTAAATCATCCCAAGCTTTGGCATATTGGCCGATTTCGGTGATCGTTTGTCTCGTCACCGCATATTGCCCACCGGGAAAGTCCTTTAGCTCGATACCGCTGGGTACTTCGACATCCTCTGGAACCATTAAACAAATGTCTGTTCGGCACTTATCTGTCGGTGTGATTTCTGGGTTATCATGGTAAATGAACATGCAGGTGTTGCCTGATAATCCTTTCATTTCTGCCCACTGATAAAGGCGGCCGCTAGGCTCTTCATACCCTTTTCCATAAGGGCCTGTTACTCGCACATACGCCAATTTTGATGATTCGAATTGTTGCGTTTTCATTGTCTTACTCCATGTTGAAAGTTCGGAGCCAGTATATGAATTACTCGTAACTGCATCGTTTCCATTCTTGCGCAACGTGTGTCCAATCTTGCTATTTCGAGTTAACTCACCGAAAGCTTGGTAGTCTTCACAATCACGAAATGCGCTAGGCGTAACGCCAAAGTGTTGCTTGAAGGATTTGGCAAAGTTTTGAGACGATGAGAAGCCGTAATCTAGTGCAATATTAATAATAGGTTGCTTGGTTTTGAAGAGATCGTTGGCTGCCGCTTCGAGTCTCAATCGTCTGATAAAATCAGCAAGCGTTTCGCCTTGAACGGCCTTAAAAGTACGATGAAAATGGTAGGGTGAAAAGTTAGCTAATGCCGCGACTTCGATCAAGTTGAGCGGATCGTTAAAGTGCTTCTCTAAATAGCGTATAACGGGAACAAGCCGCTTATGATAGTCAACGTACATCGCTTTATTTACCACTCTCTGTTGTCATCGTTCTTGTTTAGATGACCGAGACTAGCCTATCCAAATTGAGTTTCAACATTGTGGCGCTCAAACTGAGATTCGATACAGCAAATCCAAGTCATGCTCTGAGTTCTAGGCTCTGATAACTTCCCATCTTCCAAACCGTATTATTCTCATTTTGAGAAAATCTGAGCGGATTTCTCGTCAGCCGGAGATACTTGGTTTCCAAATAAAATTAAAATCACAAAAATTTACCTTTTCCTTAATGCATTGATTTTGAATCGGCATTTGCTCGTTTTACTTGCCACCGATGAAACAAGACAGACGAGCACTTGAACAATAGAGCCATGTAGTCGATACTTTTTTCGTATTTTGATTCCTAAATTGACACGTAAGTTGGCTGACTTTTCGTCTTGTGATTTAAGGCATGGCAGTATCGATTAGGAAATTTGAATCATGAAAACCTACATTTCTGGGCTGCTCGCACTGATACCGTCATGTTTAATCGCTGGCTACGCTTTTGCTGTTGGTACAGCAGTTGTGCTGCCAGGGCAACATGAAGCGGGTGTCGATCTATCGGGCTCGCCACTATCTGCGAATGCTGTCATTGATTGGGAAATTACCAACAGTGATATTGTGTTCGGAGCTTATGCCGACAAAGCCGATAATGAGCGGGCCACGACAATTGGTTATATGTACAACCAAGTCATGGCGATGAACTCGGGTTGGTTGGAGAACGATATCCGTAACCAAGCTGAGTTAGAAGGCCTCAATTTCGAAGACTATTTCCTGCACTTTTCTGAAGATACTGTCATTGCCGAAGTTGATAAAACTCATGGCGAAAAGACCCTGTTAAACCGAAAACCTATGATCTTGGGTTATACAGCCAGTGAAGACCATGCTGGCTTTTGGCTGTATCAAGAGCCTCCGTGGGATGCCGATGTGTTTGAGAATTTCGAACAGGGTGGGGCTTTGTATGTCTATCATGCTGAGCAGTTCGAACGGCTGACCTTTAAGTTCTCACAGTTTGCTGGCAGCGGCGAATTTTGGATTGAATACCCAACAGCTATTGATTCTCAGGGTAGGGTTTCACAGTGGGAAAGGCTCGATGTAAAGAAAGACAAAACGCTCAATATGACCAAAAACCAATCGGTGATCTGGAACCTTCCGGATAACTGGGTAAGAGCCACAACTCATGATGGCAGTGGTGCGAGCTATGGTGGCGGCCAGTATTTTGGCTCCACCTTTTTGAGAGATGGTGGGCGCTTATACGTTGTGAGAGTTCGTTGGCAAAGTGAGAACGCCGACGACAGGCCGCGTTTAAAAGAAGTAAAACTCAAAAACAGTTTTCCAACCGTCAAATTAACCGACGCTCCGACTACAACGCCGGACGGCAATGCTATCAGCCAATGGCGAAAAATCCGCGGTTTTGATGTGTCTGCAGACCTAGATGGCGATAACTACTTGTCGCCAAGCGAGTATCGAAATCGAACCAATAAGAACGCAACAGCGCGTTTTCGTTGGGAATCAAGAGTGGTGCCATTTGGTCGAATGTGGAGCGCTAGCTCATCTTGGTCGCTAACGAACGTCGCAAACGCGGATTATCTATCTGCTATTCATCGCTACTACAAGCAAAGCTGGGCAAGCCAAGGTTTGAATGGTGCGTACAACGACGACACAAATAAACTCATTGGTTCGAACCAGTTCTATGTTCATTCTGGCGGGCATGTTCAAGAGTTAGGAGCAGTTGCGGGTTCGAATCAAGCGGATGATCTCTATAAACAACAATTTTCAGCGTTTCTGAAAAATCTATCTGCTTTAGAAAGTGATGCGTCAATTGGGTTGAACATCGGAACCGCGAACTTGCTGGGTCGAAATGGACAGGCTCATCTTAGCGAGGCGGGATCTCTGTATTTACGCGAGCACTACATTTTTCCGTCTACTGGGTTTAGTGGTTACTCGGGGATCTCTAAATTCTGGGATAATTCTGCGCTCGCCTACAATGGACAAAGTGTTATTTTTCAGGCGACAATGCGTTATGGGCGAGTTCAGTATCTTGGAAATAGTGAAGAGAATTGGAAGCAAGACCAATACTCGACTCTAGCGATCTACCACCTCAATCGACACGCTCAACATAGCTACTTTAATCAGTGGAACAATGGTTACGTCTATGGAAGTGGCAATACGACGGCTGACACTTTCTGGCAAAGCGGTGTCCCTAAAAACATTGCCTATCAACCCAGTTCGTTATTGGCCGTTGATTTGGGAGAGCCGAGTCATCGTATCCCACAAGGCTTTGAGCCTATTCCTTTGATGCTATCGACAACGACACCTCAGCCCGCTGACTACACCATCGTTGGCGATGCCTCAATGAACGAAATGGTGCATGCTGATCTGCCCCATGGTATGACTCACGTTCTGCCGACGTTTACGTACTTTATGTATCAATCTGAAAATCAGGTGGTCGCTGGTGGCCCTGAAGACATGGTGTTAGCGAGAGAGTTCAGCAATGGTCGTGTGTTGTATCGCACGGATTTCCACGGTAAGAATCCGAGTTTTTATGACGCGGCAAAACTCACCATTACGCTGGATGTCCCAATGAAACCTGTTGATGCTAACGGTCACGTTGGTGACTATGTGAGTGAAATCGAAATTGGCGGTTATGAAGGGCGGTTCTTACTTTATTAAGACCAATGCGAATGATCTCTCTCGAACCAGAGCAGACTAGAGCTTAGGTTCGGGATATCAGCTTATTCTTTTTACACTGCTTAAACTCTTTGGCGATCCACGATTGCTCGTTCAAGCCATTGTCGATTAGAGCAAAAAGGTAGCCATCAACTTTACTTGAAGCCGCAAGGTACTCCTGAAAAGCGTGCTTAGGGTAGCCGGGGTAATCTGTCTCGTATTGAGCGTCTAACCGCTTACCGAGTTGACGCCATTTTACGAATAACTCCGAAGAAGACGTCTCAACCTTATATTGCCCCAAAATACGTTGGTGATGAGTTAACGCCACTTTAGCGCAGTGGTTGGTCTGTACGACTTTTTGTATCAACTCAACTTGTTCTTCACTCATGGTTTTCGCCAGTACATTCTCTTGTTCGATGCGCGCCATTCGCTCACCAAACGTTTCAGCATGGATGGGAAACACAAAAGTAAGCGGTAAAGCCAATACCAAAAGACGCTTGTAGAACATAACCAAACTCGTTAAAAGGATTCGCGGCTATTATGCCGTTCGCCGCCAATATTATTGATGAATATAAACGCTTAATTGTAAGAATTATTTTTATCGAGTAGATAAATAGATGGTTTTGGAGTTGTGGTATTCAGGCTCTGAATGTTTGGTTGGTGAGCCTGAAATTTGATGAGGAATCCGTTACGAATTAATGACCTTGATGCCTTTGTCTTGAAGCTCATCAATCACGCTACTCGAAAGATCAATATCGGTGATCACGCCATCAAGCGCACTTAAATCTAAGGCGTGGAAAGTAGCGATACGTCCGTATTTGGTTGAGTCTGAAATCAGATAGTTTGAATGAGCTGCTTGAACAATGGCTTGTTTGACTAATACCTTATTTTCACAAGGTGTCGAGAGCCCTTTTAGATTCCAAGATGAAGAAGAGATAAACGCAATATCAATATTCATCCCTGCCAAGAACTCAGCTACTTTGCCCCCAATACTCGATTGATTTTCACGGTCAATCTTGCCACCAGTATGGTAAATCTCAGATTGTGTGCTGTTCATTAGGTACGCGGCAATCGCGAAGTCATTGGTGATGATAAGCAGATCATCTCGCCCTGCAAGTTGGTGAGCGATCTCCAAAGAGGTTGTTCCAGCGTCTAAGTAGATAGTCGAATACTCAGGAACCAATTGAGCAGCTAGTTGACCTATTTGAGCTTTTTCGCTTGCTTGCTGTTCTACCTTGATGTCGTGTGACAATTCGCTGTGAAGTGCTTTAGTCAGCTGAACGCCACCCGAAACTGAAATCACTTTCCCTGATGTCTCTAGCTTTACGATATCTCGACGAATGGTCATATGAGACACCTCTAAGTGCTCAACAAGCTCAGAAATACTGATCACTTCTTGGTGTGATAATAGTGACAAAATGGTTCTCTGACGTTCCGCTGGAATCATGATTCTTCTTCTATATTCTTATTTTTCATCATCCTATCAATCTTTGGCTGTTTTGTGAATATCTGTGAATATCTGTTGTGAAATAGCAATTAGAACTGTGATTGCTGCCGAAATTACCCTTATCTAATGCCTCTAAAGGGTTAAATTACTCATAAATGTTAACTTTTGTTAAAAGTGTGACTTGTCACTAAGTCGCATTCGATTGCTTCACATATAATCACAAACATAAACAAGAATTAACAAATCTAGAGTTCAATAATTACGTGAAAGGCATCTTGCTATGAATGAAGTTCAATCTGTTGGTGTTATCGGTTTAGGTTCTATGGGCATGGGCGCAGCGAAGTCATGCGTGCGTGCAGGGCTTGATGTATATGGTTTCGATTTGAATCCGCAAGCGCTTGAAACCTTGGGTGAATATGGCGCAAAAGCGGTCTCGACAAGTGCAGTTGAGTTTGCAGACAAACTTGATTCAGTTTTGGTATTGGTTGTGAATGCAGCTCAAGTTAACACGGTACTGTTTAAGACTGGTCTTGCGGCGGCACTAAGACCTAACACGCCAGTTATGGTCTCGGCAACGATCTCAGCAGAAGACGCGAAACAAATCGAAGCTCAGCTTGCTGAACATGATCTTGTGATGCTGGATGCGCCAGTGTCCGGCGGTGCAGTAAAAGCAGAAGCCGGTGAAATGACCATCATGGCTTCAGGTTCGACAAGTACATTCGAAGTATTGGCTCCTGTACTCGATGCAACTGCAGCTAAAGTCTACAACATCGGTGAGGCCATCGGCCTTGGTGCGACCGTTAAGATTATCCACCAGTTACTAGCAGGTGTTCATATTGCTGCGGGCGCTGAAGCGATGGCACTAGCCGCACGCGCAAACATTCCGCTTGATTTGATGTACGACGTTGTTACGAATGCAGCGGGCAACTCTTGGATGTTCGAGAACCGCATGAAGCACGTAGTCGATGGTGATTACTCTCCAAAATCTATGGTTGATATCTTTGTGAAGGATTTGAACTTGGTATCAGATACCGCTCAAGACCTGAAATTCCCACTCCCGCTATCAAGTGCTGCACTTAACATGTTCGTTAGCGCGAGCAATGCTGGCTTTGGTCAAGAAGATGACAGCGCAGTGATTAAAGTATTCCAAGGTATTGATCTACCAGGTGTAAATACTTCAAAGGCGGAGAAATAATCATGCTATTAGGTGTTATTGCAGACGACTTTACAGGTGCGACAGACATTGCTGGTTTCTTGGTTGAAAACGGTATGCGCACTGTTCAATTGAATGGGATTCCAACGGGAGAGTTTGACACATCAGCTGATGCTGTGGTGATCAGCCTTAAATCTCGCTCTTGCCCAGTTGACGAAGCGGTGACGGATTCGGTTACTGCGCTTAAATGGCTTCAATCTCAAGGCTGCCAACAGTTTTACTTTAAATACTGCTCAACGTTCGACAGTACCGCTGAGGGCAATATTGGTCCCGTAACAGATGCACTTTTGGCTGAACTTGGAGAATCTTTCACTATGGTTTGCCCTGCATTGCCAGTAAATGGTCGCACGGTTTACAACGGTCACTTGTTTGTTTTTGGTGAGTTATTGAGTGATTCAGGTATGCGTAATCACCCTGTTACACCAATGACGGATTCAAGTGTGGTTCGAATGATGGACGCACAATCAGAAGGTGTTTCCGGTTTAGTTAACTTTCAAACGATTGAACAGGGCGCTGATGCGGTTACCGCTCGTTTTAACGAACTCAAAGCTCAAGGTAGTCGCTACGCCGTGGTAGACGCATTTAATGCAGAGCACTTGGTGACGTTAGGTCAAGCGGCTAAATCTCTGAAACTAATCACAGGTGGCTCAGGCCTAGCTGCTGGTATCGCTAAAAATTGGACAGAACATCTTGCTGACCAAAGTGATGCAAAACATGCCGGTAGCCCAGTCAAAGCACCAACCGTTGTGTTCTCTGGTTCTTGTTCAGTGATGACTAACCAACAAGTTGCGGTATACAAGCAGCTTGCTCCTCACTTTGCTATCGATGTGAAGGCTTGCTTAACCAATGATCAATACGCCAATCAAGTGTTCGATTGGGTGATGACCAATAACCAAGGCGAGTTTGCTCCTTTGGTTTATGCAACCGCAGATGCTGCCGCACTAAAAGCAATTCAAGAAGAGTACGGCGCACAAGCTTCAAGCCACGCCGTTGAACAATTTTTTAGTCAACTCGCTATCAAACTACAAAAACATGGCGTGAAAAACTTCATCGTTGCTGGTGGTGAAACATCAGGCGTCGTGACGCAAAGCCTAGCTGTGAAAGGTATTCATATTGGTCCTCAAATCGCACCAGGTGTGCCTTGGGTTAAATCGGTCGAAGGTGAACTATCACTAGCGCTAAAATCGGGCAATTTTGGTGATGAAAACTTCTTCGCTAAAGCTCAATCATTCTTTTCATAAGCGAGATTCAAATGAGTAAAGTTTTGATGAACGAGCAGCAGTTAAGAGAGCAAATGGTCACGCTCGCTCGTTCAATGTTCGAACGAGGTTACGCCACTGGTGGTGCAGGTAACCTGTCTATCAAATTACCTAATGGGCATTTTCTAGCAACACCAACAGGCTCTTCATTTGGTCGCCTTGTCGCTGAGGAATTGTCGGTTGTCGATATCGATGGCAACCACATCTCAGGTAAGAAGCCTTCTAAAGAAGCGGCATTCCACCTAGCGATTTACCGTAATAATCCTGTATGCAATGCCATTGTTCATTTGCATTCTACTTACCTTACCGCGTTGTCTTGCCTTGAAGGGTTGGATCGTAACAACGCGATTAAGGCTTTCACACCGTATTTCGTGATGCGAATTGGCGAGTTACCAGTCATTCCTTACCTACGTCCGGGTGACCCACAAATCGCTGAAGAGTTGGCAAAACGAGCAGGTGATTATCGAGCATTTTTGTTAGCAAACCACGGCCCAGTAGTAACAGGCACTGACTTTGTTGATGCCGTTGATAACGCTGAAGAGCTAGAAGAGACCGCCAAATTAGCATTCTTATTGAAAGGGAATGATATCCGTTACCTAACGGACGAAGAAGTGATGGATTTAAAAGGGAGAGGCAAATAATGGCTAAGTTCGCAGCAAACTTAACGATGTTATTCACAGAAGTACCATTTCTAGAGCGTTTTGAAAAAGCACACCAAGCCGGTTTCAAAGCTGTTGAATACCTATTCCCTTATGCATTTGAGGCCGAAGAGCTTGCAGCAAAAATGCAGAGATTTGGTTTTGAACAGGCGCTGTTCAACATGCCTCCAGGTGATTGGGACGCAGGCGAGCGTGGCTTCGCAGCGATTCCTGGCCGTGAAGAAGAGTTTAAAGCCAGCGTTGATACGGCACTTATTTACGCTAAAGCGCTGAATTGCAAGAAAGTTCACGCGATGTCGGGTCTACATGATGCGAATTTCACGAGGCAGCAACACGTTGAAACCTTTATCTCAAATATTCGTTTTGCCGCAGATAAGTTTGCTGAGCATAACATCGAATTGATGATTGAACCGCTAAATAGCCGTGATGTTCCTAATTACTTCGTTGCTCACCAACGTGACGCTGTCGAACTGATTAAGTTAGTCGATAGGCCAAATGTGAAGCTGCAACTCGACCTTTATCACGCGCAAATCATGGATGGTGATCTAAGTACTTTGATTCGTGAAGTGGCTGCTTATACCGGTCATATCCAAATTGCTTCTGTACCAGAAAGGCATGAACCATCGGAAGGCGAACTGAACTACCCACACTTGTTTAGTGTTTTGGATGATTCAGGTTACCAAGGTTGGATTGGTTGTGAATATAACCCAAGAGGCACGACAGAAGAGGGGCTTGGCTGGGTAAAAAGTTATTTATAGCGCGGTGTGAATGGCGTTTATATGTAACGAACCATAAAAGTAAAAACTGATTTAGATAACACGGCTTACAGGTAAGCCAACACATAACGATAAAGTGCAATAGGTGATCCCGATATCACCTATATGCACCACCCTACAATTTTCATAAAAATGAAGAAAGAGACAAAAGGAATATAAAAATGGATGGAGCACTGATAGGCATCGTAATTGGCATCTTAGCCATGATGGGTATGATTATTAAAACGAGAATCCCAGTCGCACTTGCTATGGTTATTGCAAGTATCATAATGGGTCTTTTTGCGGGTATGGCGCCAACAGAGTTGATTGATGCAATTAAAGCTGGTTTTGGTGGCGTGCTTGGTGGTATTGGTTTGATCATCGCGTTCGGCGTTATCATGGGCGCGTGTTTCGAACGCTCTGGAGCCGCTGTTCGAATGGCAAAAACGTTTGTAAAGCTGTGTGGTAAAGGTCGTGAAGACTTAGCACTAGGTTTTACAGGGGTGCTTGTCGCTATACCAGTTTTCTGTGACTCTGCGTACATCATTTTGCATTCTCTTGTTCGCGCAATTTCACGTGATACGGGTAAGTCAGCGGTTGGCCTAGGTGTGACTCTAGCGCTTGGCTTGCTTATCACTCACGCCCTTGTGCCACCAACACCGGGTCCAGTTGCTGTGGCTGGAATTCTGGGTGTAGATCTAGGTGAATACATGTTATGGGGTTTGATGGTTTCTATCCCTATGATGCTTCTTTCTATGATTTATATTCGTCGAGTAGGTAACGAGTACTACCGCGTACCAAATGGTGAGACATGGATTACTAACCAAGCTGATTGGGCAAACCTTGAGAAAGTGAAAGAAACAGATGACAGAGAGCTACCAAGTAACTTTTTATCATTCGGTCCAATTCTGCTGCCAATCGTATTCATCCTAATCAACACGCTTGTTGGTCAAGGTGACACTGCAATGCACAACGTTATTTCGTTGATTGGTAACCCAGTGGTTGCTGTTGGTATCGGTGTTCTTATGGCACTATACGGTCTTACTCGTCATATTGAGCGCAAAGACATGGTTAGCTCTATGGATGATGCTCTGTCTACTACAGGTCTAATTCTTGTGGTAACTGGCTGTGGTGGCGCAATGGGTGCAGTACTTAAAGCATCAGGTGCTGGCCCTCAAGTAGCCGAAGCTATCGCGAGCAGCGGTATTCCACCTCTACTGGTACCACTCGCAATTGCTTCAATGCTTCGTCTAATCCAAGGTTCAGCAACGGCATCAATGATGGTTGCAGCAACGATGACGCTGCCATTGGTTGAAACGTTAGGTCTAGACCCAGTATTCGTAGCACTTGCATGTGCGGTAGGTCCGGTTGGCTTCTCTCATTTGAACGATTCATACTTCCACATCATCAACCGTACCTTAGGTATTACTGAACTTGCTGACCAAATTAAGATCTGGTCTGTGTCTTCAACTATCGCATGGGCGATTGGTGCAAGCATCATCATGATTCTAAACTTAGTGTTTGGTAAAGGCGGTACGTTGATCGACCCACTGATTCCAATTGCGGTTCTAGGTGCTGTATTCGTGTGGCTAAAAAGCAAAGAGAAATCACAAGTAAAGACAGCCGTTACTAACTAATACTGCTTACCTTTATATACTGCCCCTATTAAGTGATTAGCTTGCTGATCTTCAATAGGGGCATTTTTGGATCGGGCACTCATCAAAATTACTAATCTTTTGGATCTCTCAGTATGAAAATTGTTATTGCACCAGACTCGTTTAAAGAATCTTTATCGGCTGTATCTGTGGCGGCGTGCATTGAAAAGGGCTTTCGTGAAATCTTCCCTGATGCTGAATACGTGACCTTGCCTTTAGCCGATGGCGGCGAAGGGACTGTGGATGTGTTACTGCAAGGCTTAGCAGGGCAAAAGCGAACACATCAAGTGGAAGGGTCGTTGGGCGCATTGGTTAATGCTGAATGGGCGATGCTTGAGCCATCCGATAGCAACCCGAACAAAACGGCACTGGTTGAAATTGCTGCGGCATCAGGTTTGGATTTGCTAGCGCCAGAGCTGCGCAATCCCATGATTGCCTCTTCATTCGGAACTGGGCAACTAATATTAGAAGCGATAGAGCAGGGTGCTCAAACGATTATTCTTGGATTGGGTGGCAGTGCGACTAATGATGGTGGTGCGGGTATTGTTCAAGCGTTAGGTGGGACACTGTTAGATAATACAGGGCAAGAGCTTAACCGAGGTGGCGCTGCGTTAGCGGAGTTAGCATCGATTGACCTTACAGGTCTGGATTCACGCTGTGCTGATATCGAGTTAATTGTGGCGTGCGATGTTGATAATCTGTTGTGTGGTCATAACGGTGCTAGCCATATATTCGGCCCACAAAAAGGGGCGACACCGGAACAAGTCTTGATGCTTGATAAGGCGCTTAAGAATTTTGCTCAAGTTGCTGAATCTCAAGGTTGTATTCGAGGTGATGACTCTGTTCACAAGCGTACTGGTTATGGTGCGGCTGGTGGGGCTCCAATGGGGCTTGGTTTGTTGTTTAACATGCAGATTAAACCGGGTATTGAGATGGTGCTTGATGTTTTGCAAGCTGATGAAGTATTGAAAGGCGCAGACCTTGTGATTACCGGCGAAGGTCAAATGGACAATCAAACTCTGCAAGGAAAAACGCCTTATGGCATTGCTAAGCGTGCGAGCTTACAGGGCATTCCAACCATAGGAATTGCCGGATCTCTAGGCACCGAAGTAGAAGCACTTTACGGCGAAATGAGCAGCTTGTTTGGTACCGTGAGATCACCTCAAACCTTAGAAAAAATACTACAAGAGGCTGGTATCAACTTGACGAGAACGGCAAGAAATATTGCAGCGACTTTAAGGTTAGGTCACAAAATATCGCAAAATTAGCGAGTTTTGATAAGATTCGATCAATCATGGGATTAACTTATAGCGCCATGTAACTTGTTGATTGTTATGTTGTAAATATTACTATCAATATTGAATGATTATGATTTAGATCATTAAATTGATAGGTTTCGTCCATGATAACGATAATTACAAACGATTATATTTTACTTTGATTCAAGCTTATTCTATATCCTTAGTTACTGCGTGGTTTTGTGTGATGAATAACTACCATACAGAAGTGGCGGTGCAACAAAGATGCTGCACCTAAAAGGTAATAAGGAATTGATGATGAGTAAAAAACTAACTACAGCTGCGGGTTGTCCTGTTGCTCATAACCAGAATGTTCAAACTGCGGGCAAACGTGGTCCTCAACTTCTTCAAGACGTTTGGTTTTTGGAGAAATTGGCCCATTTTGATCGTGAAGTAATTCCAGAGCGTCGTATGCACGCGAAAGGCTCAGGTGCTTACGGCACATTTACCGTTACACACGACATCACAAAATACACCAAGGCAAAATTGTTCTCTGAAGTAGGTAAAAAAACCGACTTGTTTGCACGTTTCACAACAGTTGCGGGTGAGCGCGGTGCTGCCGATGCTGAGCGTGATATCCGTGGCTTTGCATTGAAGTTTTATACTGAAGAAGGCAACTGGGATATGGTGGGTAACAACACGCCAGTATTCTTCCTTCGTGATCCTCTTAAGTTCCCTGACTTAAACCACGCGGTGAAACGTGATCCACGCACTAACATGCGTAGCGCGAAAAACAACTGGGATTTCTGGACTTCTCTTCCGGAAGCTCTGCACCAAATTACTATCGTAATGAGTGACCGTGGTATCCCTGCGACTTACCGTCACATGCACGGCTTTGGTAGCCACACGTTCAGCTTCATCAACGCTGATAACGAACGTTTCTGGGTTAAATTCCACTTCAAATCTCAGCAAGGTATTAAGAACCTTTCTGATGCAGAAGCGGCACAAGTGATCGGTGACGATCGCGAAAGCCACCAACGCGACTTGCTAGACAGTATCGATAATCAAGACTTCCCGAAATGGACGTTGAAAGTTCAAGTGATGCCAGAAGCGGATGCAGCGAAGGTTCCATACAACCCGTTCGATTTGACTAAGATCTGGCCTCATGCAGATTACCCGTTGATTGAAGTGGGTGAATTCGAGCTAAACCGTAACCCACAAAACTTCTTCGCTGAAGTTGAGCAGTCGGCATTCAACCCGGCGAATGTGGTTCCAGGTATCAGCTTCTCGCCAGACAAGATGCTACAAGGTCGTCTGTTTGCTTACGGTGATGCACAACGTTACCGTTTGGGTGTTAACCATCAGCATATTCCAGTGAACGCTCCTCGTTGCCCAGTACACAGCTACCACCGTGATGGCGCGATGCGTGTCGATGGTAACTTCGGTGGCACATTAGGTTATGAGCCAAACAACGAAGGTCAATGGGCTGAGCAGCCAGATTTCGCTGAACCAGCACTGAACCTAGATGGCGCAGCAGCACACTGGGATCACCGCGAAGATGAAGATTACTTCTCGCAACCGGGTGACTTGTTCCGCCTAATGACGCCAGAGAAGCAAGCGATTCTGTTTGATAACACTGCTCGTAACCTAGGCGGCGTACCAAAAGAGATTCAACTGCGTCACCTAAGACACTGTTACAAAGCCGACCCTGCATACGGTGAAGGCATTGGTAAACTGCTTGAAATCGACGTGAGCGAATTTAAGTCGTAATCAATTATCTTGATTCGTTAATTGAAAGGCCGTTGAGTGAATTACTCGATGGCCTTTTTTGATCTCGCTGTTTATTAAGCAACCCTAAATTATTGAAAAATATAACAATCCACATTGATAGTTTTTACCTATCGAATTGATAAATCTATCCCATTATCTTTGTAAGAGCGATCGGATTATTCTGTAGCTATCAGTTTATAAAGTAGAAGAGTTTGAGATGAATAAGAGCGCATTAATCGTTGAAGGTGGAGCAATGAGAGGCATTTTTGCTGCCGGAGTTTTAGACGCCTTTATGCAAGACGATTTCCGTCCTTATGATTTTGCCATCGGCGTATCTGCAGGTGTGTCGAATCTGGTTGGCTACTTATCTCATGCACCAAAACGCAGCTATGATGTGATCACCACAATGGCGACGGATAAGACCTTCTTTAACCCTGCTCGCTTTGCCAAGGGCGGCAACTTGGTAGACGTTAAGTGGTTATGGAACGAATCCAATCAACGTTATCCGCTCGATTGTGGTGAGCTGTTTTCAAGTATCCCACTCATCGCTGCTGTCACAAATGTCGATACGGGCAGTGCGGACTACTATCATATCAAGCCAGAAAACCTCTCTAACGTGGTGGAAGCAACCACCGCTTTGCCTATTGCTTACCGAGAAACACCGTGCTTCTCTGGTGGGTGTTATACCGATGGTGGTGTCGCGGATTCGATTCCGGTGCGCGAAGCATACCGTCGTGGTGCGCGAGACATTACGGTGATTCTTTCTCATCCTTTAAGTTACCGAATGAAGCCTCAAAAGCATCAATGGATGCTGAAAAAACTACTAAAGAAATTCCCAAATATTGCTGAGTCGATGGCGGTGCGTGCCGACAACTACAATCAGTCTTTGGAGTTCATTCGTAACCCACCCAAAGATGCGACCATTAAAGTGATAGCGCCGCCAGAAGCGTTCGCAGTAAAGCGTTTAACTATGGATCAAAGTACTCTTAATGCAGGTTACGAGATGGGCATTAAAGCGGGTGAAGAGCACCTTGCCATTCGAAAAGGCGTGTATGGTTTAGACACCGAAGATTGTCATTTCTGCGTCTAGGAACGTTTTTAGGATACTGGATAAACGACAAAGCCACGCTGTTCACTTCAGAATAGCGTGGCTTTGTATTTGTAGACCTAGTTTGTTTTTAACTCAGTCTGCTATTAACTCAATTAGCGATTAAACGAGTTCGTTACCGCTGGTGTTGCCAGCAAAGAAGGCATCAACACTGGTGAGCGTTGTATTGGCGATGTTGAACAGCGCATCTTTGGTCAAGAAAGCTTGGTGACCTGTGAACAATACATTGTGACAAGCAGAGAGGCGACGGAATACGTCATCGACAATCACATCGTTAGATTTGTCTTGGAAGAACAACTCTTTCTCGTTGTCGTAAACATCAAGGCCAAGCGCACCAATCTTACTCTGTTTAAGCGCTTCGATAGCAGCGGTTGAATCAAGCAGTTCACCACGGCTGGTGTTGACGATCATCACGCCATCTTTCATCTTCTCAAATGCCGTTGCATCCAATAAGTGGTAGTTCTCTTTACTCATCGGACAGTGCAGAGAAATCACATCAGACTCTTGGTAAAGCTCGTCGAGTTCAACGTATTTAGCGCCTAGTTCAACAGCTAATGGGTTTGGGTATGGGTCGTAGCATAGGATGTTCATGCCTAAACCTTTCAGAATACGCATTGTCGCTAGACCAATCTTACCCGAGCCAATCACACCGACTGTTTTTCCGTGGAAGTTAAAGCCAACTAACCCCTCAAGAGAGAAGTTCGCATCACGAGTGCGTTGGTATGCCTTGTGTAGTTTACGGTTCAAACACATCATCATGCCAACCGTGTGTTCTGCTACCGATTCTGGTGAGTAAGCCGGAACGCGAACCACTTGCAGACCAAACTCTTTGGCTGCGTCTAGGTCGACCTTGTCAAAGCCCGCACAGCGCATCGCGATCAGCTTTGTGCCGCCTTGTGCAAGAATCTCTAACACGTCTCGCGATAGGTCGTCGTTTACAAACGCACAAACCACTTCGTTGTCGTGCGCCATTTTTGCTGTTGTTGTAGTGAGTCGAAAATCGTGAAAATGAAACTCAGCGTTGAGCTCGCCTTTTGCCAGTTCGAATGATTTTTCGTCGTATGATTTTGAGCTAAAAAAAGCAATGTTGAGCATGGCTTCCTCTCTTACCTAAAATATAAATAACCCACTGATTCATTCTCTGAAACGGGATTAAAACTAATAACTCTGTTCAGTGTGCTAGAGTTTTTTTCTCTTGTCTATCACCATTAGTCATTGTAATTACTATGGTTATTTGGTCTTTTTCTTCAGTTCTTGAACATTAAAAATCACAGTACGAGGCAGCTTGCTTATAAGTTCATCAATATTGAATGGATCTTACTTTCGGGTGTTGAACATCTTCTTGGTCTCTTTCTCAGACCAGAAGTTAATGTTGAATTGTGCGTCGTCGCTAAGCTCTACTCGATGCCAATATTGAGGTGGGCTTGTGGCAAATTGCCCAGCTTCGATTGTGATAACACTTTCTGGTTCTGCCGCTTCTGCATTGGCAAAACCGTAGAAGGTGACCGTGCCTTCCATTACACAAATCTGGCCGAATACGCCTTCAGCGGTATTGTGATGGTTGAGAAGCGCCGCTGGTATGTTGTCTTTGGTGAAAAATGGAGTGGAACGTTGAATTTTCCAGTGTGACGGAATACGTAGATGACTCATATAAAACCTCTTCTCTAACTGTTCTGTGCTTCGGTATAAGTGGTAGCGGTTGTTATTTACCAGTAGTTCTCGCTGCTGAATTGACCGGGTTTTCTGCGTAAGTGCTTCTCGAAACCTAAACTAGTTAGCGCTTCGCTCGTGTCACGAACCATTTGCGGATTGCCGCAAAGGTAGAAAAAACTGCGGGTTTGATTGAAAGCGACAGACGCGGTTTGCTCAAGGTCGCCTCCAAGTAACAAGCTTGGGATTCGTCCGCGCAAAGTTCCGGTGACTGATTCTCTAGAAATAATTGGCACATATTGTAGTTTCCCTTGGTAGTTATGAACGAGTTGAGCGATACGGTCTCGATAAGTCAGGTCTTGTTCTGTTCTTACCGCATGAACCAGTACAAGGTTTTTGAACGAGGCGACTTTTTCAGATTCAGATCCGTTTTGCTGCTGTATCCGCATGCTTTCGAGCATTGAGATAAAAGGCCCAACCGCGGTCCCGGTTGAAAGCATCCATAGATCGTCGGCGATCTCTGGGATCTCATCTAAGGTCATAAAGCCACTTGGGTCTTTGCCGACAAAGATGTCATCGCCCACCTTCAACTCATGAAGTTGAGGTGAAAGCTGACCGTTCTGATCCTTAATAATCAAAAACTCCAGATGTTGATGACCTTGTTCGTGCTCTGGTGCGTTTACCATGGAATAGGCACGCCTTACGAACTCATCCTCACTGTTAGGCAAGCCAAGTTTCGTGAACTGACCCGCCTGATAGGGAGAGACAGGAGCACTGACTTGAAGTGAGAACAGTTGATCTGTCCATTCCGTCTTGTTTAAGACTTTACCGGTTACCAAACCATGAGGAATATCTGTCATATCATCACCTTTACGTAGAGAAGTTATCTCATTAAGGATACTCAACTATTTACATTTTGGAGTTGCATGTACCATGCCAATAATGAGAATGCTTATCAATACTAAGTTTGTCGTAAAAATAATTTGGAATTGTGTCAAATAGACTTATTTAGCTTTGAGTCTAAATGACGCTATTGATGTTTTTTGATGCTGGTTTTGTTGATTAAGAACGATGAATTAGTCTTTGGATACGAGCAAAATTAGTACAGTGGTTTGACCCCTAGGGTATTCAATCAATTACTGAAGAGAATATTTTGCAGATGAGTATAATGGCGGCTTTCGATCTCAATATAGCCGTGTTTTATGCTTGATAATCTTCGTATGGCCTTGAACGTATTGTTCGTGACCATCAATACCGCAATGACTGCGTTTACCGTGAGCTTCTTTGGCCTCATCAAATTGATTCTGCCAATCTCTGTTGTGCAGAAGTCGTGTACTCGTTTAGCTAACTTCACATTTTGGTGCTGGGCTTCGCTCAACCTTTGGATGTTGAACGTGAACAACGACATCGAGTGGCAAGTGGAAGGTGGGGAAGATATCTCGACTAAACAGTGGTATTTGATGATGTCGAATCATCTGAGCTGGGCAGATATTGTTATTCTGTCTTCTATCTTGAAAGATAAGATGCCGATGACTAAGTTCTTCCTTAAGCACGAATTGCTGTATGTCCCTTTTGTTGGGTTGGCGTGTTGGGGGCTAGATATGCCCTTCATGAGACGTCACTCGCGTGAGTTTTTGCTGCGTAACCCAGAACGTCGTAATGATGATTTCGATGCAATCAACAAAGCGTGTACTAAGTTCAAGCTAGCGCCGACAACCTTGGTTAACTTCGTTGAAGGGACGCGTGCCAATCACGAGAAACTGGCGACCGCGAAAACACCTTACCGACACCTATTGAAGCCTAAAACTGGTGGTGTAGCATTTGCTCTATCGGCAATGGGCCCAATCTTAGATGGTATTGTTGATGTCACTCTGGCTTATCCAGAAAACCAGACTTCTCCGTTTGAAGACATGCTAAAAGGCAAAATGACCAAGGTCGTGGTGCGTATTAAATTGCATCCGATGGATGAGAACGTGAACGGCAATTACTTTGAAGACAAAGCGTTTAAGCGCCGTTTCCACAGTTGGTTGAATAACACGTGGAAAGAGAAAGACGACTATCTTGATACCGTTTATGGGGTTGATACGCTCCGTGAGGCTGAAACGATTGACGGGCTTGATGCAGTTCATAAGAAACAAGAGCAGTAACCTCAAACGAAACAGATAGCATCAAAAAAGCCGATAGTTCACTGAACTATCGGCTTTTTTATTGAATTGGCGGTGTTAAAGGTAAGCGATAAAGTTAGTGCTTACTACTATTAAATAGCTTGGTATGCGTCAATGATATGTTTCACTTGGCTCGGTTTGCCTTGCTTCTCTTGTCCTTGATGGATACGTAAGTAGTGCTGCAATGTTTTGGCTTTGTATTGCTGTGATACTTTGATTTTTTCATCACAGCTAGGTGCCCAGATCTTGTCACCGACGTTTGATATCTCGCTAACGGTTTGGCTCTTTTCTGCCTCGCCTTGGTTATTACTCACCAATAAAATCTCGTAATAACGACGGTTCTCTTCAATCAACACTTCATCAATAAGACCAAAATTGAGCGCCTTTAAATGGCTTCTCAACTCGAATTGTTGATGCACTGGACAAAGCAAGAAATCGATCGCTTTGTCTGGGTGTTGACGATGAATATCATCAACGAGCTTTTGAGTAAGATCGCCACCGACGCCCGCAATAATCACCAGGTGCTTGCCAGTATGTTTCTCAATCGGGATAGCGGCGACATCCATGCAGTAGACTTGCCATTGGCTGGTAACCGTTTGTTCGGCTCTGTTATCTTGTGGAAAGTAGCGCGCTAGCTTGCCTTCAAGCTCACTCATCAAAGACGGGACAATATCGACAAAGTGAATCTGAGGCGCTTTATTATCCGACAACAGTTGAACACCCAAAAAGCCATGATCACAGCAACAGTCCCAAATATGCTGGTAGTCATTGCTGACAAAGGAATGGAGAGTTTGCAGTCGGTTACTTAGCTTCATAAGGTTCGCGTCGTTAGAAAGGGTATGTTGTCTTATCGAAGGCGCATTGTAATGACTTTCTAGAAAAACAAAAGCACCTAGGGTGCGAATCCTAGGTGCTTTGCGGTGTGTGATGGCTACAGAATTGTTAGTATAGGTTTACGATGCTTTGGCAACGGCTCTGATATGGCCTTCCACTCGGTTCTTACCAAGCTGTTGCGCGATAAGCTTTGCCTGCTCCGCCAGCGCTAAAGCTGAGTCTGTTTCGCCTTCTATTTGCGAGTATCCCACGCTAACCCCTAGTGATAAGGTGATATCTGGAGTGACGATGGTTTTCTCCGCGATTCCGACTCTGCACTGGTCTAGCTGGAATTTGGCATCTTTCACATCATTGGCTTTGAATAATACCGCGAACTCCTTTCCTCCAACACGTGCCAAGCAAAGGCCTTTCGGTTTAGGGAAGTAATAGCGTATCGATTCTGCAGTCAGCTTGATCATTTTGTCACCCACCGCTTCACCGTAGGCACGGTTTACGTGGTCGAAGTTATCGATATCAAGCAGAGCAACATAGGTATCGGGCTCGCTCGCGTAGTTTTCGATGGCGATACTGAAACTGCTCTTATTGTCTAACTGCGTCATCAGGTCTTTGCTACTCAATTGATGTTGAAGCAGTAAGTTAGACAAAGATACCTCAGTGTAATCTCGGATCATTCGCAGAATACTCTGGCTGATCGGTAAGTTTGCGTTCACATAGAGCACTGCGATCAACTGCTTGCGAGAGTGCAAAGGAATACAATAATGACGTTGGTGTATTTTGAGTTTACACGCCAGTGGATCGGCGTACTTACCACTTCGGTAAGCCATGGTGTCCGGTGTAAATCGCTCTGCAAGTGCTTTGTCACAATGTACCGTTGATTTGTTTCCGTGATAGTCGATGGTACTGAATGCGTGGTTGTCAGGGTGATAGAGACAGAATTGGATGCCTTTTTGGTAGGTAAAGCTATCTAGTATGGATTTTAACTCTCGCTTAAAGTTTACAAGGTCATCGACTTTATTCAGTTGTGACAAGGACACGTTCAAACGATAAGCCAAATAGTTTGCGCCAATCCACAATAGAAGCAGTGAACCAAGTACCAAGCCTGTTAAAGTAAACTGGTGTGAGCTGGTTAAGATATCATGGCGATCAGTGCCTGCAATGAATACCCAATTCAAGCTGTTGTCAGCGTCAAACACCGATATTTTGAAGTTATCTTGATAGTAGTATTCGTGCTTACCGACGGTTTCACCTTGTGAGAGTTGATGGCTGATACCCGCGTGATAGCTGACTGATTTAGATCCGATACGTTTTGGATCTGGGTGAAAGACCAGTCGTTCTGTTGCTCGGTCAACGACAAACACATAGCCGTGATTAAGCGTTTTTAAGTCTCTTAAGCCTTGTGTGGTGTGTAAAAGGTCAAACTCAATCCATATTTCTTCATTCAACTTTTCGGCGGTGTGTTTAACTGCGAACACCCAACGACCATCTGCTTTCTGGTAAATCGAAGAGATGTAGAAATCTTCAACCACACTGTCTATTGAGTTCCATTTTATGGAGTCGATTTGTTCATGGGAAAGAGGTAATCCACGACTTGATATATATTGTTGGGATTGTGGTTGGTATCGAACGATATCAGAGAAGTTTGGTGTTCTTTTTAGAATATTATCACTCAATTCTCTGAATTTTTTATCACCAATTGGAGCCGTTTTAGGTAAGCCTAGACTGGTTTCTAAAAAATAGAGTTTGCCGAATGTGGCTTCGATGTTGGAACGAATGGTAGAGCTTGCGATACGAATGTTTGTTGATGATTGTACTGTTGCTGCTGTTTCTACTTTTTCAAGCTGAGCCACAGCAAGATAGAGCATCCCTCCAGTTAATAAAATAATGTATGGTTTAAAAAGCCGAATTAATGTTTTAGGTAAAGCCATGATATCCAAAGACGTTATAGATTCATTTTTATAGTACGGCAATACTAAACAGTTTCATTAACCACATCAATGCAAATGATTCCATATGGATGAATGATTTTTGAGATATTCAGCTAACAAAAAAGCCAGTTGTAAATATAACTGGCTTCTATGGTTTTCGGTGTTTTATTAAGCTGACTTGGCTTTTACTTTAATCAAATCAGCCTTATCTGGCGAGTAGTGCAAAATTGCCATCGAAGTGGGCGACAACAACATTTCACCTTCTGCATGACCGGGTTTGACGTTTCGCGAGTTGGTATCACAGATGGTTACCCAGTTTTGTTCACGATCATTAGGTAACGAGAAACGTGCTGGCGCATTGGTTTGGTTGATCAGATAAATCAACTCGTCGCCATTTTTACCAATACCTAAATGCAAAGCTACTGAGCTTAAGCGGTTCCAATCATCATGTTCCATAAGTGTGCCATCGACGCGGCTCCAGAAGATGCGGTTCGAGTTACGCTTTTCGCCACTGAATGCCTTAATAAAAGGCACCATGTATTGCTGACGAGCAGAGATCATTTCAGATAACCAAGTCTTGAAGTAAGTCTTTCGCTCTGAATCTTCCCAGTTAAGCCAGCTGGTCACGCCATCTTGGCAGTAAGCGTTATTGTTACCTTTTTGAGTATGAGATAACACATCGGCCGTCAAAATATGAGGAATACCAAAAGCAAACAGCAGGCTCGCCATGAAGTTTCGTTTCTGCTTTTCACGCGTCGCGATCACTAACAGGTTTTCGGTTTCACCTTCAACACCGTAGTTTTCAGAGCGGTTGTCACCGTGTCCATCGCGGTTGTTCTCACCATTCTCTTCGTTGTGCTTATGCTTGTAAGAAACAAGATCCTGCATGGTGAAGCCATCGTGATAAGTGATGTAGTTGACGGTTAATTTGTACGGCCAATGCGCTGCACTGTAGATATCGCGTGACCCCATCAAACGGGTTGCAAACTCTTTTAGGTAGCCTTGATCACCGCGCCAGAAGCTACGTGTGATGTCTCTGAGCTTGTCGTTACACTCATTCCAACCTAGCGGGAAATTACCCACTTGGTAGCCATTCGGGCCGATGTCCCAAGGTTCTGCAATGAGCTTTGTTTCTTTAAGTACAGGGTCTTGAGCCACAGCTTTAAAGAAAGCAGCCTCAGGGTTGTAGTTGTCACCTTCGCGCCCCAGTGTTGCTGCTAAATCAAAACGGAAGCCGTCGACTTGGAATTCACTCACCCAGTAGCGAAGCGTATCCATCACTAAGTTAAGTGCTGGTTGGTGGGTGAGATCAACTGTGTTACCACAACCAGTAAAGTTCGCGTAATGGCAGCCATGTTTAATGTAGTAGCGGCTATCTAGCGCTTTTAGGTTGAAGGTTGTACCACCTTCGCCACCTTCTGCCGTGTGGTTGTATACCACGTCTAGAATGACTTCGATGCCATTGCGGTGAAGTTCACGAATTGCGGTTTTGAGTTCATTAACGGCGTCTTTTTCTGCGTAGCGTGGATCTGGCACCATGAACAAGTATGGGTTGTAACCCCAATAGTTCACTTTATCCATGTCCAAGAGATGAGGCTCATGCATGCACGCAGCAACGGGTAAAAGCTGCAGAGAGTTAATATTTTGTTGTTTGTAGAACGCAAGCATTTCAGGGCTCACTAACCCTAAGTAGCGTCCTTTAGTATTCGCTGCCACTTCTGGGTGGAGTTGAGATAGACCTTTTACATGCGTTTCAAAAAGAACGGTATCTTCGCGACTAATGCGTGGCTTTGCTACATCTTGCCAATCGAAGGTGTCATCAACAACGACACATTTCGCCATAGCAAAGCTTTTTTCATTGGTATATGGCGTGACGTAATCGAGCGGTTCGCTTATTGCTTTGGCATACGGGTCTGAAAGCAGAATAGAGCCATTGTCCGTTTCTGCAATGAAGCCGTATTTTTGTCCCGCTTTAATACCATCAATAAAGACATATCTGATATCAGCGTATTCATTTTCTAATTTATAAGTGGTGAATTCGTCGTTCTCGTCAAAAAGAGCGAGAGAGAGTGATTTACTGTCAGGAGAATAAATTGAAAAGTTACAGCCAGTGTTACCTAGCGTTGCGCCTAGTGGATAAGGGCGAGCGAGCGTTCTAGTCATTGCTTGATTTCTTGTTCGTTTATCGACATCAGTGAACTATAAGTAAAAAGCTTTGTCACAGTAAGGTCAAGCAACTTCACAGAATAATTATTGTTAAAAAAATAATTTACCGATTAGGTTCAAATTATATATTTGAAGTAGATCTCACTTATGCTGAATAATTAGATCTGAGTGCTGCCTACTCCTCCTAGATTAAGTGATCTACCTCTTTAAAACACCGTTCTGTATATTTTCTACTCCCCTCTAGTCCCCCTTAATTTAGTTAGGGGTGGAGGAAGTCAAACTTGTCATCCCCTCTTAATATTGACCCCGTTGAAACGAATCAGGGGAAACCCTAAACCTCTCTATCTTACGACTACCATAACTGCCTTTGGTTGCCGCAAGAGAGCAAAATATAAAAACCTAAAATAAATCGTCCTTAATGGAGTTAAGAATGAAAAAAGTAAGTTTGATTGCTGCTGCAGTGGCAACTACATTAGCTGCTGGCTCTGCGTTCGCTGTAGATTTTAATGGTTACATGCGTGCTGGTACAGGTATCAGTGGAAGCGATGGTGGTGATGTTTCATTCATGAAGAGTGGTATTGGCCGTCTAGGTAACGAAAACGATAACTACTCTGAGTTTGGTTTTGCAGAAGAGCTAAAAACAGGCGAGCAAACTTGGCGTTTAGAGTCCATGATTGCTTCTGGTGCTCCTGGCGCAAATGGTTGGGAAGACGGTGACTTTAACGTTGCTCAGTTCGCTGTTAAAGCAAAAGGCGTTCTATCTTTCGATGAAGAAGCAACGCTTTGGGCAGGTAAAACATACTACCAACGTAAAGACATCCATATTACGGATTTCTACTTCCTGAATACATCTGGTACTGGTGGTGGTATTGAGAATATTTCTCTAGGTGAAACAAAACTGTCTGTTGCTCTTATTCAAGAAGGAGAAGATACAGCTGCGGATGGTAATGGTGGTACTAAACCAAATGGTGCAGGTTATATTGCAGATGCACGTCTAGCTAACATTGGTCTATGGTCTGATGCTACTCTTGAACTCGCTCTTGCGTACAACTTTTCAACAGAGAGTGAAAATGGTAAATACGAAGGTGATGACGGCCTTCTAGCGACAGGTATCATTCACCAAAACATGAGCAATGGTTTTAACCAAACTGTAGTTCAGCTTGGTACAGCCGGGTATGGTATCCAGATGGCTAACTTCTGGGGTGCTGGTACATACTATGATCGCTCTGGTGCTCAAAATGATGGCTTCGGTTACCGTATCCTTAACTGGGGTGTGATGAACCTTGGTGAAAACTGGGAAATGGGCCACCAACTTGCATACCTAGCCGGTTCGGATCTTGGTACTTCAAAGTACGATTCAAGCCAATACTCTATCGTTGCACGTCCTATGTATAAGTGGAACGACACTATGCGTACTGTATTTGAAGCCGGTTACAACGCAGGTGAAGTTAACAACGTTGACTTTGGTGGCGCTAAATTTACTGTTGCACAAGCTTGGGCTATGGGAGATAGCTTCTGGGCTCGCCCTGAAATCCGTGTATACGGAAGCTACTTGATGGATCTAGAAGAAGATAGCTTTGGCGCTGGTCGCGATGACGACGGTATCATTACTACAACTGGTTCAGACAACGACTTTGTTGTTGGTATCCAAGTTGAAGCTTGGTGGTAAACACTTAGCGTAACAAATCCTAAACTGTCCTAATTCATAGCCGGCTCAAGTCGGCTATTTTTTTAAGGAATGTACGATTAAGTTGATCGTTCACTAGGTGAATAGTTCTCTTTGTGGTAATTAAAGTTAGTAAATTTCTTAAAAAAATAACAAGAAGGAAGGGTTATGTATTTTAAAGCTCTAATGTTGAGTGGCTGTGTTGCGTTGGCCGGTTGTCAATCTGCACAAGTAGTCGAGCAAGTGCAAGTGGCACAGGCTGAACAAGTTAACTCTATTGCTGATCTTCAATTTGCCCCGATGAAGCTTCCAAGCTCGGCAATTTTTGAACTAACACCAAATAGCCAAGTATTAAATTACCAAGGAATAAACAGCCCTGTAGTAGCGGTTGAACTGCCTGCAGATCGCGGTGAGTACTCGATTAATATTACTAGCATTATCGGCGACACAGCGTTTGTTCCAAATGCGGTCATCTATGACGAAAACGGTCGTGAGCTAGAGCGTTATGGTAAAGAGAACTTTGAGTACGCAAAACCAAGACTACACTTGGGAAACCGCCTCGTTGCTGAGAACGATTTTTACCCACCGACAACCGCAAAATCAGTTTATTTAGTTATCTATACAGATCAAGCTGATCTTGGTGGTTTTACTGATGTCATTCACCCTGCACGTTTAGATGCGGAAGGCCGCGGTAATTATTTACCTGAAGTGAAAGATATCCCGATTCCAAATGCTAACGTTGGTAAAATAGAAGTTACAATCGATAAAGCGAGCTTCTTCTCAATTGGTTCATCGAACAGTGAACCTAATGCTAAGCCAGCGGCAGCAGCTAAGGTTGAGACTATTCAACCAGAAACACAAATTTACTATCATAATGCCATTCAAGCAGCAGTAGACGCAGACAATATTCCCAAAGCACTTAGCTTATTAGACGAAGCAAAAGCATTGGGTATTGAAGGCGCACAAGAAGTCTTTGTAAAAGCCGTCAATAAAAAGTAGTCGAATAGTTTGTAAATACTGATTGATATAAAGATAAGGGCTCCTAGTTGGGAGCCTTTTTTATTGTTTGAGGTAAATGAAAAAGTATATATTCACTTAATTTTTGAAATTAAAGTGACCACTGACTTACGCATAATTATAAATAACCAATATAAGTGGAAGTTGCTGGCTATTTATAGTTTTTAATGACTAGGTTTTGACATAAAATACGCTCCCCTATCTTACTGTTACTCGAGTAACTAGATATGAATCCTATAGATTACCTGCTGCTCCATTAACTGCTCCTAAATTATATTCATGATATCTCCTCTCGATTAAACTAACAGTTCACTTGAGGTTGTTATCGTTTCTACTAAGAACTAGAACTAGAACTAGAACTAGGACTAAGGACTAAGGACTAAGGACTAAGGACTAAGAAATAAGAACTAAGGGTTAACTGGTTCATCTGTCACTTAACAGTGAGTATTTATCGATGAGAAGCAAAGCAATGGTGTAGTGCATTGGGATTGGAGTTTATTGAGGATAAAAAAAGGGAGACTGACGTCTCCCAAAGGCTAGCTTTCGCTGGTTTTATTATCTTTTTATTAGAATTCCAAGCTTTAAGACTTAGTTCTTGGTTACTGAAACAACTGGGCCATCTACGTCGTCATCCAGCTCGTGAATCGCATTCAGAGTGAATGTGTAGCTACCAGCTTCTGTTACGCTTAGTTGGCAGTTACCATCAGTACCTAGGTCGATTGACCCATCAGCAAGTTCAACGGAATCACAACCAAAGTTAGGTGTTTTCCAATCTGCATCTGCAAACTTGAAGCCATAGTCTCCCGCTTCCAAAGTACCCGTTACAGAGTAAACCCCATTAGCGACAAAGCTCATTGCCCAATCATCCGTTGCGCCCCATCCATTCATGTCACCTTTAACGTAAACTGTTGTTTGGCCGTATGGCGGAATGCTAGATACATCCTTGTCTGTGTTATCAACCGGCAGGCCGGCACCTTGTGAATCACCTTGAACTTGTACAAATACAGCGGTGGTTAATGCAGGTACTGTGAAGGTTTCAGCGGCAAAGCTTGAACTTTTCACTGTATCGTCAGCCGAGTTTTGTTGAACGTCATGAAGTGTAAAGCCGGTTGCTCCTGTGATTTTGAACGATTGAGATTCATTAGTTGAGTTTACAACTGCCACAATCGCATCATTTGCAGGGTCAAGATCGTCGCCCGCAGACACACCATCATCGATAGACATGACAATCAGGCCTTCGATTTGATCTTCACCAACATTGCGGAAGTCGACACGCTTCATGACTTCGTCTGCTGTGTCTAAGCGGAACAGTTCGCTTGAGCTACGGATTTTTAATAGCTCTAGGAATTGCTGCTTAGTCAGATTAATGTCTTCTTCGTCTGGTTTAGCTGTTGGGTCAGCAATGATTGTTTTGATCAGATCCCAGTTCGCACCATCTTTGTCTTCACGAGGTAAGCCGACGTTCCAGTTGTTATCAGTACCATCAAACATTACGCGGTTGTACCAGTCACCAGAATCGTAAGAATCGCGCTGCATAGACTTAGATCGTAGCAGTTCAGAACCCATATGGATGAATGGTATGCCTTGGCCTAGCATCACGGTAGAGAGCGATACAGACTGCATACGCGCACGCTCTGCAGAGCTAGTACCAGTGGCGATCTTGTAAGCGTTGTTATCCCAAAGCGTTTGGTTATCATGCTTCGATACGTAAGAAATGTTCTCTGAAGGCATCTTGGTGTAACCAGCTGGCGCGCCGTTGTAATCAACGTTTTTACCCAGTTTGGTATCGCCTTTGTAATCAATCAGTACGTATTCTGCGAGGTTACCTGCCATACCCAAACGAACAAGGTCTTGGTTGTGCAAGCGACCGTTGATTGAATCTTGATCAACTTTAGTTTCTTCATTGGCAATCGCTGCGTTACCAAAGCCTTGGTTAAAGCGAAGTGGGTGGTTGCCTTCTGAATCGACGCCACCGTCGAACGGGCTACCACCACGAACGGCATCACGCAAGCGGTCTGAGAAGGTACCGATTTCTGTACCTGCCATGTTGATTTGGTTCGCTTGATCGAAGCGTGCGTTATCCGCTACTTCGCCAAAGTCCCAACCTTCACCGTAGAACAGAGTGTTCGGGTCGATTTGGCGCACTTCTTCCAATGCTTCTACCATTACGCCTTTCGGCTGGTGGCCCATTAAGTCAAAACGGAAGCCGTCCACTTTATAGTCGTCAGCCCACACCTTAAGTGAGTCGACCATCAATTTACCCATCATCAGGTTTTCGGTCGCAGTGTTGTCACAACAAGTCGAGTTTTCGACGCCACCAGTGTTGACGTTAAGACGGTGATAGTACCCAGGGACAATCTTATCCAGTACCGACTTATCGTTCACACCAGACGCGTTGGTGTGGTTGTATACCACGTCCATGATCAGCTTGAGATCCATGTCGTGCGTGGCTTTCACCATCTGACGGAATTCGAGAATACGCTGTGAACCATTAGGATCGGTCGCGTAACTTCCCTCTGGCACCGTGTAATGGAATGGGTCGTAGCCCCAGTTGAAGCTATCAAGCATACGAAGGTCATTCATTAATGCTTGTGCGTCACCCGTTGAAGGGTCATAACCATCGAGTACATCTTCGATGACTTTGTTTTCGTCTTCGCTTCCACATAAGGCAGCAGTCGGTTTTACATCACACAGTTTGCCTACGGTGTCGGTGATATCAACACGGCTCGCGGCATCTTCATCAACGGTAGCTATATCAAATGCTGGTAAGATATGCAGCGTAGTTAAACCTGCTTCTTGCAGAGCCTGTAGGTGTTTGACCGACTCACGATCGGCTTCTGTGAGAGCGAGGTATTTTCCATTTAGGTTAGCTGTGCCTAGCTTATCGCTGAAACTAAAATCACGTAGGTGAGATTCGTAAAGTACATGGTCTTCGTCTTTCTCTACGGTTGGTCGTTGGTAGTTGTCCCAGTTCGCTGGTTTCAAGGTTGAATCATTCAGGTCAATCACTTGAGAATATGCAGAGTTTTTCGATAAACTGAGTGAGTAAGGGTCCGTTACAAGGCGAGTTTCGATGTTGCCTGTGGTTGGATGGTAGACCTTCACTTGGTAACGATAGTAACTGTTGACTGCATTAGACACCGCGTCAGTGGCCCAAATACCCGTTTCAGCACTTTCCGTCATTGGGATCACTTGTGAACTTTGAAGATCTTCGCTGTAAAGCACGAGTTCTACATCTTGCGCGGTTGGTGCCCAAAGTTTGAAGGTCGCTGCACTGCCTTCAACAATCGCGCCTAGTTCTTCACTCATCGCATTACCAGCATCTTCGCTAGCAAATACCGCATCAAGTACACCAGGCTTTTGAACCTCAGTTGAAGAGATAACATCGCCATTAGTATTGTAGGCAACAAAAATTATCTGAGATTTTAAGATAGTGCGAAGTGTGCTGTCGTCAACGTCGATAGCCAGGGTAGGTAAGCTTGCAAGGTGTCGGAAACGCTCTTTCAATTCAGTAGAAAGCTCTCCATCTTTGCTCAGTTCAATTGCAGTGCCACCGACAATCTCTTTGTCGTCGTTCATCGTGATACTGTTATCGAGTGCGTAGAACAGTTTCACAGAGTCAGCATTGCTAGCGGCTTCCCAAGCAATGGTGGTCGCATCTAACCAATGTGCTTTTTGACCATCAATATTGACTGGGCGCTCTGAAATTGGGTCGTAATATAACTCGCTGCTGCCATGGAACCCGAATACACCTTGTGAATCGCCAAGCTTAGTTAGCTCGATTTTAGAATTGGCACTGCCAAACGCTTTTTCGTCGCCATTATGTAAGATGAAGTTCATGCATTTATGTGGGTCAGAAGCATCAGGATCGACTTTCAATACATAGTAAGCACCGTAGGTATCGCTGATACCATCGTATTCGTAAGGGCTGTTCCAATCGGTTCCGGTTTCACTCAACCCCATACCGACTAAGTCTGTGCTAGTACAGCCTTCGCCATTCCACAGGTGAAGTCCCCAACCGTCGTAAGTAGAGCCTGAAGTGCTTGCGGCTGCAACATCACGTTTGTAATACACAACGACTTCGTTTTCGCCTGCTTTGTATAACCCACTGTCGCCAGCGTCGGTGTCACTGTCGCTATCACTGCCACAACCTGCGATCAAAGTAGCGGTGAATAGCGGTAAAATCGCTTTGGCCAAAGTCGAGCGCTTGAAGCTTCTCTTTTTGGTCACATTGAAGGTATTTCGTAGAGAGATAATTTTATTAATATTTATGTTGTTCACGTTTTGATATCCATATTTCACTTTTTATGAAGATAAATATCCTAGCTTTAACCAAGGTCAACTATTTGTGATGGCAATGTATAAAGTTATTTTTAATTCGTAAATATAGGAAACCTAGCGTCAATATCACGCTTTGTATTTGGTTGTTGTTAAATTAATTGGATCAATGACTCATTTGTTTAATATCAATAATGTAGGGCGTAGAAGCTAGGCGTAGTTAATAAGGATGAGAGCTCATCCTTATTAATGTGAGTAATATATCGAATTGAGAGAGTGTTAATTTTATATGGGAATTAAGTTATTTATCAATTAATTAAAAGGGAGTTGTTCGGTAATTAATATTGATAGATATATTATCCATTAAAGGATAACACCCAAGCCAAAGACGCTAGCGGTTTCAATTCAATATTAAAGTTGCCAACACTGTTCTCAATGTCGAGCACTTGTTGTGCTATGTCTTCAATATGTTCATTGAGTATGTAACGACCATCAACTAATTTGAGTTTTTGAATGACGTCATGTGAAATCTCTAGGTGAATACTTTCGGTGGTATGTTGGCTGAAATTAGCAGCAACAATGGTTAGCTCTTGGTGGTCATAGCGCAGAAATGCGTAGACTGAATCACTCAAGTTACTGCACTGGTGTAAGTCTTGGTAATCACCTGTCATCGACGAGTGCTCTAGCGAAAAGTTCATTACCTTTTGATAGAAGTGACGCAGTTGCTTTTCTTTATTGGTTAGTAACTCACCATCGAACGCACCATTATTCATCCACTTTTGGTGTTGTGGGACGCCAATGTAGTCAAATATGGAAGTTCGTGAGGGCTGTCCAAAGCCTGCATTCTCTGCACCGGGTTCTCCGACTTCTTGCCCAAAGTAGATCATGGTTGGAGAACTACTTAATAACGCGCTGACTAGCATCGCAGGCTTTGCGACATGTGGATTGCCAACGAACTCGGGAGAAGCGATGCGTTGCTCATCGTGATTGTCCAAGAAATGCAGCATGTGATGTTCAATATCCATCATTTGATGTTGGATTTCAGGGATGATTGCCGTTGAAGCCTTGCCTTGCATGATGGCTTTGAGACCATCGTATAGGTCAACTTTGTCGTATAGATAGTCCATTTTTCCTAAGTGAATGTATTCGCGGTACAAGTCCGGCTGATACACCTCTGCCATCAGAAAGGCTTCTTGGTTTTTCATCTTTATTGATGAGTTTAGGTAGCTCCAAAACTCAACAGGCACCATTTCAGCCATGTCGTAACGGAATCCATCAACGCCTTTGTCTAACCAGAATAAGGCGATGTCTCGGAACTTAACCCAAGAGCTAGGCACAGCGACCGATTCCCAGAATTGGTGATGCTCTCGGTAATCGCGTTGGGCATAGCCTTTGGGGAGCTCAGGGAAATCTTTTGAACCGTCAGGGCGTATACCGTAATTGATCTTCACGGTTTCATACCAATCGTCGAAATTAGGTTTAGCTAAGCGTGATCCATTGCCCGTCCATTTGGCGGGCGTCTCTATAAAAGGGGAGCTTAGGCTAAGGTGCTGTTCACCACCTAGCGGCGTAAAGGCGGGCTCTATGTCTGGCAATTCAAAGGTGCTGTTGGGAATGTAGTAGAAGTTATTGTCTCTGTGGTATTTCAGCGTTGTGTCATCTTGAGCGCCGAAGTCACTGACACCTTCTGGGTTGTTTAAGCCTTTATAATGGCGCGCAACGTGATTCGGTACGATATCGATAATCACTTTTAAACCATTGTCGTGACTTCTTTTGATTAGTGCCTCGAACTCTTCCAAACGGCGATCAGGATTCTCAGCGAGGTCTGGATTGACTGAGTAGTAATCTTTTACCGCATAAGGTGATCCTGCACGGCCTTTTACCACGCTTGGGTGATCGTCTGAAATCCCGATGTGTTTGTAATCATTGATGATGGCGTGATGTGGCACTCCGGTATACCAAATATGAGTCATACCGAGTTTGCGGATTTCAGACAGCGCTTTGTCGGTAAAATCACTGAACTTACCGACGCCATTTTGCTTGATTGTGCCCCATGGAACATGTTGGGTGTTTTTATTGCCAAATAAACGCGTAAAAACTTGGTAGATGGCGTACTTTTGGTTGTACATATTTATAATTCCTTTAACTTCCATCATGTTATGTAGGGATGAAAGGGCTTGTTTATTCTTTGCAGGCTAACCGAATTACAATGTGCCTTACTCATCCTTATCAAAATCTACAGGGCGTAATTGCTACAGTATGTGAGCTGTTGCCCAAAAGGAGTCATGTTGTCTTCATCTATTCAAATCATTATCACTTATTTGGTTCTGGTGGCGGTATCTGTGTTGTTTGCGGAAAGTTCTAAAGCGCTGTTGGTGTGGTATTTGGTTATCGGTTTCGTGACGTTTTTTGTGTATGCGAAGGACAAGCGAGCAGCGATCAATGGTAATTGGCGTGTACCAGAGAAAACCTTGCATATTTTTTCTGTTGCTGGTGGCTGGCTAGGAGCATTGATCGCTCAAGATAAGCTGCGTCATAAAACGCAGAAGCAGCCGTTCGGAACCATATATTGGCTGACAGTGGCAGTGAACGTTGTGGCGTTTGTGTGGACATTAACCCCGAGCGGGCAGGCGACATTTGGTCGTTGGCTTAGCGAGGTTATTGGATACTTGTAAAGTGATGGCTAGTAATCACTAACTAACCATCATAGGGAAGCTATTTGTTACAACATCGGAATCGTTGAGGCTAACAGCAGCCCCGCCATACCGTAGTTAAAGCTTTTGATGCGGATGGGTGTTGTTAACCAGTGTTGCAGTTGCTTGCCTGCAGCTGTCCAGAATGTCACTGACGGTAAGTTGGCTAGCGTGAAGATACCTGCGATGATCGCAAGCTCCCACCATGAACTGCCGCTGCTATAGACTGAAATTGCCGTCAGCGCCATCGACCAACCTTTAGGGTTCACCCACTGAAAACTTGCCGCGCCGATGAAGGTCATTGGCTTATAAGCCTCGGTGCTTTTGGCTTTGCCGCTCAGTGCTATCTTAATTGCAAGGTACACTAGGTAAGCAAGGCTTAGGTATTTCAAGATTTGGTGAGTAACCGGATAGGCGTTGAAAATGCCCATTAAACCAAAGCCAACTAACAGCAACATGGCTGCAAACCCTAGAGCAATCCCAAGCATGTGTGGAATGGTACGGGCAAAGCCAACATTCGCACCAGAAGTCATGAGCATGATGTTATTTGGACCCGGCGTGAAGGTCGAGACGAACGCAAACAAGGCAAGTGCGCTAAGTTGTTCTAAAGGCATTATGGTTCTCCAGCAAAAAAATGAACGAAGTGACTGACCGGTCATGACTTTCACGTGTTGAGAAACATAGTAGGTGGAAAGTGAGGCAATTATGTGCTTTTATTTCCTCTATTATCACTAAATGCACAATAATAAGTACTTATGGATAGATTTGACGAAAGGATATTGCAAGAGCTTAAATTGGACGGCAGAATCTCCAACATTGAGCTTTCAGAACGGATTGGCTTGTCGGCTTCTGCGACCCTAAGGCGAGTACAAGATCTTGAGCGTAAAGGCATCATTCAAGGTTACCGTGCGGTTCTGGATAATGGGCTGATGGGGGTCGGTTTTATTGCATATGTTTCGATTGGTTTATCAAGCCACAGCAAAGCGGCTCAGCTAGAGTTTGAACAACACGTCAGCATGGAAAAAGAGGTGGTGGAGTGCCACAACATTACTGGTGCTAACGAGTACTTGCTAAGGGTAGAAACCAAAGACCTACCGGGTTATAAGAAGTTTCATGCCGATGTGCTTGGGGAATGTGCTCAGGTGCAATCTATTACGACTATGGTTGTGATGGACACCCCTAAAGACGAACGCTAGTCGAGTTTTATTTCAGGAGAGGCGCAGTGCCAAATACCAATCAGTTGTTATTGTTCTTAGATGTGGTTCAACAAGGGTCGTTTACCAAAGCGGCAACCTTGCACGATATGGACAACTCATCACTCTCTAAACAGATCAAAAAGCTCGAGCAAGATTTAGGTGTTCAGCTGCTGAACCGCTCTACACGCTCGTTTTCGTTGACGTCGGCGGGAGAAGATATTCTCGCACAAACCTATGTGTTGAAAGACACCATCAATCAGATCCAAGGCATTGCAGATTCATACCAGTCTGAACCCAAAGGTGTGCTACGAATTACCTCACCGATCTATTTTGGTCAGCAATATCTTCAACCTATCATCACTCAGTTCATGAGAAAGTATCCGGATGTTCAGATCGTACTTTCCTTAGACGATAAGATCGCCAACATCATTGCCGGGCAGTTTGATATCGCGTTTCGCTTCAGTAAGCTTGTTGAATCGAATTTGATTGCGAAGAAGATTGCCGACAGTAACTTCATGTTGGTCGCATCGAACGATTTTGTGAAGGAGCACGGTGAACCGAAGACGCCGCAAGATCTGCTCGCGCTACCTGCGGTGATTTATACCAATGGCGATATGACGGTCGATCATCTGCGTATCAGTGAAGAGCCGCATGGCAACACTTTTCAAAGCCTGACGATTCGTGGCAACTATAAGGTAAGTGATGTTCGCACCATGGTCTCTTGTGTGAAAGATGGCTTAGGATATGGCTTCCTTGATCAATCAAACCTGTATGCCTCAATGAAAGAACTGGGCTTGGTTACTTTGCTTCCGGATTATCCGATTTCTACAATTGATACCGCGATCTACGCTGTCTATCCGCACCGTAAGCAGACCAAACTGGTCAAAGAGTTCATTACTACGGTTCAAGACTATATTGGCTCACCAACCATTTGGGAGAAGATGCAGCAAGGTTAGCTGGATTTCTAATCGTTCAAACATAAAAAAGGAGCCAGATCGTCACACGATCTGGCTCCTTTTTTATTTTTCCGGCTATAGCTGATTTACAATGTAAAGTTTAGCTATAGCTGGCGTGAACGGCTCATGTTCACTAATACCTATCAATGCTCATGAATCGCTTCTTTACCACTCGGATAAGCTTTGGTACCTAGTACATGACCATCAACTTCTTTGCCATAGTAGCCTTGGTGGTTGTGGTAACGCTTAGCATTGCCTGCAACTTCACCCTTGTATCGTGGGTCTTGTGGGCGTTCATGGCTGTTTACAAACGCTGCCACATCCCATGCATCCTGAATTGAAAGCTGTTGGCTCTTTCCAAGCGGCATGTTTTCATAGATGAAGTAGGCCGCGGTGTTCACGCGGTGCATACCCGCGCCCCAGTTATACGCGTTTTCGCCCCACAGTGGTGGGAAGTATGAACGGCCGTCTGATCCTTTAATGCCTTCACCATTTTGACCATGACAGGTTTGGCAGCTGGTTTGGTAAACCTTTTCACCACGCGCTATTGACGGCTCTTGTTCAGGGTTTGCAATCTTAGGGTAGCCACGCCCTGCCAACTTACTGCGATCATCGATTGGGTATTTGCTTAACAGTTCTTCAGGAAGAGGGAAGCTTTCAGCTTTACCACCGACTTGTAAGTCAGCATCGCTAATCTCAGGAACGGGTGTATCTTGCATGCCGTTCTTATCTAAGATGCCGCCCATCGCCAGCCAGTATGAATAAGCCGTCAGTGCGACCATCTCTTTTGAACCCTCGGCCGGTGGTAGACCATTCATTGAGTAGGTGAAGCAACCTTGGATACGCTCTGCGTAGCTGTTTACCTTGTCGTTCTTAGAACGATACGCAGGGTAGGCCATGTACGCACCCCAAAGAGGTGCTGCGTTAGGCTTCATGCCTGCTTGCATGTGGCAGTTGACACAGTTTTGTTCATTGCCGACGAACGTACCACGCATCTGTTGTGAATCGACAAACAGGGAATAGCCCAGTTTTACTTTGTCGCCAAACTCCCCATCAGGAATATCTACCAAGTCGCGTGGCACCAGATATTTATTATCTTGTGGTTTTTCAACAGCGGGCAGTTCGGTTTGGCGATCGGGCAACTCACCTTCGGCATAAGCGATTCCAGAGGCAAGGGTTGCGGTAATTAGAAGTAATGTTTTCATGCGAGCCCTTTAGTATCGGAAAGATGCGAAGTAATAAGAGAGGTTTTTGATCTCATCGTCGGTCAACTTGTCGGCGATATTACCCATCATGTTTAAATCATCACCCTTACGAGTGCCGTTTTTCCATGCGTTGAGCTGAGTCTGAATGTAGTCGGCATGCTGGCTCGCTAGGCGAGGGAATTTGTCTACGCCCATACCACTTGGCCCATGACAGGTTGCACAAGCAGGAATGTTTCGATCCCAATCGCCTTGGAATACAAGTTTACGATAGGGATTATCGATATCGGCTTGTGAGCCGCGTTGTTCTAAATCGGTGAAGTCGTATGAAGGTAATGAAGCGAAGTATTCTGCAACTTCACGACGAATCGCAGGATCAGAGACACCATCCGCCATCCCTTTCATGATCGCGCTTTGACGCTCGCCACTTGAGAAAAGAACAAGCTGATGTTCGAGGTAATCAGCATTGAGCCCTGCAAGCATCGGTGCGATGTTGGGCATGCCTTTCCCGTCGGCTTGGTGGCAACCGCTACAGGTTTCTGCGGCTTCTGGCATTGGATTGGGTGCTGCTTGTGCAAAACCGGATAAAGAAAGGCTTCCCAGAGCAGCGATGTAAAGCGTTAGAGTTTGAGTTTTTATGTTCAGCTTAATCATGAGGCGTCGCTATTGGTTGTAATGCACGCATTTTCGACATAATTGGTTGTTCGCGCTATTGTGGATTTCCACATTAATTCACTGGGAACTTGAGGTAAGTCTCACATTAATAACCTCAATCACCATGGTGGTATTGATGTGGATTTCGATAGGCGAATCCAACTGTCGTTAACGAAGTGCAAGGGAACTGCCATGTTCGCCTCGGTGTGACTGCTTGTTAAGGCTCTTTTATGGCACCGATTGTATAAGCATAGACGCTTGATGGGGCTAGGTGAGAAACTTGCAGGGAAGGGATGTGAAGAATTGATGGTTGGGCGTTGAATAGGTTAGAAAAAGAAGAGCAACCTCGAATGACGAAGTTGCTCTACTATGCTCAGTCTTGATTTGACTGAAATAGGGGAGGTTTGAACGTCTAGACTTTGTAGATTTTAGCCGGAAGCGCTTGTCTTGCTGCTGCGCCCACAACCCAATCTAACATCACGCCTTTGCCTTCTCTCGTTGGGTCGATCAAGCCTATATCATTGATGTTAACGCCATCGTTCGACTTCATTTTCACAGGTTGTTGTGTGTCACCAATCCAGTGAGCACGCTCACCGAGTTCTTTATGGCCAAAGCCGTGTTCAAAGCCTAATGTTCCCGGTTTGATGCCATCAATCACCATCGCCAACGCATGTGTGGTTGAGCTCGGTGTTTCAATAGCAAACACGTCACCGGTTTTGATACCCACAGAAGAAGCATCTTGCGGGTGGATGTAAACAGGGTTTACTCCTTTAATAGATTCCAAGCGTGGTGACAAATTAGAGACCGCACTGTGAATATTGGACTTAAAGTTGGTTAGCGTAAATGGCCACTCTTTTGCTGGGAACTGCTCTGCCAAAGGTGTGCCATCTGCCAGCTTTTGTGGATACCATGTCGGGCAACCCATGTACTGCTCACCACTGATGGTGTTGCGAGAAGTACCGAGCTTTTCATTCCAGATAGCCAATGGCTTGGTCCATTTGTACTTCATGGTTTCATTGGTGTAGGCATTGGTGGCGTCTTCGAAACGACCGCCACGCGCAAAGATATACGCGACTTTTAGCATCTCTTCAGGCTTGAGCGTTTTGTTCATCACAGGCACTAGGCGTTCTAGACCAGACCAAACAATATCTTCCGCGTCTACATTCGGCACGCCACCTTTTACGAACGCTAAGTTAGCAGCCGAGCGCAGGTAGAAGTCTTCGGCGCTATGAATACCGTGCCAGTTACCTTGATTGTCTTTGATTACGTTGTCGCCGAAGCCACCAAGGCCAAGTGTTTTCGCTAGATCAATAAAGAAGTTCTCTAGGTTGATGGCACGCCCGTCTTGAGTACATGAGGTTTTAGGCTCAACAATCGGCCAGCGAGCAGTGATCGCTTTAGTCGCGACGCCATGCCAAGGTGTCGCCATGCCCCAGCTTTCGTAGGTCACTGTGTCTGGCACGAGGTAATCCGATAATGCTGTGGTCTCATTGATGAAGGCATCGATAGACACGATCAAACCAAGCTGTTTTGGATCCTTAAGCTTTTCACCCAGCAAGTTGTCTAAACCCGGAACACCATAAAGTGGGTTCGCCATGTGGTTGATCCATGCCTTTGCTCGGTAAGGGTAGCCATCAATCGCAGCTGATAAGTGCTCAGTTAAAAGCGGTGCTGAGATTGGGTACCACGGCGCGCGTGTCGGGTAAGGTGATTCACCTGCGGCAACGCGACGCTTGTATTCGCTGGTTTTTTGATACGGGAACTTGCTGCGGGACAAGAACACACCTTGAGGCTTAGTCTTACCTTTAAACTTGGTAAAGTCGTAACGTGGGCCTGCAACCGAAGTTGGGTAGCCGCCCGCTTTCGCCATCGCACCGCCTTTCGCGTTGATGTTACCGATCAGCGCGTTCAGCATCAGAATAGAGAACGAGTTGTAGAAGCCGTTGGTGTGCATGTTGCCACCGTGAGTATCGACGACTGCTTTCGTCCCGTAGCTGGTAAAGCGTTTCGCTAGCGCAATAATCTGGTCTTGTGGGATTTCACACTGCTCGCTGTAGTAAGCAAGGTCATATTTGAAGGCTTCTTCTTTCAATCTTTGAAGAGAAGATTTAACACGAACAGTCTGACCATCGATTTCTACATCTTGATCGACGAACAGAGCCGCTTCATTCACCTGAATATGTGATGATAATAGTGACGTTGTCACATCTAGTGCAATAAATCCGTCATCGTCAGACATCGGTTCGCCTGCTTCGAGCAACCCCATATCCGATGCACGAAGCATACGCCCATTTTGTGGGTGCGATTCGTCGCTGATCACTAGGTGAGATGCGTTACACCAGTGTGTAGTGCCTGCTTTCTTCATGGCTTGCGCACTTGGGCGAGACAAGAAGTCGTGATTGTAGCGCTGGTTTTCGATGATCCACTGGATCATACCCAGAACTAATGCTGAGTCAGTGCCCGGCTTGATCGGCAGCCAGTTGTTGCGATCGCCCGCTGCAAGGCTTGAAGATCCTGCCGGAAGGCTTGGAGTGACAATGGTGTAGCTCAGTTTTCCGTTGGTACGAGCCTCAGCCAGCTGTCTCGCTTGGCGCTTAAACGGGTTACCCGCTTGAGCCGGAGACATACCGATGAAAAGAATGAATTCTGCGTTGTTGAAGTCAGGCTTTAAGTGCGAGAACTTGTCTAGATCGTTCATGATCGCACCTGAACCTGCACGGAACGCGTAACCACAGTAAGAGCCGTGGTGACCAAAGTTGCGTGTGCCGTAGCTGTTAAATGCAAAGCGCTTCAAGATGTCGTCACGGCCTTCATTACCGGCATTCGTCACCAATAACTGGTTCGCTTTAGGACCATATTCAGGGTTGTTCGGATCAAGTGGTGTTTCGATGTCGCGAATCGATCGCAAGCCTTCAACTTCGCCTTCTCCGAACAAGTCACCACCTTCGGTGACCTCAGAGATAAGTTGTTCGTAGCTGATCGGTTGCCACTTACCTTCACCACGTTTACCAACACGTTTTAACGGTTGAGTGATTCGGTATGGGCTGTTTTGAATCTCTAGCATGCCATTACCACGAGCGCAGGCTGTCGAACGGTTATTGATACCAGATTCACCAGACAAGCCAATGTAGGCGTCTTTTACTGGTGTTTTGAACGGGATTTGCTGATCACTTGATAGCGGGTGATACGGGTTACCTGAGATACGTAAGATCTCGTCATTGCGATTATCGATTCGTACACGCAAGCCACACAGTGTCCAGCAACCAAAACACATTGAAGGTGCCACGCGTTGGTTTGGATTTGGCGAG
>NZ_JADDYK010000041.1:159807-172871 GCF_015163615.1 Vibrio sp. OPT18
TCTTACCTTGCTCATCGACACTGTATTCCGTCTCTAACGAATTACCGTGGTGGATGTGGTTGGTTTTTTTACCCGCGGTGCCATCGATAGCACCGTGAACCATGTGCTTTATGGTTGTCGCATAACCAGCAGCAAAAGCTCCGACACCACCGGCAGCAAGGCCTGTTTTCAAAAATTGACGACGTTTGTTATCCATGATGATTCCTCAGACTACAAGCTATGTGAGCGGTTAAGTGGTGACGATAATGTATTGTGGTTTGGCTTCAATATTGTCTTAGGTGTAGATCGAGTTGACACGATCTCAGAGGCGAACAACGCAAGTGCTAGCCACAGGCCACACATACCAACAATGCCAAGTAAACCTGAGCTACCCATTGGCAATTCATAAGGGAATGCGCCCACATCAAAGCGTGGAATGGTTTGAACTTCCATCATGGTGACCCAACGTACTGCCCATGCTGAAACGATGGTCGCAAGCGCTACACAGATAATTCCTAGTTTGCTTTGCGATAGACGCTGCAGCGGAAGAACCAAGATCATGCAAAGTAAAATACTAGTAGTCATGATGCCTAAATTAATGCCCCAAGCGTCGTTCTCATACAGGTTGAAATGACCATGGTTAGATGCCCAAATCGACGTAAGAATGATGGCAAGGCCACCCGTTAAGGTAATGGTTCTTTGTACTAGAGCGAGATCTGTTGGTTTTAAGCTTGGCTTGCTTGAAGGCAGTAGAGCCCAAATCAATAGAGTTAAACCCGTTGCAGCAAAGAACGCTGTCGTAAACCAAAGCAACGGGGAAGCCGGTTGATGCCAAAGCGGTCGGCTCGCCAAAATCGCAATCTCTGCACCGGTATAAAGCGCGATGCTTAGGCCTGATAACGCAGTTGCAGCGGCTAATGCAATCATCACTTTTTTCGATACCTGCCATTGGCCCAGTGTTAACCAAGACAGACGCTTTAGAAGCGGGTTTTCACTCTCTTTGAGCTGTGCGATGTCACCACGCAGGTAAACCCAAGCGGTTGCAACAGCCAGACCAGAGAACAAAGGTAGAAACAGAGAGCCCAATGACATCCATGACCAAGGTGTGATGTGAGCGTAGAAGTGCCACGCACGTCCCGGTTGGTGTAAGTCACCAGTGAGGGCTAATGGCCCAACAATCGCGCCGATGGCCATCACAAGCACAAGGGCTGCACGAAATTGATGACTGGTTGAATTTTTAAATATCAGGGCAATCAAAAACAGAATCGCAGCCGCGTAAGCCGAACCTATGTAGAAGAAATACTGAACCGCCCACGGTAGCCAAGCGATCTCTTGAGCGGGAACTAACACCTCAGTGATATTCATGCTGTCTCTCCTTGTTTGCCTTGTGTCGCGATTGCCAATTCTTGTTTGCTAGAGGATGAGTTATCGATGGCGGCTGGATCATAAATCGCAGGCTGACCTTCGATATGGCTAACGAAACGCTCGTTCATGCCGATATAGAAAACATGTGGGTTGGTATTTTGCCCTGGCTTAAGCACCTTGATGTCGTCTTGGTTTTCATTAAGCAGGCGGTTGATCTCACTGTTTGGATCTTTGAGGTCACCAATAACACGCGCACCACCAACACAGGTTTCGACACAAGCGGGCAGTAAACCGTCTTCAAGGCGGTGTGCACAGAAGGTGCATTTGTCTGCGGTAAGGGTGTCGTTATTGATGAAGCGAGCGTCGTAGGGGCAGGCTTGAACACAGTAAGCACAAGCTACACAACGCTCGTTGTCGACCATTACAATGCCGTCTTCGCGTTGGAAGGTCGCTTGAACAGGACAAACCTTGATGCACGGAGCATCGTCGCAATGGTTACACAGACGAGGCAACATGAATGACTTCACGTCTTGTTGAGTAGTCGAACCATCATCAAGGGAGACTTCATACTGTTTTACGGTGGTTCTGAACTGGCCAATTGGCGCTTGGTTTTCAACGCTACAGCCAACAGTGCACGCCTGACAGCCAACGCATTTACGTAAATCAACCGCCATGGCGTAGCGTTTACCTACTTCGCCTTTGCGGTCAGGTTGGTTGTTATTGCGAATGGCTGTGCTTGCGACTGCGGTGTTGATTCCGGTGATGGGAATGAGTGCAGCACCAGCGGAAACCTTGCCGAATTGGCTGAGAAACCGTCTTTTCAATGAGTCCATGTTGGTACCTATAAATGGGTATTCTATCTGTTGGGCTCATTGTCAGATTTTGGGCGTACGCGGGGTATTGTGGATTTCCACATACCCAGATCAAAGTTGATCTAGAACAAATGTGGTTTTACCAATCTAGCTGTTATGCTTTGTATAAAGGCTCTATTTAACGTGTCGTCAATGCGTTATTCGAGTGTGGACATGCCGTCAGTGTGGAGAAAGAGATTTTAGTGACAGTCCGAAAACTAATATCAATCGTTAGCCTTTGTTGGTTGAGCTTAACCGCAGGAATCTGTTTAGCCGCTCAAACGGAGCAAGAGGTTACAACGACAAGCACTGTTGAGTCGGAGCAGGTTATTGAGGTCGGTGTGCTGGCTATTCGAGGCAAGCTTTCCGCGCAGCAGCGTTGGCAGCCGACGATGGATTGGTTGTCGGAGCGCATTCCCGGCAAACACTTTGTTCTCAAGCCTTTCAACTTGGAAGAGATGGCCGAAGCGGTAAAAGATGTGACTGTTGATTTTGTTATCACCAACCCCGGTCAGGCGGTTCGATTAGGACGCCAGTATACGCTTTCTTGGATGGCCACCATGACCAGTCATAACTTTGAAGCTCAAGGCACCAGTAATACACGCAGCATTGGTTCCGCCTTGGTGGTGAGAAGAATGTCGCCTTATATCTCTCTCGAACAATTGAGCGGTAAGCCGATTGCGGCAGTCTCTGAAAACGCTTTTGGTGGTTACCTCACTATGCGTTACCAAGTGATGCAACAAGGGCTCAACCCCAATCACTTTTTCTCCAATACTCAGTTCTTAGGTTTCCCTATTGATGCCAGCTTGTATCAACTGCGTGAAGGGCACATTGAAGCTGCGGTGGTGCCTGCGTGTTTGGTCGAGAGCATGATCAGCGAAGGTTTGCTGGTGGCGGGTCAATATCGTGTTATCGAGAATCAAGCACCAGAAGGGTTCCGATGTCAGGTGTCTACACCGTTGTACCCCAACTGGTCGTTTGCCAAAACAGAGAGAGCGTCTTCGGCACTGGCGAAACAAATGAGTCAGGTGTTATTTGCGATGCCAAAAAGCAGTGCGCCCGCCATTGCAGCGAATGCATCGGGCTGGACTTCACCGACAAGCTTGCTGTCGATCGACAAGCTATATCAACAACTCGACATGCACCCACTGCAACAACCTTGGTGGAAAGAAGCGTTAATCTGGCTCAAGTACAATCAACAGTGGGCATGGGCGTTCTTTATTCTTGTGGTGTTACTGAATGCTTACCACTTTTGGCTGGAATACAAATTCAGCCGCAGCAAAAAGCAGTTAGAAGCGACGTTGCACAAGCTGAAAAGCAAGAGTGAACAGCTAGAACATTCACAACGTATCGCAGTGGTTGGTGAACTTGGAAGCAGCTTAGCACACGAGATCAATCAGCCTTTGGCAGCGATTCGTAACTATAGCGAAGGTGGTTTACTGCGGATTTCGAAGAACAAACCGCTTACTGATATAGAGCCTGTATTTGAGAAGATCCAGTCTCAAGTGGATCGTGCAGATGCAATCATCCAGCGCTTGAGAAACATGATCAAAAAACGCTCATCAGAGAAATCTCAGACCGATATCGAGCAGCTGCTTACAGACACCATTGAGTTACTGCAATTTCGATTACACAAGCACAAGATAACCATTGAACGTTATGCTGTGGGCAAACCTATCAAGTTAAATGTTGACCCTGTGGGTTTGCAACAGGTGATTGTAAACCTGATCAACAATGCAACGGACGCGTGTAGTGCACAGCAGCATCGCGAACAAAGCGCTACGTCTGATATTGATAACAAAAACAGTGAGCCGGCGACAATTAAAGTGATTACCGAGTATCAACCGGATAAAATAATGTTGTCGATTATCGATAACGGAACGGGCTTAGATTTCACTGAACAAGAAGTGACTCAAGCCTTTGTGAGCAGCAAAGAAAACGGCTTGGGGTTAGGGCTCGCGATTTGCCAAGATGTTATTGAAGATCACAGTGGTCAAATGACGATCACGTCACTTACTCCACATGGGTGTCATGTTGCGGTGACACTGCCTTTCTCTCTTTCAAATGATTCATAAGGAATCTTGTTATGTCTGAACTTCATCAAAGGCTTCCGGTCTATGTGGTTGATGACGATGAATCGATGCGCGACTCGTTGGTGTTCCTATTAGAAGAGCATGATTTCACTGTGTCAGCTTTTGAAGATGGCCCCAGTTTTTTAGACTCAGTGGATTTGAGTGCGCCGGGTTGTGTGGTATTAGACAGCCGAATGCCAGAGATGAGAGGGCAGCAAGTTCATGAATTGATGGTGAAAGCGCAGAGCCCACTGTCGGTGATTTACCTGACGGGGCATGGTGATGTGCCAATGGCGGTTGAAGCCTTACAAGCCGGCGCGGTGAATTTTTTTCAAAAGCCAGTTAAAGGTAATGAGTTAGCTGAGGCGATCAAACAAGGTTTGGACGCTTCTGAAAAGCACTTACACATGAATGTGTATCGCCAAGCGTACGCGTCGTTAACCGAGCGTGAGATAGACATCCTCAAACAAATTATCGACGGTAAGCGTAACCAGAAAATAGCCGATGAATTGTGCATTGCAATGAGAACTGTGGAAGTACACCGAGCGAGTTTGATGAAGAAGTTTTCTGCGAAAACGGTCGCTGAGTTGGCATACATTTATGGGCAGCTTACCTAACCATAAATGTAAGAGATAGAGAGTGGAAAATCATTCCCTTTACTACTGATTTTTTGGTGAAAGGTAGTCTTCATAAGCAATCGATATGGAAGCAAGATCACACCATTTATGGAGTGCATACGGATAGGTCTAAGTAGACTTTTTATCGTTATGTATTCCTGAGATACTGAACTGAGTTCATTTTAGGGCGGAGCGTTTTAATAACGGCACTTTTCCCTGTAATTCGAAACATTCACTATAGGTTGATAACTCCTCGACACCGAGGCTGATATCAGCTGAGTTAGGTTAAAATATTTTATGAGTACAATGGGAATCGCAATTGGTGCGACGGCTCTTTCGTTAATACTTGTCGCCGTGTGGCTGATCTCTTTATCGCTAAGAAAGCAGCGCTTGGAACAAGAACGTAAGGCTCGTGCTGTCGCTTACCGAAAAGCGATTGAAAAAGCGCGCATACAAGAGCAAAAAGAGCGTCACTTCAAAGCCGAAACCGGGCATGTACCGTCGATTCTGTATTTGGCAAAAGAAGCGGAACGTAACAATATTAAGGAAGCTCTGTATTGGTACGACAAAGCGGCGCAACTCGATAATATTAATGGCATGTACGGCATTGTGCGCCTAAGCATGAAGCGTAAAGAAGACCTGATTTTAAGAGAGAAAGCCAACTTTTGGCAGCTTGCGATATCCGCATTGGACAATGACGTGTCTGCGAAATTCGAGATGGGTAAAGCGCTTGTCTTTGGTCGTGGAACTGATAAGAACATCCCTAAGGGTTATACCTATATTGAAGAGTCAGCGGCTGGTGGGAATACCGAAGCGATGCTGTTCATCGGTGACTGGTGTCTAGATAAAGAAAACCCAGACTACTCTGCCGAAAGCTCTGTCGAGTGGTACCAAAAGGCCGCGGAAAAGAATAGCTTAGACGGCAAGATCAAACTCGGTATGAGTTACTTGAACGGTGTGGGTGTTGAGCCTAACCATGGTGAGGCTGTTTACTGGTTTGAGACAGCCGCAGAAAAGAACAGTGCAGAAGCGATGTTTAGAGCAGGCGAAGCTTGGATCGACCATGGTGAACACGGCAACGCCATCGCTTATATCTGGTTATTCCTATCAGCTCATTTTGGTTACTCAGAAGCCAAACATTTGAGAGATAAAGTAGGTGGGGAGCTTGGTGTTGATGCAGTCGTGGGCTTACAGGCTCTAACTAAGCCGATAATGACTAAGCTGACCCAAGAAGCAATCACTAAGCACTCAATCATTAAAGCGCTCAATAAGCTCTACAAGCGTAATATACCGATTCCGAAGAAAGTGAAAGAAGCGTCTGATGAAGAAGGTGAGGCGCTAAATGTAGATGCGAGCCATTTAGATACTCAAACGGCGAGTGCTCAAGATACGAATGTTGATTACAGCCAGCAACCTAACAGCGAACAAGCATCAACAGAGAGACAAGCGACGCCAAATAGTGATCCTCTAGATTTCAGTCAGTCTGCTGTTGAGTCTAACTGGAACAGAAACCAGTAAATTGCACTCATTAGTTGTGTACGGTTGATAGGTCGTTTTAGCTCTAATCGAGAAACTCAAGACAACAAAAAGGGAAGCTGATGCTTCCCTTTTTATTTATGTGCTATTTGCTTTTAGAGCTTAGAGCGAAAGCCTAATACCTAAGAGCTTATTAAGCTTTGTTTTGCTCAGCTTTACATACAGCCGCAGTGAACACGACGTCTGTTGAGCTGTTAAGCGCTGTTTCAGCTGAATCTTGAATCACACCGATAATGAAACCAACCGCTACAACTTGCATCGCTACATCGTTAGAAATACCGAATAGACCACATGCTAGTGGGATAAGCAGCAGTGAACCGCCAGCAACACCCGATGCGCCACATGCCGAAATTGCAGCAACAAGGCTTAGTAGAATCGCAGTGAAGATATCAATCTCAATACCCATTGTGTGTACAGCAGCAAGTGTTAACACAGTGATAGTGATTGCAGCACCTGCCATGTTGATCGTTGCGCCTAGTGGGATAGATACAGAGTAAGTATCTTCGTCTAGGTTTAGCTTCTTACAAAGGTTCATGTTCACTGGGATGTTTGCAGCACTTGAACGAGTGAAGAATGCCGTTACACCAGATTCACGAATACATTGCAGTACAAGTGGGTATGGGTTCTGTTTTGTTTTTGCGAATACAAGCAGTGGGTTAACCACGAGTGCAATGATCAGCATTGAGCTTAGTAGAACCGCTAGCAGTTGACCGTAGCTTGCTAGTGCATCGAAGCCCGTTGTTGCGAATGTTGTCGAAACAAGACCGAAGATACCAAATGGCGCAAGACGGATAATGAAGCGAACAATGTGTGAAACACTGTGGCTAAGGTCTTCGAAAACCGCTTTGGTTGTTGCAGATGCGTGGTGCAGTGCAAGGCCAAGGCCGATTGCCCAAGCAAGAATACCGATGTAGTTCGCGTTCATTAGCGCACTAACTGGGTTATCTACAAGCTTGAATAGAAGGGTATGAAGAACTTCCGCGATACCTTGAGGAGGGTTAGCACCTTCAGCGCCAGCAACCAGTGTCAAAGTGGTTGGGAACATGAAGCTCAGTACTACAGCAGTCAATGCAGCAGAGAACGTACCAATCAGGTAAAGCACAATGATTGGACGCATATGAGTATGCTGACCTTTCTTTTGGTTTGCGATAGAAGCTGCAACAAGAATGAATACTAAAATTGGGGCAACAGCTTTCAGAGCACCAACAAACAGACTACCTAGTAGGCCTGCGTCTTGAGCTGCTGAAGGAGAAACCATGGCGAGAACGACACCGAAAACAATACCAGCAAGGATCTGTAGAACGAGATTTCCACGAGCGATGCGGGCGAGCATGTTGTGATTTTGCATAAAATACCTGCAATTGTTAATTTATTATAGTGATGTATCTTTTTATAAAGTTGTACCAAATCCGACTATACACTAGTGGAATGGGCGGTCATATTAGCGGGATCTAAGAGGGTGTCTAGGAATAGTTTACTTTTAGGGTGATTGTTTGCGCTACGTGGTGTTTTTAGAGCTAAGTGTTAATTAAATGTGTTTTGATTGAGCTATAAATCTACAAAATGACATTTAATAGACTCAATATACTGTAAATTTGGAAATGTAAACGGCTATTGGTAAGAACATTGTGTGCATAAATAGTCACACTAAGACCAAATTGAAACAAAAAGCCCCACGTGTTTAACACTATGGGGCTAAGCTTGTCTCAAATATAACTTATAGTCGTTAACTTAAAGGTTTAGTCAGAAGCTTTTTTAAGATTTCGACTTTCCGATTGAACGGTTTTGTACATCTTCGAAAGCTGCTTACTGTTAGCACGTTGCTCTGCCAATGAGGCTCCATTTCTGGCTTGCTCTCTCAATAACTTTTGATAGTTAGTGAATCGTCTTTCAGACAAATCACCCTTTTCAATGGCTTTGCGTATCTTGCAACCCGGTTCTGATTCGTGATGACAATCAGAAAATCGGCAATGCATGGCTAACTCTTCGACATCAGAAAAAGTTTCACTCACGCCTTCAGCGCAGTCAGCAAGTTGTAGTTCTCGCATTCCAGGAGTATCGAGCAGTAAACCACCCGATGTTAGCAAGTGGAGCGATCGTGATGTGGTTGTATGACGGCCTTTACTGTCGTCTTCACGAATGCCACCCGTGGCTTGCTGGGTTTCACCAAGCAATGAGTTTACTAGCGTAGATTTCCCCACACCAGATGAGCCCATCAAAGCGACGGTTTTGCCCGTTTTACACCAAGGTGCTAATACTTGAGTCGAGTCTTGGTCTAGGCTATTAACGGCTTCGATCATCAGCATCGGATCTAAGCTTTGCACTTGCTGTACTTTGTCTTGGTAGTCGTCACACAAGTCTTTCTTGGTGAGTACGATAACGGCTTCAACTTGCGCTTTATTAGCGAGAGCGAGATAACGCTCGATGCGGCTTAGATTAAAGTCGTTATTTAACGAAACCACGATAAAAACCGTGTCGATGTTGGCTGAAATATATTGTTCAGCTACGCGACTGCCTGCTGCTTTACGGCGGAAGAGCGATTGACGGTCTAGTAAACGGTCGAATTGTAGATCAGAGTTTAAAATCACCCAGTCTCCAACGGTCATTGCCGGTTGGTTTTGATGGATGGGTAGAACAATTTCACCTTGCTCTGACGCTAAGGTATAGCCACTGCGGTGATGTGCGACGATACGAGCAATGACGGAATGGTCATAGTCTTCGAGTGTCAGTTGTTGTTGGAATACAGGTTGCCATCCAAGTTGTTGAAGTGACATTGGATGAGAAAATGCAGTTTGTGAATTCATGTCTATTTACCCAGACGTGCGAGCTTTCTTTTCTCATGAGAGCATTAACGTCTTGTAAGACCTCAGATTGTTGATGAGATCGAAAAGCGTTGGTCAGATCAAAAAGCGTCGAGACGTCAAAAATGTTTGAGCTTGGGTCGAATTCAAATAGATAGGACCCCGGATTGAGTCATGCTTACAGGCATGCAGATATTGATCACTTACGATCAACAGTAAACCGGGTAAAAGTGTGCGGTCGTCAATGGATGACGATAAGTTGGTATGTCGGTGTTTAAGTTTGATTAACCAAACAAATTAACGCGTTACTTTTACTGCCAGTTTTAGTGTGTTCATTACAATCATCTTCTATTCTCCTTGGTTTATTAATGTGGTCAGGCTTTGAATAAAAATCGCGCTCAGTTTAACAAAAAGCCACGATGGCGAGAAGTCATCGTGGCTTAATTTATTTCATTGATTGTGAATCCGATTAGTGATGATCGTGGTTCATCTTTTTCATGCCGCTCATCACTTTCTTCACTGGTGCGTCGAAGGTCTGTGTTTCACCGTTGGCGAAGGTCAGTGTCATCTCGATTTGCTCACCTTCTTTTAAGCTGCTTGCTAGGTCGAACAACATGATGTGTAGGCTACCAGGTTTAAGTACCGCTTCACCGTTTGCAGGGATTGTGATCTCTTGAACTTGGCGCATCTTCATAACATCGCCATCCATGATTACATCATGAAGTTCTACTTTACCTGCTGCAGGTGTTGTTGCAGAAACAATAGCGCGATCTTTATCGCTGTGGTTCATCAGAGTCGTGAATACCGCGCTGTTCACTGCTGAAGGCGGTGTTGCACGAGCGTACGCGTCATGAACCATAATATCGCTACTAGCCTGAGCAAAAGGGGTGAGCAATAAGCCTGCAAGAGCAAGTGCTTTTAACTTCATGTTGTTGTCCTTAATTTTTATGTTTTTGGTCTGGAACCTGACTTTTTTGAACTTTATTGAGTAAGTTCTTTGTTTTTACGTTTTACTGCGTCAGCTTGTTGATAGCCTCAACAATTGGCGCTGGCGTCAACGTGTGCGGCACTTTGGTAATCAAGGTGCCGTCGGGCTTTAAAAAATAAAAATATGAGCTGTGGTCTAGGGTGTATTCCAACTCTGAACCTTCAAGCTTGGTCTTTCTGAAAATAACACCGTAGTTGTGTGCAAGCGTGGTTGTGACATCCAATGGACCACTTAGTCCTTCCATCATCGGGTGGAAGTATTGCGCGTATTCATACGAGGCTTCAGCGGCATCACGTTCAGGATCGAGAGAAACAAACATTGGGCGAATCTTGGCTTTTGCTTCATCAGAGACTTGGTTAAGTGCTCCGGCCAACATAGCCAAAGAAGTGGGGCATACATCCGGGCAACGTGTGAAACCGAAGTAAACGATACGAATTCTGTCATCGGTTTGGTCAAAGATTTCCGTTGGTTGGTTGTCTTTGCCGAAAAGAGTCGTTGCGGAGAACTCTTGTTTTGCAGCGTGTTGTTCTTGAACTTCGTTTTGCCCATCAAGATAGCTTTTGACACCAAAGCCAAGTACAAAAGCGACAACCAATGCTAACGACCAATTTCTACTCATCTTGCCATCCTTATTGCAGGGTTTACAGTATCGACACCATCAGTGAGTTCACCGATCCATGTCATTTTATCCATGGTGCATACAGGTAAAATCACGTCACCTTCATAGGTATTGTCGCCAATATTCTTTAATTGAAAACGTGCCGAGCCCATTTCCATCTCTAAGCCAGTGAGTGACAGCATTAATGTGTCAGAGGCTGCGCCTTCCCAAACTACTTTGATTTTACTTGGAACGAGTGGCTGTGCCGTCTCACTATCGAGTGTCATCGCCACCGCATTCTGCTCACATGATGTGGTTGAAAGCATGCAGTAATCATCCAAGTTGACGTCGGCAGTTGAGTGATCCATCGCTGATTTAAACTGCTGAATTGCTTGCGGCCCATAAAAGCCTGCCACGAGAGCGATCCCAACAGCAGCAACCTTTAATGCAGAGTGCATGTCGTGTTCTCATCTAATTTTATAAGAGCGGCGATGTTATCATACCCCTCAATACGTGCTTATATCAAAAAGCAATTTTGTGCGTATGGTAGAACTAAAAAAGCGAAGCCATTGGCTTCGCTTTTGTCTGTTTAATAGATATGTGAGCTTAGTATTTCTAAGTTCTATCCATTCTGAACATGTTCCAGAAATACGTTGAATGATTAGTCAGCGTTACGCTCCGCGAACTTCTCTAGTCCCAAAACTAAGGCTATCGCAGCAAACATCATCACAATCGCCATGACTAACTGAGAAGGCTGAGAGGTTACCGCTTCAAAATCAAACGGAGATAGGTTTTCTTGAATCAGAGGAACTTGTTCACCTTTTGAGTTTGTGCGCCAGCTGATGGTCTCTTTCCACGGCCAGATCTTAGGCAGCGTACCGATCATCAAACCGGTTAAGAATACCAATGTGAAGTCGCGGAATGAACGCAATAGCCAAGACAGTACATGTGAGAAAGTCAGAAGTCCGATCACACAGCCCGCAAGGAATAGTGCAAGTACATCGACTTGAAATGATTTAACGGCGCCAAGCACGGGGCCATACATGCCAATCAGGAGCAGAATAAAGCTGCCTGAAATACCGGGTAAAATCATCGCGCAGATAGCAATCGCACCCGCAATCAATACGTTGATGCTGGTTGGTTCCATTTGCAGCGGTTTAAGCACGGTAATGCTATAAGCGAAAGCAACGCCAAGCAGCAAAAACACGAAGCGAATCATATCGCGTTTCTCTACTTGCTTAAGAATATGGAAAACCGATACCAAGATCAGGCCGAAGAAGAAAGACCACAGTGGAACAGGGTGGGTGACTAATAACCAAGAAATCAATTTTGCGAATGTCGCAATGCTCGTGAATACGCCCGCGAACAGTGAAATTAGGAAGAAACCATTGATGTGATTAAACGCGGCTTTGAAGCCTTCGCGTTTCCATAAGCCAAGTACGCTAGGGTTAATTCTGCGAATGCTTTCTAGCAGCGTATCGTAGATACCAGTGATGAATGCGATGGTTCCGCCCGACACGCCAGGAACAACGTCTGCTGCGCCCATTGCCATGCCTTTGAAAAAAGTACTTAAGTAGTTCATTGCTTCATAGAGTTGAGGATGATTTTGTGCAGTATACAAACTTTAGTGTAAAAAAAGTATGAATATGCTTTTGGGGAAGGGCTTTTATTACTCTATTAATTGTAAGGCAATAAGTTGAAGTGAATATTTGCCTAACATTTAGATAACAACCACTTAGTGATTTGTCATTAAGAGCAGAGATGAAACTGATCTCTTATCGATATTGCATCTTGGTTGCATTATGCAAATGCACTTTGCAATTCGCATGGAAAATTCATGGTTTTTATGCGATGCAGGGCTTATAAAACGTTGAATAAAAGTTGGCACGCTAACTGCATTATATACATTGACCCTTCTTAAGCCGAGGGTCACCTAGCCAACTGACGTTGTTAGTGAACTTATGATTTGTTCACAAATATATAGAGCCAATCGCGATTATTGCGGTTGGCTATTTTTTTGCCTGTCGTTTGGCTAACTGCTATTTCCCCCATGTTCCAAGCAAAAAAAAGCCAGCCACCATTGGCGACTAGCTTAAACTTTTCTCGAATCTCGAATCTCGAATCTCGAATCTCGAATCTCGAATCTCGAATCTCGAATCTCGAATCTCGAATCTGATGTGACCCCATAAAAGTAGACACTTAATACAGAGCATTGAGTGTCATGAAAGTAAAATCACAAAGACAATATACAGACGAA
>NZ_JADDYK010000042.1:0-295 GCF_015163615.1 Vibrio sp. OPT18
CCATCTGAATCCACTGCATAAACTGGCAAATCGAAGGTCAGATCATTATTGTCGAGACCATCGGCATGGTCTAACGCCTCAAGCAACGTGAAGGTGTATTCACCCAACGTGGTACCTGAGAAGCTTAAGCTGAAGACAGGAACGTCCGTTCCACCGTCATCAATAAAGCCGGTATAGATGCCTGAGTCTGCTGGGTCTTCTTTAAGCTCAACCGCAATGTTGTTCGACGTTAACGCACCACCCACATTGAACTCAGTTGGTTCGATTCGGAACTTCTCAACATCATCACTTTGGT
>NZ_JADDYK010000004.1:0-37438 GCF_015163615.1 Vibrio sp. OPT18
AAGTAATGAAAGTTTTAGGGGTGTAGCTCCAATTGGCAGAGCAGCGGATTCCAAATCCGCGTGTTGGGAGTTCGAATCTCTCCACCCCTGCCATATTTAAGGCTCTAGCAGAAATGCTAGGGCCTTTTTGCTTTCTGAATCTAATATACGCCATTAGCAAAGCAGCGGACTCTCCGGTTTACTAAAACATCGCGTATTGGGAGTCTAAACCTCTAACCCTTCTATATACAAAGTCTCAGCAGAAATGCTGGTTTTTTTGCATCTGTTGCTTCTACGAAGCAATATTGGGATAACTAGGCGTTCCCCTAGCTCGCCAGCCCGGTCTAATCTCTCCTTCCGTCCATATTTAAGGCTCTAGACTGCGCGTCCCGGCAGAACTTTTTGCTTTATACTTGTTCGATTTTTAGTCGGTAATGCCTACCTTTACTAAAACCTAGCCTTAAAAGTGTAAGTGCTTACTTATCTCAGCCTCTTTTATAAACAGCCAACAGCACAAACCACGCTTCTTTATGAGAATTATTCTCAATATTTTGTTACATTTTGGTCGTTATTACTAAAAGGCAACAAATATGGATATCTCCCGTCGTAAGTTTATTCAATCATCTCTCGCTATATCTGCACTCACTGTACTGCCTGCTTGCTTGCTCTATGAAACGGGCGGTTGATGAACAAGGAAAGTATGTTTATGACCTAACGGCAGAGCCTTCAACCGCTGAACTCGTGACGGGGTTTGAGACTAATGTTCTAGGCTTTAATGGTCAGATTCCAGCACCAACGATTCGATGTCGACAAGGTGAAAAGGTAACGATCCGTTTTACCAACAAGCTATCAGAACCGACAACTATTCATTGGCACGGTTTAAGGATTCCTATCGGAATGGATGGAGTCCCTTTCTTAAGCCAACCACCGATCATGCCAGGTGAAACATTCATTTATGAGTTTACGCCGCCAGATGCTGGTACGTTTTGGTATCACCCACATATGAACAGTGTTAAACAGCTTGGTATGGGCTTGGTTGGTCTAATTATCGTTGAGGAGAGCATACCAGTACAGTTTGATGAAGAACACGCACTGATGCTTAAGCATTGGCATATAGATAAGAAAGGCCAATGGAAAGATCTAATGATCCCACGGCTCAGTGCCCGTATGGGTACGCCAGGAGAGTGGAGTAGCGTTAATGGAATACATGAGCCTGTCTATGAGTTAAAACAACATGCAACGACCAGGCTGCGTATCGCTAATGTCGATAATACGATCACTTACCCTATTGCTGTTGAAGGGGCTGAGGCATGGGTGATTGCCATTGATGGTAACCCTGTAAAAACGCCTTATAAACTGACTCAACATAAAATTGGCCCAGGGATGCGGGTGGATATCGGATTGGTAGCACCCAAAGCAGGTGGGCGAGTGAGCGTCCTTCAAATGAAAGGACGCTTTCCTTTCTCTTTGTGTGAGTTTGAGGTTGTAGATTCAACCCTTGTTGAGAATCGCTCTCTACCTTCTTTACCTCTTAATCCTGTGCCCAACTTAGATTTGGCTAATGCAGAAGAAATTGACTTTTTATTTGAATGGGAAGGGGCGGTTTCTCCAGTATCCAAAGATGGAAAATCTATGCCTAAGTTTTGGCTAACTAATAAACGAGCATGGGAGGGGATGAGCAAAGATAATATCCCTGAACCGTTGGCGACTTTAGAATTGGGTAAAATCTATATATTCGATCTTAAGAACGTCACTCAATACCATCACCCGATCCATATTCATGGACATACTTTTACAGTACTCGAACTTGACGGGAAGAAAGTTGAAGAGCCTTTCCATACCGATACAGTGTTACTTGGAAAAAACGGCCGAGCTAAAGCCGCATTTGTTGCCGACAACCCTGGCCGCTGGATGTATCACTGTCATGTTATCGAACACATGAAAACGGGTTTGATGGGATATATTGAAGTTAAGTGACACCTGTAACGTTTAATATTTGCGCATGCATTCTTAGTTTCTACCCTCGCTTTTATCGGCGTTAAAGCTAGAATATAGGGATTATTGTTTGGGAGGATTCATGGGTCAGTTATCTATTCTAGGTTTTATCGCCATCGGTGGCGCGTTTGGTGCTTGTTCACGTTACTTGATTTCAGAGTTATGCGTTGTGATGTTAGGACGTGGTTTTCCTTACGGTACACTGACCGTTAACGTAATTGGCTCTTTGATTATGGGATTGCTCATCGCCGCGTTTGAAAATGAGATGGTCGCGACGGAGCCGTGGAGACAAATTATCGGTCTTGGTTTCCTTGGGGCCCTGACGACATTTTCTACGTTTTCGATGGATAACGTGCTTCTTATGCAGCAGGGTGCGTTCTTCAAGATGGGGCTCAATGTACTGCTCAACGTGGTGCTCAGTATTTCAGCGGCATGGATCGGCTTCCAACTTCTGATAAAGTCTTAAAACTTTCTTACGATTTGTTAACAACTCGGCTTGGTTTATCCAAGCCGTTTTTATATACTCGATCGTACTTGTCGGAGTGCCATATGGCTGAGACCGTTAACTCGGGATCCGTTGAACCTGATCAGGCTAATACCTGCGAAGGGAACAAGAGTAGATATCTAACTAGAATCCTTCTAGAGATCTATCTCCAGATCACAACTGTATTTTCTTACTGTGATCCCTCTTGTAGCATCTTATCCGTCAAGCATTTTTGTCCCTATAAATAATGGCTAAAAGCCAAGGAAAAATGCTATGTCGAGTCGTAAACAAGCAAGACTGGAAGCGAAGAATTTCATTGATTCTTTATCCGTACAACCTTATCCAAATTCAAAAAAAGCTTACATCCAAGGATCTCGCGAGGACATTCAAGTCCCTGTACGAGAAATATCACTAGCAGATAGCCTTGTTGGTGGTACCAAAAAAGATCCTGTATTCGAACCTAATGCCCCTATTCATGTATACGACACCTCTGGTGTTTATACTGACCCTACGCACGAAATTGACCTTTACAGTGGCCTTCCTAAGTTACGAGAGCAATGGATTGAAGAGCGTGGTGATACGGAACTGTTAGGCGATGTAAGCTCTGTTTATACCAAAGAGCGTTTAGAAGATGAAACTCTAGACGACCTTCGTTACGGTAATCTGCCTAGAATTCGTCGCGCGACAGGCGATCAATGTGTTACTCAGCTGCACTATGCTCGTAAGGGGATTATTACTCCGGAGATGGAGTACATAGCGATACGAGAGAACATGGGACGTCAGAAATTCGCTGATGAGCAGCTGAACCACCAACACCCTGGCCATAACTTTGGCGCAAACCTGCCGAAAGAAATCACCCCTGAGTTCGTGCGTAATGAGGTCGCTGAGGGCCGAGCTATCATCCCTTCGAACATCAACCACCCTGAATCCGAGCCGATGATTATTGGCCGTAACTTCTTAGTTAAAGTGAACGCTAATATCGGTAACTCTTCAGTGAGCTCTTCGATTGAAGAAGAAGTTGAGAAGCTAGTATGGTCGACTCGCTGGGGTGGCGATACCGTGATGGACCTTTCTACCGGTCGTAATATTCACGAGACTCGCGAATGGATACTACGTAATAGCCCAGTACCAATTGGCACGGTTCCTATGTATCAAGCGCTTGAAAAAGTGAACGGCGTTGCGGAAGACCTTAACTGGGAAGTGATGCGCGATACCTTGATTGAACAAGCAGAGCAGGGTGTTGATTACTTTACTATCCACGCAGGCTTATTGCTTCGTTACGTTCCTATGACCGCTAAGCGTGTGACTGGCATTGTGTCTCGTGGCGGTTCTATCATCGCGAAATGGTGTCTTGCTCATCACCAAGAAAGCTTCCTTTATACCCACTTCCGTGAGATCTGTGAGATCTGTGCGAAGTACGATGTCGCTCTGTCATTGGGGGATGGTCTACGTCCGGGTTCGATTGCTGATGCGAATGATGAAGCTCAATTCTCCGAATTACGTACTTTGGGTGAGTTGACTAAGGTTGCTTGGGAATACGACGTGCAGGTGATCATTGAAGGCCCTGGACATGTACCAATGCACCTAATTAAAGAGAACATGGACGAGCAGTTAGAGCACTGCCATGAAGCACCGTTCTATACATTAGGTCCACTGACGACAGATATTGCCCCTGGTTACGATCATATTACCTCTGGAATTGGCGCGGCCATGATTGGTTGGTACGGCTGTGCGATGCTCTGTTATGTAACCCCTAAAGAGCATCTAGGCTTACCAAACAAAGAAGATGTGAAGACTGGCCTGATTACTTACAAGCTAGCTGCACACGCTGCAGACTTGGCTAAAGGACATCCGGGTGCACAAATCCGAGATAACGCTTTATCAAAGGCACGTTTTGAATTCCGTTGGGAAGACCAATTCAACCTAGCTCTTGATCCTGAAACTGCGCGTTCTTTCCATGATGAAACCTTACCGCAAGAGTCGGGCAAGGTTGCTCACTTCTGCTCAATGTGTGGTCCTAAATTCTGCTCAATGAAGATCTCTCAAGAAGTTCGAGAGTACGCGAAAGACACTGAACAAGTGGCAGCTGATCAGGCTATCGAGATTAAGATGCTTGATAATCCGTTGGAAGGGATGCGTCAGAAATCACAAGAGTTCCGTGATACTGGCTCTGAACTTTATCACCCTGCAGTAGGTGCAAAAGAAGCTCAATTAGAGGAATAATGACAGTGAAGATTCTTATCCCATCTCAAAATATTGAGCTAACGGGAGAGGTGCAAAACTGTCTATTGGTTGCTAAGCGACAAGGCTTGGCAACCGATGCAGTTGAGTTGGGTGTAAGCCCAACTCAATGCTTCTCTATCGTTGATGCTCAGCAAGCGTTATCTATTGGTTTTGCTCATGATGTTGATTCATTGGCGGAGTGTCGCTCAAGTGAGCTTGATCATATCGTTGATTACAGTCATTCAGTGGCGCTAGCTGGTGTCCGCGATGCCTTGGCACAAACTCCGAATACCATCTATATCGGTGTCTTAGATGACTCAGCTGCATTGGATATCTGGTCACAGCTAGATTCAAATCGTGCTATCAAGAGTGAAACTCCAGCTCATCAGGAGTTAGATAGTCGTGGCCACTTTGCTTGGTTACTTACTTTGTTGACGTTGGAGTTCCCATTAGAAGATGCACTGGTTTTAGCTCGCGCAGCATCTAATGTTTCACGTGGAACATGGCCAGCAAGCTACCAAAACTTTCCTATTCCCATTCTGGAAGATGAACGACTGGATATTAGTGTTGGTTGGGCGCACCAAGGAACCTCACTTTCGTTCCCTGAACTGAGTAAGAGTAGCCTAGGACTATACCCAGTGGTTGATGATGTTGAGTGGATCGAAAGGCTGCTCAAGCTTGGAATCAACACAGTTCAACTGCGTATTAAGAACCCACAGCAAGCAGATTTAGAACAACAAATCGCACGATCTATCGAACTCGGTAGAGAGCACAACGCTCAGGTTTTTATCAATGACTATTGGCAATTGGCACTCAAGCATGATGCTTTTGGTGTTCATTTGGGTCAAGAGGACATCGAAGAATCCAACCTATCTCAACTGAGCCAAGCTGGTATTAAGATTGGTCTCTCGACTCATGGCTATTACGAGTTGCTACGTATTGTGCAAATCAACCCAAGCTATATTGCGCTGGGGCATATATTCCCAACCACCACTAAGCAGATGCCATCGAAGCCTCAAGGGCTTGTGCGTTTATCTCTCTATCAGCAGCTGATTGATACTATCCCATACACAGAAGAACTCACCGGTTATCCGACGGTTGCGATTGGTGGAATTGACCAGTCGACGGCTGCACAGGTGTGGAGTTGTGGGGTATCGAGCCTTGCTGTTGTACGTGCGATTACGTTAGCCGAAGACCCAAAACAAGTGATTGAGTTCTTCGAAGCATTAATGGCTGACAGTTCTACAAGTCCTGCTAATGAGGTAACTCGGGAGCTAAGTCATGCTGAGTGATTTCGAATTCATTCGTTATCAACGACAAATCGCACTCCCTGAAGTGGGTGAGCAAGGGCAACGCAATCTATTAGATAGCCATGTGTTGGTCATTGGTTGTGGTGGCTTAGGCAATGCAGCAGCTCTCTATCTTGCGGCTTCCGGTGTCGGAAAAATCGTATTGGTTGATGATGACTGTGTGGATTCGTCCAACCTTCAACGACAAGTTGCGTTCAAGGAAAGCCAGTTAGGTTCGCCTAAGGTCGAAGCTCTGAAGCAACAACTGAGTGAGCTTAATGGCCGAAGCCAAGTCAGAACCATCAATAAGCGAATGACTCAAAGCCAACTTGAGCTTGAGGTGATGCTCGCTGATTTGGTGTTGGATTGTACTGACAACTTTGAGTCGCGCCAGCAGGTTAACCAAGCATGTTTCGGCAGCAATAAACCTTTGATTTCTGGTTCTGCAATCGGCTGGAAAGGTCAGTTTATTGTTTTTGATTATCAGAAGCAGAAAGGGTGTTATCACTGTTTGTTCCCCTTCAGTCATCATCCGAAAACGACACGTTGTAGCGATAGCGGCATCATCGGCCCAGTTGTTGGCACCATAGGCAACCTCCAAGCACTGGCAGCGATTCAACGTATTAGTACTGGCGAGTTCCAGGTTGCAACACATCAGCTCAAACTGTTTGATGGTCAGACGATGAACTGGCAAAACTTAAGTGTCACTCAAGATATTGAATGCCCCGTTTGCTGCACATCTACAGTTAACTATTTAGAAGAAGAAACCCAATGAGCAACATAACGATCTCTATCAATGAGCAACCAGAACAGGTTGCACAATCGTCGTCTCTAGCGGATATCATCCAAGCGCTCTCATTGCCCGATCTAGGTTGTGTATTTGCTATCAATAATGCGGTTGTCCCGCGCAGTCAGTGGCAACAAACGGTCGTCAATGAAGGCGATTCTATTTCTCTTTTCCAAGCCATTGCAGGAGGCTAACTATGTTAACTATCGCAGATAAAACGTTTCAATCACGACTCTTCACTGGAACGGGTAAGTTCGCGAATAAGCACTTGATGGCGAGCGCTATCGAAGCTTCCGGTTCTCAACTGGCAACCATGGCGTTGAAGAGGGTTGATATTCGCTCAGAGCAAGATGATATTTTACAGCCGATCATTGATGCTGGCGTGAACTTGCTACCAAATACCTCTGGGGCTAAGAACGCGAAGGATGCCATCTTTGCTGCGCATTTGGCTCGCGAAGCGCTAGGCACAAACTGGCTAAAACTGGAAATTCACCCAGATCCAAAGTACTTGATGCCAGACCCAATCGAGACATTAAAAGCGGCTGAGCAATTGGTTAAAGATGGCTTTGTTGTGTTGCCTTACTGCCATGCAGACCCAGTGTTATGTAAACGCTTAGAAGAGGTCGGTTGTGCTGCGGTTATGCCGTTAGGTGCGCCGATTGGATCGAACAAAGGTATCGCTTCGGCAGACTTCTTAGAGATCATTATCGACCAAGCGAATGTCCCTGTGATTGTTGACGCCGGTATCGGTGCGCCTTCTCATGCTGCTCGTGCAATGGAAATGGGTGCGGATGCCGTGTTAGTTAATACTGCGATTGCGGCTTCTCAACAACCCGTTGATATGGCGATTGCTTTTAAACTGGCAGTTGAAGCTGGCCGTATGGCTTACCTTTCTGGTCTCGCTGGTCAGGTGTCTCACGCGGTTGCTTCTAGTCCGCTAACTTCATTTCTAGACGAGTAGTGTCCCTATGACGTTTGTTGATCGATTTAAACAGCTCAACTGGGATGACATTGGTATGTCTATCTTCAGTAAAACGGCGGCGGATGTTGAGCGCGCTCTGAGTAAGCCAAAACGCGACTTGGAAGACTTTAAGGCTCTTATCTCTCCGGCAGCAGAACCTTACATAGAGCAGATGGCGCAACAATCGTTGGCACTAACACGCAAGCGATTCGGCAATACCATGTCGTTGTATATTCCATTGTACCTCTCAAACTTGTGTGCGAATGCGTGCACCTATTGTGGCTTCTCAATGGAGAACCGCATTAAGCGTCGCACACTTACTTTGGATGAAATCGATGCTGAAAGTGCCGCTATCAAAAAGATGAAGTTTGATAGTGTACTGTTGGTGACTGGTGAGCATGAAACCAAGGTCGGGATGAAGTACTTCCGTGAAGTTCTACCGAATATTAAGGCACAATTTAACTATCTTTCGATGGAAGTGCAGCCGCTTGATCAAGATGACTACGCAGAGCTTAAAACTCTCGGCTTAGATGCAGTGATGGTTTACCAAGAAACGTATAGCCCAAGTACCTACGCGGAACACCACTTGCGTGGCAATAAAATGGATTTTGAATACCGGCTCGAAACGCCCGATCGTTTGGCAAAAGCGGGTATTGATAAGATAGGTATTGGCGCTTTGATTGGCTTGGAAGACTGGCGTACCGACTGCTTTTTCGTGGCCGCTCACTTAGACTATCTTGAGCGCACTTATTGGCAAACACGTTACTCGATTTCATTCCCACGTCTTCGTCCGTGTGAGGGTGGTTTGCAGCCTAAATCGATTATGAGTGATAAACAGTTGGTTCAACTTATTTGTGCTTATCGCTTATTAAACCCTGAGGTTGAATTGTCTCTCTCGACTCGTGAGTCTGCAGCTTTCCGCGACAATGTGTTGCCATTGGGAATCACCAGTATGTCGGCTGCGTCTAAAACCCAGCCTGGCGGTTATGCTTCTGATGAAGAAGAACTCGAGCAATTTGAAATAAGTGATGAGCGAAGTGCTGCCGATGTTGAGTCAATGATTCGTCAACGTGGTTTTGATCCTGTGTGGCGAGACTGGCACAGTGCTTACTCTGGTTAGCGAACACATAGATTAATGTTCCACGTGAAACATCGACGAAGTTTAATCGACAAATAAAAACGGCTACCCGAAGGTAACCGTTTTTCATTTCATTAAGTTTGAATTAGCTAAGCATTAAGCATGAGCAAGTGGAGTGGTTGATTGGCGTAACCATTCCAATGTATCACCTTCAACTAATGGGCTTACATCGTTCCATACTTTCTGGTGGTAATCGTTAAGCCATGCAAGTTCAGGTCGTGTCAGTAGATCGACGTTAATGTTGCGCTTATCGATAGGACAGCGTGTTAGCGATTCAAACGTTAGTACTGAGAAGTCACCTTGAGTTGGCAGCTCAACCACCAGTTCTAGGTTTTCGATACGGATACCAAATTCATCTGCACGGTAGTAACCCGGCTCGTTTGATAACACCATGCCTTCAACAAGAGGTACGTCGATTAGCTTCTTAGAGATGCTTTGCGGACCTTCATGAACACTTAGGAAATGACCAACACCGTGACCAGTACCGTGGTCGTAGTCGAAGCCTTCTGCCCATAAATGCTGGCGGGCTAGGATATCAAGTTGGAAACCACGAGTACCCTGTGGGAAACGTGCACGTGCAATGCCGATGTGGCCTTTAAGCGCTAACGTGAACTGCTGGATCATTTCGTCGCTTGGCTGGCCAATCGCGATAGTACGAGTGATGTCGGTTGTGCCGTCTAGGTACTGACCGCCGGAATCGACTAGGTACAGAGTATTCATCTCTAACTGACCTGGTTCAGGTTGGTTCTCGTGGTTGTAGTGACACATTGCTGCGTTGCCGCCTGCTGCTGAAATCGTGTCAAAACTTAGGTCCATCAACGTTGGGTCTTGCTCGCGGAACGATTGTACTTTGTCTGCTAGCACAGCTTCGTTGTGCAGATTACCTTGCGCGACTTCTGCATCAATCCAAGATAGGAATTTCGCCATCGCAACACCATCACGAATGTGACACGCTTTCATGCCGGCAATTTCAGTTTCATTCTTTGCTGCCTTTGGCATTAGGCATGGGTCTGCTGCTTCAATGATATGAGCACCAGAGTTTTGTAGAACCAGCGTGTACCAAGCGTTACTGGTACCTGAATCGACAGATACATTTTTGCCTTCCAAAGATTGAAGGCGTGCTTCCAGCTCTGATGGGTGAGATACACGAATACCATTGCCAACGTGTGCTTCAAAGCCAGTAGGAATACGAGCAGGGTCTAGGAAGAAATCTACGCTTTCATCTGCGTGAATGATCGCATTGGATAACACAACAGGTAGGCGAGATACGTCCAAACCACGGATGTTAAGCAACCAACAGATCGAATCGAGTTCCGTAAGGATAGCGGCATCAGCACCTTTGGCTTTTAGTAAGCCAGCAATCTCCGCACGTTTGCTTTCACTTGATTGGCCTACGGCATCTGTTGCCATTAGGCGAACATCAGATACCACCGGCTCAGGACGATCAGACCAAAGCTCATCAATTGGATTCGAAGGTAGTGTTGTTAGTTCTACTTTCTCTGCCAGTTTAGCTTGAGCGCCTTTCAGCCAAGCAGCAGTGTGCATGCGTGGGTCGAATGCAACCTTGCTGCCTTGTGCTAGAAAGCTGATGATCCAATCTAAAGCCGGCTCTTCAATAAGGTGGCGATACTCAAATAACTCTGCTGGTACCTGCTTACGAACCTGAACCGTGTAGCGACCATCAACAAAAATAGCAGCGTTCTCACGAGTGATAACTGCCGCACCAGCAGAGCCAGTGAAACCTGTTAACCAGTGAAGTCGCTCGTTATGAGCTGGAACGTATTCACCTAGATATTCGTCTTCGTGTGGAATGATAACGGCATCTAGTTGGCTTGTTTCAAGCCAAGCTCGAACCGCAGCAACGCGTTCAGCAGTGATATTGTGCATCTGTGTTTATCCTTATTGTTAGGGTCCTTGTTAACACTCACAGTAGATATACATATGAGGGGACTTATTAGGTCAATAAGCTAGCGCTTTTGTTCGTTTGCTGCAAACGCTGTACGCCATTTTTATCTAAGATGCAGAGTTTTTTCTTTGATGATATCTCGCAACCAAGTTAGCGCTGGGTCATTTTCTCTATCACGGTGCCAAAACAGAGTGTATGCCATCGGCGGGAATTCCATTGGTAAAGGGACAACCACTAAGTCGAGTTGCTTGGCGACGAGGTAAGTAAAGTGGCTTGGTGCGGTAAACACAAAGTCGGTGTAGGTACACAGGCTAGCGGCGCTATTAAAGTCTGGAACAGAAATCGCGATATCACGTTGATGACCAAGGTCGGCAAGTTTGTAATCGAGCAGCCAACGGTCGTTACCATCACATCTTACTTGTACATGACGCTGGGCGAGGTAGGTTTCTAGATCCCATTTGCCACTCAGAGCAGGGTGGTTGCGTCTTAACACACACATTTGTGCATCACGATAGATCTCTTGCTCACAGATGTCGTCTGGCGGCAGCATGGTTAAACGTGCATCGTTAATGTCGATGTCTTTGCCTGTGAGTCCAATATCTAGTTCACCAAGCTGTAGCTTCTTAAAGGTTTGCTCGGTCCACGCGTGGGTGTTGATATTGACCTTAGGGGCTTGTCTAAATATTGCTGGTAAGAAGTGCGGAAGAATCAGCGGGTAAACACTCTCAACGGCAGCGATGTGAAAGCTGTGGTCGCTGTTATTGGGAATAAAAGTTTCCGGCTGGGTAAGCACATCAAGTTGGTTGATCAACGTTTCTAAGCGAGGCTTAAGGAAAACCGCTTTCGGTGTTGGCCGCAGGCCATGTGCACTGCGCGTGAAAAGAGGGTCATTAAATTGTTCACGAAGCTTGGCTAGCGATTTACTTACAGCCGATTGACTCAGACACAATCGATGTGCGGTGCGCGTGACGCTTAGCTCTTCCATCAGCACCTGTAAGCAAACCAGTAGGTTTAAGTCGAGGCGCGATAGTTTCTCAATATTCATGTGAGTTTCCTATTTGGAATAATGCTAATGAGTATATGCCATTTTTGTTCATATCTTTAGTTGGTTATTATGCACCTAAATTAACTCATTCGGAGAATCTTGTGCCTTCTAACGTGCTTCCAACCCCTAGTAAACTGCAGGTTGCTTTATTGGCAATGTTGGTTCTATTTAGCCCTTTGGCTATTGATATCTATCTACCAGCTCTGCCACAAATTTCGACAGCGTTTCACGTGGAACATGCACTAGCACAAGATACGATTACCTGGTTTTTATTCGCTATGGGTGTCGGGCAATTATTTGCAGGCCCTTTGGCTGATAAGTTAGGACGTCGAACCGTTGCATTGGGAGGTGTTAGCATCTATGCATTGAGTGCTTGCTTGGCGTGGGCAGCTCAATCGATTGATATGATGCTAATGGCTCGGCTGCTACAAGGCTTAGGAGCTTGTGCGACTTCTGTAGCAGCCTTTGCAACGGTTCGCGATCTATTTGGCCCAGAGAAGAGTGGCCGTATGATCAGCTACCTTAATGGTGCAATCTGTTTTATTCCTGCTTTGGCACCCATTCTTGGCGCTTGGTTAACTCATCAATTTGGATGGCGTTCGAACTTTAGCTTTATGGCAGGCTTTGCCGTCGTTGTTGGCACTATCTTATTCTTCCAAATGAAAGAGTCTAACCCTGCGACAGAAAAGGTTGCGGTGTTCAAGCTTGAGCGATACTGGTCAGTATTAAAAACACCATCATTCCTTTTCCACGCAACCTTGTGTCTGATGGCGATGGCAGTGATTCTCGCTTATGTAACTTCGGCACCGGTTGTGTTGATGGAAAACCTAGGCTTAACCATGAAAGAGTTTACTTTCTGGTTTGGTGTTAATGCAGCCATCAACATTGCAGCTGCGTTTACTGCACCTAAATTTATGGACCGCTTTGGTACCTATAAAGCACTGGTCGTTGGTATCTCAACACTAGGTTTAGCGGGCGTGATTATGTTAGTGCTTGCAGAACACGCTAGCCCAATCGCATTCATGCTGCCAATCTTCTTGTCTTCAGTGGGTTTTGCTTGGATTCTCGGTGCTGCCGCTGGTAAGGCTCTTGAACCTTTCGGTGACCGTGCGGGCACAGCTGCTGCACTGCTTGGCTTGTTCCAAATGAGTGGATCAGGGCTGCTTGTTGGTACCATGCAACGCCTTGATTTAACGTCTCAAGTGATGATTGCGCTGCAAATGTTCCTTATTGTTCCAGCATTGTTAGTGCTGGCGAGCAAAGCAGGCAAGTCGTGGCACACGACGTTTGCTAAGGCGTAAGTCTCAAGGGTGACAAAATATACAAATGGCGGTTTGCGAAACGTTAAAACATGGTATATTTGTCACTCATTGAAACGTTAGTCCCCAACGGAAAATACTGTAATGTCATTAACAACCTACGAAATGGCGCGCGTCTTAGAACAAATGGAAGATGCACCTGAAAAGGTCATGTTTGGTAAATTGCTTAAAGAGCTAGGCAACCAAAGTGAAGAGCGTATTCGCAGTGCGGCAAAACAAGTTCCAATCGATACTTTGCGAGACATCATTTACCAATTTCAGCGTGTGGTAGAGTCTCGTAAGGGTGAGCAGGTTCAGCTACTAGCAAAAGAGCTAGCCGAGCAAGGTATCTCTGCTGAAGAGCTACAAGCTTTTCTGAATAAGTAGTTTATCCCAGTTAAAAAGAAACCACTCAATTGAGTGGTTTTTTGCGTTTTGGGGTATATCAACTTAGTGCGAATGAAAGTTCGTTCTAACCTCTAAACTGTGCTTTCAAAATTCGATCAAGCGAGAATGGCCCGGCGCCCCACACAACAACGATAAGAATCATTAATCCCCACAACTGATGATCATAGAAGCCTTGCGCCCATAACACTGGGTAAGACACGACCGCAATGATATTGAAAACGAACAGCACCGCTGCCATAGGTCGTGTTAATAGACCAAGCGCTAAGAATACCGGCAGAATCAATTCAGCTGCGGTACCCATGTAGGCGGCTAACTCCCAAGGTAGCAGCGGCACTTGGTATTCCAACTCAAACAAGTAAAGGGTGCTATCCCAAGTCGCTATCTTGGTGAGGCCAGAATTAAAGAATACCCACGCCACCCATAGGCGACAAAATAGCAGTAGCACCGGAACAAAGAGTGCTTGTGATTTCTCAATCAAACTGTCGTATTGAGCCATCATGCTTGTGACTGTGTTGTTATCCATATTATGTCTCCAATTCTGCATTGATTGAAAAGCCTGAGATGACGTTAAGCGCCATGACAGTATTCAGATGTTGTAGTAATGAAGGGTCTATCGCTACGAGCGTTTGGCCTGATTGAAATTCGCGAAGTAGCTGATGGCATCCTTCACTCAAGTGATGACTCTCAATCTGAGAATTCTCGGCTCGTATTAACACCCCAAACTCAGGTTGGTTGATGTCTAACCCATCGAGTTGTTGCTGATAGATAGCGTGTTCAAGCGCGATAATCGTGTAGCTAGAATTAATGAGCGTTATTGAATCTTTGAGATGAAAGACTAAAGCGCCTTGTTGCTTTGGTGGCACATCAGCTAAACCAGCCAGAGGACGTTGGTCGGCTTTTGATTCTGAAACGCATCTCACCAAGCTGTCTTTTTTCCATTCATACAAAGCCACTTCACCGAGATAAGGGGCTGCCTCAATAACGGCAGGAAAGGCTTGGATAGTCTGTGCAAAGTGTTCCCCATAACCGCTGACATCACCAGAGGTTGATGGATAACTTAAGACATGTTGACGAGCCATTTGTTGAAAGCACTCTTCACCAACCAGCATTTCAGTGAGTGGGTAGGTTGCTGCGAGTACTTCGCTTAAGCTGATCACAAAGTTATTACGGTAAATCTGGATTCGCTGCTCATCGGTAAAGTGATCGCTCACTATATCGCAGTGCTCACCATTGTTTTGGTAGCGTAGGGCGTTCGCAAATTCCGATTGAACATCTGCTAGGGAGTGGCTCATGATGCGCGACTCCTTTGGTTGAACTTGTCGTGTTGATACAAGATATCACTGGCTTTGGTTGCTTCAGCCAGTAAAACTTGTGGCTCTGGGATATCTAGATCCCACTCAATCAAGGTATGGCGCGAACCATGTTGTGCTATCCAGTCAGTGTAGAGTTGCCACACTTCGTCACAGACAGGCTTGCTATGGGTGTCTATCCAGATCTCACCTTGTTCGAGTTTCTTCTTAGTGAAACCTGCCAAGTGAATCTCTTCCACTTTGTCTGCCGGTATTCCACTGAGATACTCTTCACAGCTGAAGCCATGATTAAAAGATGAGACGAAAATATTATTGAAATCGAGTAACAGTCGGCAATCAGTGCGCTTTTGTACCTCAGCCAAAAATTCCCACTCAGGAATAGTAGAATGCTTGAAGGCAAGGTAGCTAGATGGGTTCTCAATCAGCATAGGGCGTTGCAGGCTATCTTGTACCTCGATGACATTGCGACAGAAGACCTCTAGCGCTTCTTCGGTATAAGGCAGCGGTAACAAGTCATTGAAGTAATGACCGCCTGTCTGACTCCAACTGAGATGATCAGAAACCAAGAAGGGTTCGATATCATCAATGAGCTCTTTTAATTGCACAAGATGACGTTGATTGATGCGCTCAACAGAACCGAGAGACAACCCAACACCGTGACAACTGATGTTGTGTGCGTGACGAATTTCTCTGAGTTGTTGGCGTTGCGGTGATTGAGCTAAGAAGTAGTTCTCGCTGTGAACTTCTAACCAACTTACTAAGGCTGGATTTTGGCTAAAGAAGTCCAAGTGCGGTGTTCTAAGGCCAACCCCTGTGTTGGGGTGAAGAGTTTGAGTCACAACGATTCTCCTAATAAGAAGTGGAGGTGAGCTGAGTGTCAGCTCACCATACTAAGCAGCTCAATTATGATGATTGAGTGTTACCACCTGATAATTTGCCACATAGTCCTTTAGGTACGACTACGAATGCATCGGATTGGTTGTCTTCTTTTGCTGTACCCGCACATGAGCTTGTTTTAGTTGCACAATCATTTTGGCCAGCTTTTGCCACGCCGTAGCATTTTTCTTTTGCTGCTGCTTCCGCAGGTGCTGATGTAAGAACTGCACCGCCGAACGCTAGTACACTTGTGATTGCAGCTGTAACAGCAAGATTAGAATTTTTCATAGTCATTCCCTCTAGGACTTAATAGTATTTTGATATCGCAGGTTAATGGATTGTTAACTTGCTTACTAAAAAGGATAGGAACAACCGGGAAATAATTTCACGGCATTATAAAAAATATCAATATTAATGATGTTTTATCTTTTAAGTTACTGAATTTATGATGTTAATTTTTGATTGTTTTTTCTTCTTATTATCCTAAACGCAGCCTAGTGTTTAGGTTATAATCAATTTTTATGTATAAATACCCAGTAGTGAGCATGTCCAATGATAGATCCTTCGCTTTTACTCGATGGCCTAAACGATAAACAACGTGAGGCGGTCGCGGCACCTTTAGAAAACCTACTTATTCTGGCAGGTGCTGGCAGTGGTAAAACGCGAGTGTTGGTGCATCGTATCGCTTGGCTGCAAAGTGTAGAGCAAGCATCACCGTTCTCTATTATGTCGGTTACCTTCACCAACAAAGCGGCAGCAGAAATGCGTGGTCGTATTGAAGAGTTGATGATGGGTAGTTCGTCAGGCATGTGGAACGGCACCTTCCACGGTATTTGTCACCGCATCCTTCGTGCTCACTACCTAGATGCAAAACTGCCAGAAGATTTCCAGATCATTGATTCTGATGATCAGATTCGTTTGCTACGCCGCTTAATCAAGGCGCAAAACCTTGATGAAAAGCAGTGGCCTGCTAAGCAAGCTTCTTGGTGGATCAATGGCAAGAAAGACGAGGGATTACGCCCAAGTCACATTGACGCCTACCATGATCCAATAACTCAAACGTGGTTAAAGATCTATTCTGCTTACCAAGAAGCATGTGACCGTGCTGGTTTGGTCGACTTTGCGGAAATCTTGCTGAGATCGCATGAACTATTACGCGATAAGAAACACATCCGAGAGCACTACCAAGCTCGCTTTAAGCATATCCTTGTCGACGAATTCCAAGATACCAACAACATTCAATATGCTTGGCTGCGTATGATGGCAGGCCCAGATTGTCGCGTGATGATCGTAGGCGATGATGACCAATCTATCTATGGCTGGCGTGGCGCGAAGATCGAAAATATTCAAAAGTTCTTGGATGAGTTCCCTGGTGCTTCAACGGTTCGACTCGAACAAAACTACCGTTCAACTAAAACCATTCTGCAGGCGTCGAACGAGCTTATCTCGAACAACACCGAACGTATGGGTAAAGAGCTGTGGACCGATGGCAACGATGGCGAGCCAATCTCTGTGTACTCGGCTTATAACGAGTTAGATGAAGCGCGTTTCACTGTTAGCAAAATCAAAGAGTGGCAGGAGAAAGGCGGCGCGCTAGAAGATACCGCAATGCTTTATCGTAATAACGCCCAATCTCGAGTTCTTGAAGAAGCTTTGATTCAAGGTGGTCTACCTTACCGAATCTACGGCGGTATGCGATTCTTCGAGCGTCAAGAAATCAGAGATGCCTTGAGCTACATGCGCTTAATGAGTAATCGCAGTAATGATGCGGCATTTGAACGTGTGGTTAATACGCCAACGCGTGGCTTGGGCGATAAAACGTTAGAAACGATTCGTCTTGCCGCTCGTGATCGTGGTGCAACCATGTGGGAAGCCAGTGTTGCTTTGATAGAAGAGCAAGTGCTACCCGGTCGTGCTGCGGGTGCATTGAGTCGCTTTATCGAGCTGATTAATGCGCTTGAAGATGACACGTTGGAACTTAGCCTGCATGAACAAACTGACCACGTGATTAAATCGTCGGGTCTGTTTGCGATGTACGAGCAAGAGAAGGGTGAGAAGTCGAAGGCACGTATTGAGAACTTGGAAGAATTGGTAACGGCAACACGTCAGTTTGAAAAGCCAGAAGAAGCGGATGAAATGAGTATGCTTACTGCTTTCTTGACTCATGCAGCGTTAGAGGCGGGTGAAGGTCAAGCTGATGAGTTTGATGACGCGGTTCAATTAATGACTTTGCACAGTGCCAAAGGCCTAGAGTTTCCTATGGTATTCATGGTTGGCGTTGAAGAGGGCATGTTCCCAAGCCAGATGTCTGCTGAAGAAGCGGGGCGTTTGGAAGAAGAACGTCGTCTGTGTTACGTCGGCATGACCCGTGCGATGGAGAAGCTCTACATCACTTACGCAGAGATGCGTCGTTTGTACGGGCAAGACAAGTACCACAAACCGTCACGCTTTATTCGTGAGCTACCAGAGACCTGTCTGGATGAAGTACGTATGAAGGCGCAAGTGAGCCGTCCTGCAAGCAGCGGTCGCTTTAGCCAAACCGCCGTGAAAGAGAATTTCAATGAAACGGGCTTTAGCTTGGGCTCGCGCGTTAAGCACCCTAAGTTTGGTGAAGGTACCATCATCAACTTCGAGGGAAGTGGCCCGCAGAGCCGAGTTCAAGTCGCGTTTAACGGTGAAGGCATCAAGTGGTTAGTAACGGCTTACGCGCGTTTAGAACAGCTGTAATCTGCTACTTCAGCATTTAGAAAGCCGTTTGGTCTTTAAAAACTATTCAGCATTTAAAAGTAACCCGTATAAAAAACAGAAAGAGCAGCCAATGGCTGCTCTTTTTTATTGCTCGGAACCAGTCTAACTAGGTTGAATCGAGCTTAAGGCATTTCTGCCTAGGAAGAAGGTTTACAGTGCTGCAAGTGCCGCTTCGTAGTTTGGTTCTTCAGTGATCTCTGCAACCAACTCGCTGTGTGTTATCACACCTTTTTCATCAACAACCACAACTGCACGTGTAGTTAGACCAGACAGTGGACCTTCAGCAATCGCTACGCCGTAGTCTGATGCGAACGCTGGAGAACGGAAAGTTGAAGCGTGTTGAACGCCTTCAATGCCTTCTAACTCGCAGAAGCGACCCGCAGCAAACGGTAGGTCAGCAGAAATACAAACAACAACCGTGTTCTCAAGCTCTGCCGCTTTTGCGTTGAACGTACGTACGCTCGTTGCACAAGTTGCTGTGTCGATGCTTGGGAAGATGTTTAGAACCACTTTCTTGCCTTCAAGAGAAGCAAGAGTCAGTTCAGAAAGATCGCCTGCAGTAAGTGCAAAGCTTGGTGCTTGTTCGCCAGTTTGTGGGAATGTGCCTGTTAGCGGTACAGCAGCGCCTTTGAAGGTAACGTGTGACATGAATTGTCCTTAGTTTAATTATGGTTATGAAACTAGTTGAGCCTAGTTCGACTTACGTTACTCTGAAGTGGTTAAGAAGTGAATGCTTTAAATGTCAGAATTGTAATCAAAGGTCTTTGATTTATTTGCTGAGAAGGGAATAAATCAAACGGCAGATAAAGAAAAACCCCGAGAGCTTGCGCTCATCGGGGTCTATAGTCTTACTCGCAGCAATCCGGCTACTAAGTGTGCTCCATGCATCAAATCCATGATAGTGTGCTGTTATCCTTCAGCGTATTCCTTTCGTCGCCTTCCTAGCGGTGTCCTTGATCTTATCCTGATCTGCCAACAATCCTCGTTAGCGCGCGTCACTTGTTCCTTGAGCGGTGTCCTTTACATCATCCTGATGTTCAGTCCTTTCCTCGTCCAGAGGTGTCCATTGTCTTTCCTTAGTAGCAACCATCCTAGTTACTATTGCGTCCATTCAATGTCCATTTCGCTATCCATGCCGATTATTCATCCTGAGTAATCGAATCTTCATCCTGAAGATAACCAAGTCCTTGGCGTTTCCTGTTCCGTGTCAGCATCCTTCCGACACCATTCATATTACCGATTCCTTATTTATCAGCAATGGTGCATAAGCGAATTTCTATATAATTATTTGAATGATAAACGTACGTATTGTTTGTTTTCAGTTGGTTACGATATCTTGGTGCTTAATTTCGCAGTTAAATATCGATATTTACTCACTGCCTTGTGAGAGATCTCGCACAAGACAGGGAGTAAAAAGGGAGTATTTTCTCTTATTGGCCGATAGCCGCACCTTCACGACGAGGGTCTGCAGCACCTTCTAACCCGTCTTTTGTGATGCGAATAGCGTGTAAACCCGAGTTAAGATCGCGAACGTTGACCTCAAATCCCATCTTTTCTAGCTCAGGTTTGAAGTTTTCTGCCGATGTTCCTTTTTCCAAGTCTAAGGTACCGAAGCGGTTTAGGAAGTGCGGTTGGTTGATCGCTTGCTGAATATCCATGTCCCATTGGGTATGGGCAATGATCGCTTGCGCCACATAACCTATGATACGACTGCCGCCCGGAGAGCCAATCGCCATGTAAGGCTTATCGTCTTGCATGATGATGGTCGGTGCCATTGAAGAACGTGGGCGCTTACCCGGCTCGAGTCGGTTCGCGATAGGTTTGCCATCGTTATGAGTCTTGAATGAGAAGTCGGTTAGTTCGTTATTGAGTAGGAAGCCTCTTACCATCAAGCGTGAGCCAAATGCGTTCTCAATGGTGGTGGTCATCGATACGACATTGCCATCACTATCGACAATGTTGAAGTGGCTGGTGGACGGCAACTCAATAGAAACATCTTGGCTTCTCTGCATTGCGTGATCCCACGGGGGTGTGCCTGAAGGTGCGCTGTCTAATGCCTTACCTGCGGTAATTAACTGAGCGCGTTCCTGCAAATAGTCAGTATTCACTAACCCTTGGGTAGGCATTGGCACATAATCTTGATCCGCCATGTACATACCACGGTCTGCAAAGGCTAGGCGAGAAGCGTCTGCTAACACCTGCCAAGATTTCGCGTCGTTTGGCCCCCATGATTTAAGATCAAACTGCTCGGTCATTGCTAGGATTTGCCCAACCGTTAACGCACCAGAGCTTGGTGGCCCCATTCCACAAATATCGTAGCTCTCATAAGCAGAACAAACCGGTTCGCGCTGCTTGATCGAATAAGCGTCGAAATCTTTCTGCGCCAATACGCCAGGATTACCTTTCGCTGTTTGCACAGTATTAATGATGTCGGCAGAGATCTCACCTTGGTAGAAGGCTTTAGCACCATCCTTCGAGATAGCGTTTAACGTTGCCGCGTATTCAGGGTTCTTAAGTTGCGTGCCAGCGGCTTTCGAGCTGCCATCGGCATTGAAGAAGTAGGCTTTAGTTGTCGCAAATCGGCTCAGTCTCTCTTGGTCATTCTCAATCAAGGTGGCTAAACGTGGACTGATGGTGAAACCTTCCTCAGCCAACTGAGCGATAGGTTTAATCAGTGATGCCCACTCTAGCTTGCCGTATTTCTGGTGTGTATCCCATAACAGTTGCACGGTGCCTGGCGTGGCAACTGAACGACCGCCAACCACGGCATCATAGAATTTAAGCGGTTGTCCGTTTTCGTCTTGGAATAGACGTGGTGTGGCATCAAGCGGCGCAGTTTCACGACCATCGTAGGTTTTGAGTTGCTTGTCCTTGCCATCAAAATAAACAAGGAACGCGCCGCCCCCAATACCTGAAGACTGAGGTTCCACTAAGCCAAGCATAAGCTGTACCGCTACCATGGCGTCTATCGCGTTACCACCACGAGCAAGTACATCAGCACCGGCTTGTGTGGCAAGAGGGTTGGCCGCGGTGACCATCCAATCGTTGGCTTTAATGAGCTGTTTGGTTTCTAAACCACTACTTTGTTCGGGTGCGACGGAATCGGCAGCTTGATTTGCCCAACTGACGTGAGAGGCAAAAAGTAGGGTAGAAGTGGCGAGGGTTGTTAGTTTTGTTTTCCACTGCATGATCTTCTCCTTTTAATATGCAGAGCTAGATTGGCAGTGGAAAGATGAGATAGCCAGAGTGTTGTTAACGAATTGTAATCTTGATTCGAATTTAAGCGATTAAACCGGACAGCGACTGCCAAAGAATACTCACGCCAATAAGGCTGAATACCACGCCACATAAACCATCGATGTATACCGTTGCTTCGCTGAGTTTCTTTTGCAATGCCTTAGTCGAAAGCATCCACGCCAGTAGTGAAAACCAAAACAGAGACAGACCAAATAGGATAATAAGCGCAAAGCCTTTACCCGACAGAGACATGTCGGCAGGCACTAAGCTCGACATCAAGCTGATAAAGAATACCAAAGCCTTTGGATTGAGAATATTGGTCGCAAACCCTTTCGAAAATGCCTGACGCTTGTTGGTCAGAATCAGGTCTTTGGCATTGACGGTATCGTCGTCATCGTCGTGGTTCTGAATGATTTGCCAGGTTGCTTTAAGGGCACCGTAGCCTAAGTACAGCAAGTAGCTACCGCCAGCCAATTGGATAATGGCAAATAGGGTTGGTTGCTGGTGGACTAGGTAACTGATTCCCGTCAGGCTCAGCAATGAGTGCAGCAAGATCCCGCAAGATAAACCAAGCGCAATATACAAGCCTGTTTGTCTGCCGTGGCGTGTCGCATTTTGCACGACTAACGCAAAGTCTGGGCCGGGGCTCATCAAAGCGATGAAATGGATAGAGGCGAGGGTGATCAGTATGGTGACTTCGTTCATGTCAGTTCTCAATAACGTTGCCGCTATTTTAAATAAGTAATCGTATTGAGCGTAGCTTACCGCGATTTGAAATAGAGCAATTGTAAATTATCAACACTTAGTTGATTTGTGAGGGTGGTACGCCGAATGTGGTTTTGAATGCCTTGGAGAAGTGTGCTTGATCATAGAAGCCTACTTGGTGCGCGACTTTAGTACCACAGATCCCAGATTTAATCAGGCGCATGCTCTGTTCCATACGTAAACGGCTCAGCCATGCGTAAGGGGTGATGCCCATTCTGTTCTTAAAGTGGCGTTGGAATTGAGTTGTGGTTAAGCCGCACAGTTCAGACAGTTGTTCTAATCGTACGGGCTGATCCAAATTCGCCATCAAATAGTCTTTGAGTGTATCAATCGATTGATTGCCCAGTTTGATGTCGCTCTTCGATCCAAATTTGGCATAACGATCGACAATCGTCGAGAACCCCTCGAATGGTAAGCAATCTTGAGCGAGTTGGCTGACGCTTTGATTGATTAACAGGCCGTGTAAGTTACGCAATTGTAAAAACGCAGCTTGATCGGAGAGGATCAACTCAGAAAAGCCCAATGTGTGACCATTTTGCTTGGGATCGGCAAGATCTTGAAACCACTGGGGAGAAACTGCAAATACACTGACTTGATAACCTGAATCGAGTTTGGAGTGCCCATCATGCAGCTCATCAGGTGGCATGATAACAACTTGGCCTGCACCGACATGATGGCTTGTCCCTTTATAGGCGAATTTTTGCTGCCCTTGGGTAATCAAGCCAATGTGAAAGTCCAAATGATAGTGGCGCTGAAAGGCAAACTCTTGGTATTGAGCTTGGATCAGACTGATATCTTCTGTTGGGGTAGAGTAATAGTGGACTTTATCCATGGTACAAAAAAGCTTGGTTAAATAGTCATCAATTCAACCAAGCTTATCTGCGTATTAAGGGATTGTCTTGTAAAAAACGATCAATATCACTGTTTCGCGCGTTTGTTCTTCTTGTTGTTACGCAGGCCATCAAAGCTGAAAATAACCAGTGCTCCCCATATGAAAGCAAAGGTGATCGCTTTATCTGAGGTAAAGGCTTCACCGTAAATCAGAACCGCCAGTAAGAACATCAAGCTTGGACCTATGTACTGGAAGAAACCGAGTGTTGATAGCTTCAAGCGAGTTGCAGCGCCAGTAAAACACAGCAATGGAACCGTGGTGATCACACCGGCAGCAACCAGTAACAGGTTGAGTTGCATCGGGTTCATCGATAAGTTTGAGGTCGGGCTATCGGCAATAAACAGTAGGTAGGTTGCGGCGAGAGGCAGCATCACCAGAGTTTCAATGAACAAACCCGTTTGCGCTTCTAAGCTGACTTTCTTACGCAGCAAGCCATAAAAACCAAAGCTAAAGGCTAGGGCAATGGCGACGATTGGTACTGAGCCGAAGGCAATCAATTGGATTAATACGCCAATCGCAGCCAGAGCCACAGCAAACCATTGCAGCTTACGTAAGCGTTCGCCGAGGAAGAGCATCCCAAGTAACACGTTAATCAGCGGGTTGATGTAATACCCCAAACTGGCGTCGAGCATGTGATTGGAATTCACTGCCCAGATAAAGATCAGCCAGTTAGCACCCACCAAAATAGACGTCGCTACCAAATAGAGCATTTTGGGTTTTGAGGTCAGGGTATCGCGGACTTTACGCCAGCTGCGGCCAATGTGTAGTAAAAAAGCGAGTAGGAAAAAAGACCATACTACACGGTGGCTGAGGATCTCTAACGGGGAAACGTCACTTAAAGATTTGAAATATATAGGGGCGATACCCCACATTGTGTAGGCACCGACGGCAAGCAAAACTCCTTGGCGCGTACGTTGTTGTTCTTCCTGTGTCATGCATCTTTCTCTAGTACTGAGTGCTTATTAATAAGATTTATAAGAGAGTTGGCCAGTATAGGAGCGATAACCCTTTTCACCTAACAATTTGCGGTTTAATTCGCCAGCGTTCCCCTCTACAATGTGCGACTTGCTTGCCGAAGATGCTTGCTGATTTCATACCTCGATTAGGAACCACAATGACCGCCACTCTGATTGCTGAGCAAATACCAACTCCCGCGAATGATGCGCAAACCATCTTACAAGATGTGTTCGGCTATCAAAGCTTTCGCGATGGTCAGCAAGAGGTCATTGATTTGGCCGTTGAAGGCAAAGACAGCTTGGTGATTATGCCAACCGGTGGTGGTAAATCTCTGTGTTACCAAATCCCGGCGTTGGTTCGTGAAGGGCTGACTCTGGTTATCTCACCGCTGATCTCGTTGATGAAAGACCAAGTCGACCAATTGAAGGCCAATGGTGTTGCTGCTGAGTGTATTAACTCTTCAATGCCACGTGACCAATTGCTGAATGTGTTCAATCGTATGAACTCAGGTCAGCTGAAAATGGTGTATGTGTCGCCAGAGCGTGTGTTGATGCGTGACTTTATCGAACGTCTTCAAGGCTTACCGCTTTCGATGATTGCAGTCGATGAAGCGCACTGTATCTCTCAATGGGGACACGACTTCCGCCCTGAATACGCATCATTAGGTCAGCTTAAACAGTATTTTCCGCATGTGCCTTACATGGCGCTCACAGCAACCGCTGATGATGCGACGCGTAAAGATATTATCTCGCGTCTACAGCTCCTGGACCCGCATACTTACTTAGGCAGCTTTGATCGCCCTAATATTCGCTACAACCTAGTTGAGAAACACAAACCCGTGTCACAGGTGGTTCGTTACCTAGAAACACAAAAGGGCAATTGCGGCATCATCTACTGTGGTAGCCGTAAGAAAGTGGAGATGGTGACCGAGAAGCTATGCAATAACGGTATTCGCGCCGCGGGTTATCACGCTGGTATGGACACCGATGAGCGTGCTTACGTTCAAGAAGCCTTCCAACGCGATGATATTCAGATCGTGGTCGCGACTGTGGCCTTCGGTATGGGCATCAACAAACCCAACGTACGCTTTGTGGTGCACTTTGATATCCCACGCAATATCGAGTCTTACTATCAAGAGACTGGCCGTGCAGGTCGTGATGGTTTACCTGCTGAAGCGATGATGCTGTTTGACCCGGCCGATATGGGTTGGCTGCGTCGTATGCTGGATGAGAAAGAAGAAGGCCCGCAAAAACAGGTTGAGATGCACAAGTTGAACGCGATGAGTGCTTTTGCCGAAGCGCAAACGTGTCGTCGTCAGGTTCTGCTTAACTACTTTGGTGAGTATCGTGAGAAGCAATGTGGCAACTGCGATATCTGCTTAGATCCACCAAAACACTTTGACGCGACCCAAGAAGCGCAAAAGGCGTTGTCTTGTGTGTACCGCGTGAATCAGTCGTTTGGGATGGGCTACGTGGTTGAAGTGATGCGCGGTATGCAGAATATCCGTGTCCGCGATAATGGTCACGATAAGCTATCTACCTACGGTATTGGTCGTGACCATAGCCACGATTACTGGATCAGTATCTTTCGTCAGCTGATTCACAAAGGTTTGTTGTTCCAAAACATCACTCGTAACTCGACATTACAGTTAACAGAAGAAGCCCGCCCGTTGTTGCGCGGTGAGATGTCTTTGGAGCTGGCTGTTCCTCGTTTAGATACAGCGGTGCGTAATGCTAAGTCCGATAAGTTAAGCAGCAAGAATTACGATAAGAAGCTGTTTGCCAAACTACGTAAGCTGCGTAAGTCGATTGCAGATGAAGATGGCTTGCCACCATACGTGGTATTCAGTGACGCGACCTTGATTGATATGGCTGAAATACTGCCTACTTCATACGGAGAGATGCTGGCAGTCAACGGTGTTGGTCAACGTAAACTGGATAAGTACGCTGATCCATTCTTAGATTTGATTCAAGAACACATCACTACACACGGCTAATTGCTAGTTTTCAGAAGTGTTTAGCTTATAAAAACGATTAGCTCATAGAAAAAGAATAAGGTTGATAGGGACATGACAACACAAACAGAGTTTGGCTTAAGAGAATATTTGGCTGAGGAAGGGCGTTTATTGATTACGTCTCCGAGTTTTGATTTTGATTCTTACGAAGTGCTAGGTGAAAAGCTGGTGGTGTTGCTGTCAGCATCTGTTGTTGAAAAACAGTGGGACGCCGATATGCATTCTTGGTTGATTGATTTTGAAGATTGTCGAATGTTCTTAAAGTCTGAGCATTACAGTGAATCAATTTGGTTTGAGTCGTTAAATGCTGAAGAAAGCCGAGAAGAGTTTGATTATCTCGCGACGCTTTTCAAGCGCGGTTTTTAACTTTAGCATCGCTTCTAAAACGTAGCTTTTAAACCTGCTTTCAAAACATAGTTTCTAGTGCTATTCACCAATAAAAGTGAGAATAAACGTTTGCGTTTGTTCCCACCGTTGCAGCCAATATTGATTAATGTATAATCGCCCGCCGCTCAGTAGAGCAATTTTTAGATACATTTTTAATTCACATTATTGGTAAGAGCTTTCTTGGATTATTCGAAGAAATGACTCGATTTGGGTTCCCTCACCCCCAAACCAAACTAAAAAGGTACAGCATGAGTAACTTTACCCCTGCGCAACAGCGCAAAGCCCTAGCACTATTAGTTTTGTTCCATTTGGTGATTATTGCGTCAAGCAACTATCTGGTTCAGCTGCCTTTTACCGTCTTCGGTATGCACACCACTTGGGGTGCTTTCACTTTCCCGTTTATCTTCCTAGCGACCGATCTAACCGTACGTATTTTTGGCGCGCAGCTTGCTCGTAAAATCATTTTCTTAGTGATGTTACCAGCGCTGGCCGTTTCTTATTTCTTGTCAGTGGTGTTCTTTGAAGGTTCATTCCAAGGCTTTAGCCAACTAGGTGAGTTCAACTTGTTTGTTGCACGTATCGCCGCGGCGAGCTTCATGGCTTATTTATTGGGTCAGATTTTGGATGTGCATGTTTTCAACCGCCTACGTCAGCTTAAACAGTGGTGGGTAGCCCCAACATGCTCAACGTTATTCGGTAATGCCATTGATACCATCGCGTTCTTTGCGATTGCTTTCTACCAAAGCCCAGATCCATTTATGGCCGAGCATTGGACTGAGATTGCTTTAGTCGATTACGGATTCAAACTTATCATCAGCCTAGGCTTGTTCGTGCCTATGTACGGCGTGCTTCTTAACTACATTGTTAGAAAGCTAACCGCAGTGAACCCTGACTTTAAAGCGACAGGCGTGAACGTATAGCTTTTTACTATCGATAGTTCGATAAGACCTTAATCATTCAGTGCCCTTTGATTTTCGTTGAAGGGCGCTTATTCCCCTCTCTTTTTCTTTTCTTCTCTAGCGATTGTTCTCCCTCTGCACCTTCAAAATTACTACCCAGATAACTTGTTTTTTATTATAAGTAATTGATAATATGTTGGTTTTTGTTTTATTTATATCGTTATTATTGAATGGTAATCCTTTGGTGATGTGGTGAACGTGTACGTTTGTAGAATGGCGGCTCTTTGTCATTATGAGGCTCGCCATGTTCATCCTTATCACCTTCAAGCTCTACTGTGTATACAGCGACTATCGCCGTAAAAAGTGGAAGAAAGCATTTCCTATTCAATCGGAATAATTCGATGGTTCGAAGTGGGCACTCTCGTAATGGAGTTTATGAGATGAAGTGTGCAAAGGAAGCGTGCAGGGAAGTGAGTAATAAAAAGGCCTTCAATTATGAAGGCCTTTTGTGTATCTAAACAAGTGTAAGAATTATGACTCTGCGATCGTCAGAGGCCAACCAATGTCTGTTTGACGGTTGGATTCGATCTCTAGTTCAGCGGCGGTCAGTGGATTACTTGAAAGCCATTGCTTGTCGATGGTGAGCGTTAAGTTGTCACCATTGGCTGTCAGTGTCACTTGTGGCTCAAGGTCTGGATTACGACGGTGAGTCAACAAAATAGCCAAACGCAGAATACGTAAGATACGCTTGCTGCTGGTACCTGAGATAGCGTGTTGCTCTGGTAATGAGGTTAACTGTTCACGGTAGCGACGAGTTAACTCACCCAAGTAGTGCTTTTGCGCTCGAGTAAAGCCAGGCAGGTCTAAGTTCTGCAGCAGATAAGCGCTGTGCTCACCGCCTTTTTTGAAATCGATGGTTAAACCAATCTCGTGAAGCTTTGCTGCCGTTTGCAATAGCACACCAGCTTGAGGTTCTGAAACCCATGCTTCGGCGCCTGCTTGGTCTAGCAGTGCTTGTGCGACTACTGCTACTTGTTCACCGTAGCTTACGTCCATCTGGTAGCGTGATTGAACACTCTTAATGGTACGCGCTCGGATATCTTCTTGGCGTAGCTCATCAACCATCTCGTAAGCTAGGCCTTCACGGAGTGCGCCGCCTGCGAGTGTCATTGAATCTATTTCAAGCAGCTCAAAAATAGCAATAAGAATAGAAAGGCCACTCGGGAACACTAATGCGCGTTCAAGGGTCAGTCCTTCGATTTCTAGCTCTTCCAAGCGCTCAGTAATCATCGCTTGTTTCTGTAGGCGCTTAAGTTTGGCATGAGTAATCACTTCATCCATGCCTTGCGCCAACATGATCTCTTGCAGTGCTTGAACGGTACCACTGGCGCCCACACACACATCCCATCCGATATCAGTGTAGCTATCTAGGATAGGAGCCAACGTCGACTTCGCCGCTTCAATGGCGTTGTTAAAGTTGGTTGCGGTTAATTGGCGATCTTTAAAGTGGCGCTCAAGCCAAGTAACACAGCCCATCTTCAGGCTGGTTAGTGCTTTCGCTGAGAAGCCTTCCCCAATGATCATCTCGGTGCTTGCGCCACCAATATCAACAACCAGTCGGCGGCCGCTGCCACCAGAAGTGTGTGCTACGCCTTTATAGATAGTCGCAGCTTCTTCTTCACCGGAGATAACATTGATGTCGTAACCAAGGATTTGGTTCGCTTTCTCTAGAAATATATCCACATTGATAGCAGTACGTAGGGTCGCTGTACCGACAATGCGGATATTTTCTTTCGGAATATCTTGCAGTCGCTCTGCAAAGAGACTCAAACAGTCCCAACCGCGCTGCATGGCTTCTGTACTAAGCGCATTATTTTCATCTAAGCCTGCAGCTAAACGCACTTTGCGCTTAATTTTAGCCATGGTTTGTACGCTGCCATCGATATGACGCACAACGAGCATATGAAAACTGTTCGACCCGAGGTCGATTGCAGCGTAAAGCGGGGGTGACACTGTTTGACTCATAAGCGACTAAGCTTCCTTGTTGTGACGCGGTTGGCGTGGGCGACGGTTCTGGTTTGGTTTACGGTTACCGTTGCGTGGGCCATTGTTGTTTGAGCGGCGTTGTTGCGGGTTACGTGTACGTAAGCGCAATGGTGCTGGTAGATCTTCTAGCAGTGCAGAAGCATCGTAGTCAGACACAGGAATAGCGTGCTCAATGTATTCTTCGATTGGTGGCAAGTTGATTGCGTAATCTTCACAAGCAAAGCTGATCGAGTGACCACTTGCACCAGCACGACCGGTACGGCCGATACGGTGAACGTAATCTTCACAGTCATCAGGTAGGTCGAAGTTGAATACGTGTGTTACTTGAGGAATGTGTAGGCCACGTGCTGCAACGTCGGTTGCGACAAGCAGGTCAACATCACCTTTAGTGAATTGCTCAAGAATCTTTTCACGTTTCTTCTGAGGAACATCGCCAGTTAGCAGGCCAACACGGTGACCATCTGCAGCTAGGTGACCCCAAACAGACTCACATTTATGCTTAGTGTTAGCGAAGATGATAGCGCGCTCTGGCCACTCTTCTTCAACTAGAGTCTGCAGCAGTGCCATTTTGTGTTCGTTTGATGGGTAGAACAGCTCTTCCTGGATGCGGTGACCTGTTTTACGCTCTGGCTCAACAACAACATGCTCTGGGTTGTGCATGTGTTCGAACGCTAGCTCTTGTACGCGGTAAGACAATGTCGCAGAGAACAGCATGTTCAGGCGATCTTTTGGCTCAGGCATACGGCGGAACAAGAAGCGGATGTCTTTGATGAAACCAAGATCGAACATGCGATCAGCTTCGTCAAGAACAACAGCTTGAATGTGGTTAAGGTTAAATACCTTCTGCTTGTAGAAATCGATGATGCGACCAGTTGTACCGATTAAGATATCTGCGCCTTCTTCGATTTTACCTAGTTGCTTGTCGTAGCTTTCGCCACCGTAAGCAAGTGCTGCCTTGATACCTGTGCTTTCAACCAGAGAGTCAGCATCGTTGTAGATCTGAATCGCGAGTTCACGCGTTGGTGCCATAATAATCGCACGTGGCTGGTTAGGCTTACGCCCTTCATGCTCAGGTGTTTTTAGCAGGTGGTTAAAAGTAGCAGTAAGAAACGCAAGCGTTTTACCAGTACCCGTTTGGGCCTGGCCTGCAATGTCTTGGCCGGTGAGCAGTACCGGGAGCGCCAAGGCTTGGATAGGGGTACAATAATCGAACCCTTTTTTCTCCAATCCTTCAATGACTTGCGGAAGTAAATCCAAGTCGGCGAACTTTTGCTCTGTGATATGCGTCTTTTTCATTGCTATAGAATATCAGCTTAAGCTTGCAATACGAAAGTAAATACATTCCAATAGGGCATCTATTTACTGGTTATCATCCAACCAGTTCTAAAAAATACATTGGAGTGGAAGATGAGTGATAAGATTTTGCAGCTAACTGATGACGGTTTTGATAACGATGTAATCAATGCTGCAGGCCCTGTTCTTGTTGATTTTTGGGCAGAATGGTGTGGTCCATGTAAAATGATTGCGCCGATTCTTGATGAAATCGCAGACGAGTACGAAGGCAAGCTCACAATCGGTAAATTAAATATCGACCAAAATGCTGGTACTCCACCAAAGTTTGGTATTCGCGGTATTCCAACGCTACTTCTTTTTAAAGATGGCGGCGTAGCAGCGACTAAAGTTGGTGCATTATCTAAAACTCAACTTAAAGAGTTCTTAGACGCTAACCTATAATCAGGTCAGCATTTGAAAAGAAACCGTGCAGTTAACAAATGCGCGGTTTTGTTTTTTCTAAGCTATGGACTAGTCTTAGTTTTAGTGCTAATTTATCGCACGTTAATTGAACGAATTTCTCTTCTTGGTCGATCCTGTGACCAAATCCTTCTTAACTTAAGAAAACAGATCCTATTTTGACTAAACAAACTTCCACCACTATGAATCTTACTGAACTGAAGAACAGACCTGTGTCTGAGCTTGTTAAACTTAGCGAAAGCTTAGGTCTTGAAAATCAAGCTCGCCTAAGAAAACAAGACATTATCTTCTCCATCCTTAAAGCGCATGCAAAAAGTGGTGAAGACATCTTTGGTGATGGTGTTCTAGAAATTCTTCAAGACGGTTTTGGTTTCCTACGTAGCGCCGACAGTTCATACCTGGCTGGCCCAGATGATATCTACGTATCACCAAGCCAAATTCGTCGTTTTAACCTACGTACAGGTGACTCTATTGGCGGTAAAATCCGTCCACCTAAAGACGGTGAGCGTTACTTTGCACTGCTTAAAGTAAACACGGTTAACTACGACAAGCCAGACAACGCTCGTAACAAGATTCTTTTCGAAAACCTTACTCCTCTTCACGCTAACGAACGTATGGTGATGGAAGCGGGTAATGGTGCAACTGAAGATATTACGGCTCGTATTCTTGACCTTGCATCTCCAATTGGTAAAGGTCAGCGTGGTCTGATTGTTGCTCCGCCTAAAGCGGGTAAGACAATGCTTCTGCAAAACATTGCTCAAAGCATTGCACGTAACCATCCTGAGTGTGAACTAATGGTTCTACTTATCGATGAGCGTCCAGAAGAAGTAACAGAAATGCAGCGTCTAGTTAAAGGCGAAGTAGTTGCTTCAACATTCGATGAGCCAGCATCTCGCCACGTACAAGTTGCAGAAATGGTTATCGAGAAAGCGAAACGCCTTGTTGAACACAAGAAAGACGTAGTTATCCTACTGGATTCTATTACTCGTTTAGCTCGTGCTTACAACACTGTGATTCCTTCATCAGGTAAAGTTCTTACTGGTGGTGTTGATGCGAATGCTCTACATCGTCCAAAGCGTTTCTTCGGTGCGGCACGTAACGTAGAAGAAGGCGGTAGCTTGACTATCATCGCAACAGCACTGGTTGATACTGGTTCTAAGATGGATGAAGTTATCTACGAAGAATTCAAAGGTACAGGTAACATGGAACTGCACCTTAACCGTAAGATTGCTGAAAAACGCGTATTCCCAGCGATTGATTTCAACCGCTCTGGTACTCGTCGTGAAGAGCTTCTTACCAAGAACGATGAGCTACAGAAGATGTGGATTCTGCGTAAGATTGTTCACCCAATGGGCGAAATCGACGCAATGGAATTCCTTATCGACAAGCTAGCAATGACGAAAACGAACGATGAGTTCTTTGACGCAATGCGTCGCCAGTAATATTGATTAGCTGATCGTTATTTAATAAGCGCTGCCCTCGGGTGGCGCTTTTTATTTGCATTTTGTAGCGACAGCTTGCAGAATGAGCAAAAGTGTTACAAGGAAGTTAAAATGCAACATGGACTGTTGTCATCATTACTCCTGTCTACTTCACTGTTATTTTCACCGGTTGGTATGAGCTATGCCACCGAGATGTCTCCACTTACAGTAGAGTCTTGGCTTGAGAATGATCAAGTAAAACTGAAAACTGCTGAACTACTCGAGCTTGTCGTACGTGACGAAGTCAATTCGCTACGCTTTGCGCTTGAGCGCCTGACATTTCCCCAGCAAGAGGTAGCTCGTTACCAACTCTTGAAGAAGCTTGAACAACAAAAAATCGTACTCACACCCAAGATGTCTATCTTCATTGAGCAGCAACTTGCTATCACGCCTACTTATCAAGTCTTAGAGCGTGGCGATGGCTATGAGTTTACGGTACCTGCCTTTAATTACCCTTCAATTGCTAATCGCCTTATTAAACAATGGCGTCAAGATCAGAAGACATTGGTATTTGTGCTAGATGCAGAGAAACAGGAACTCGACCTAAAAGAGTGGTTATCTGGCTCTGAACATCAAGTTCAAACGCGAGAAGCGTTGCTCATTAGAGAGCTAGACAGTTTGTCTCCTGAAGCGGTTGATTACCTAACTAAGCAACTCACTGCATCTTCTATTGTTAGCTGGTTACCCTCTACTGAGGTGGTGGTTCGATTAGCGCAAGTGAGCGAAGACCCAGAGGTCTACAAAATTCTATGGCGAATGAAGGCCGATTATCATAGCCAAGCTGAGCTAGTCCGCCTTGCTGAAACCAAACAAACGTTCGCGCTTGAACAAGTAATGGCGGCGACTAAAAACCCGCGTTTGAAAGATGAAGCGATTACTTTGCTTACCAAAGTTAACCCGTTATCAGAAGAGGTGAAGCTGTTCCTTGTCTCTAGGATGGCGATTGCTGATGAAGCACCATTAGTCGCGCGTGAACTCGCCAAACAAGGTCATACGCGATGGTTGCAAGATCTCGTCAATGATAACCCTCAGGTGAAGAGCTCTTTGATCGAGCAAGCATTACCGTAAAGTGGATTTTGCCTCTCAATAACCACACTAAAAAGGGGGATCTCAGCGTCACCCTTTTTGATATACTGAGCGCAGAATAATCAGCATGTAGAAGTCCTATGAGTTTTAAAGATTTACGTGATTTTATCGACCATCTTGAAAGTATTGGTCAGTTGAAACGCATTTCTCACCCAGTCGATCCAGACTACGAAATGACCGAGATTAGCGACCGTACTCTACGTGCTGGTGGCCCGGCTCTTTTGTTTGAAAATCCAGTAGGCTATGACATGCCTGTTTTGACCAACCTATTTGGTACACCCAACCGTGTTGCTATTGGTATGGGTCGTCAAGAAGTCAAAGAACTGCGTGAAGTGGGCAAGTTGCTTGCTTACCTAAAAGAACCTGAGCCACCAAAAGGCTTTAAAGACGCTCTTGATAAACTGCCTGTATTTAAGCAAGTCTTAAATATGCCGGCTAAACGCCTTCGCAAAGCGGCTTGCCAACAAGTGGTATGGCAAGGCGATGACGTCGACCTAGATAAAATCCCGGTGATGAGCTGTTGGGCTGACGATGTCGCGCCATTGCTAACATGGGGTTTAACTGTTACTCGTGGTCCAAACAAGAAACGCCAAAACTTAGGCATCTATCGTCAGCAGAAGATCGGTAAGAATAAAATCATCATGCGTTGGTTAGCCCACCGTGGTGGAGCGCTGGATCTGCGTGATTGGATGGAAGCCAACCCAGGTAAACCATTTCCAGTATCGGTAGCGTTTGGTGCTGACCCTGCCACCATTCTTGGTGCGGTTACGCCAGTGCCGGATACTTTATCGGAGTACGCTTTTGCAGGCTTACTGCGTGGTAGTAAAACTGAGGTCGTCAAATCAATCAGCAACGACTTAGAAGTTCCTGCAAGTGCAGAAATCGTGATGGAAGGCTACATCGACCCGAATGAATTCGCAGATGAAGGGCCTTACGGAGATCATACTGGTTACTATAACGAGAAAGAAAAGCACCATGTGTTTACTATTACTCATGTAACCATGCGCGAGAACCCTATCTATCACAGCACCTATACTGGCCGTCCACCTGATGAGCCTGCGGTATTGGGTGTTGCGCTCAATGAAGTGTTTGTGCCTATTCTTCAAAAGCAGTTCCCAGAGATTGAAGATTTCTATCTACCGCCTGAAGGTTGTTCGTACCGAATGGCAGTAGTGACCATGAAGAAGCAATACCCAGGTCACGCTAAGCGAGTGATGATGGGTGTATGGTCTTTCTTACGCCAATTCATGTACACCAAATTTGTATTGGTGTGCGATGAAGATGTGAATGCACGCGATTGGTCTCAAGTAACCGCAGCGATGTGCGAACATATGGATCCGTCACGCGATAGCCTGATGATAGAGAACACGCCGATCGATTCATTGGATTTTGCCTCACCCGTGGTTGGGTTGGGTTCTAAGATGGGTCTAGATATCACTAAGAAGTGGGACGCAGAGTTAGCGTTATCGCCAGATGTCCAAACAGCACCTGTAAATAGTGAACATATAGAAGGTAGCTTGGCTGAGTTAACCAAAGTTCATCCTGAAATTATTGATATTCACCTGCAAAACGACAATGCCAGCATGGTTGTGGTGTCTATTGATAAGCAAGCTGCCGGTAATGGTAAGAAAATCATGGAAGCGGTTTGGTCTCAATTTGATGAGAACAAGTTTGTTATCGTGTGTGACGGTGATGTCAACGTGAGTGATTGGAATGACATCATTTGGGCTGTAACGACCAGGATGGATCCGGCGAGAGATACGTTATTCCTACAGAACGAAACTGGACACTCAAAAATGGGCCTCGATGCGACCAATAAGTGGGAAGGTGAATGCCTGCGTGAGTGGGGTGTTCCAATCACAAAAGATCCTGATGTCGTGAAAAAGATTGATAGCATCTGGGAACAGCTAGGAATTTCATGAGCTACCAAGTAGTCTTATACCCAGAAAACATCAGTTTCACAGTAGAAAAAGGGCAAACGGTCTTGGATGCTGCGCTCAACAGCGATATCTATTTCCCAAACCGTTGCCAAGTTGGCGCATGCGCAATGTGTATGTGCAAAAAATTAGAAGGGCAAGTGAGTTACCACCTTGAACCCATGCTCACAGAGAAAGAGCAGCAACAAGGCTGGATTTTTGCTTGCCAAGCATTTGCAGAAAGTAATTTAGTTCTAACCTTTGCCGATTAAGGGTTAGTAAGAGGAAGAACATGACTATTAAATGTAAAGTGAAGTCTATCGAGCCTTTGGCTTGTAATACTTACCAAATCCTACTTCACCCAGAAACACCGGTCGCTTTTAAAGCGGGCCAGTACCTGATGGTTGAGATGGGCGAGAAAGATAAGCGCCCATTCTCTATCGCAAGTAGCCCTTGTCGCCACGAAGGTGAACTTGAACTGCACATTGGTGCTGCCGAGCACAACGCTTACGCACTAGAAGTGGTTGAAGCGATGAAGAAGGCACAAGCTGAAGATGGCGATATTGCGATTGATGCGCCTCACGGAGATGCTTGGATCAAAGAAGAAAGCGATCGCCCTCTATTACTTATTGCTGGTGGTACTGGCTTCAGCTACGTGCGCTCTATTCTTGATCACTGCATCGCGCAAAATAGCTCGAAAGAGATCTACCTATACTGGGGCGCAAAAGATGAGTGCCAGTTATATGCGAAAGAAGAGTTGGTTGGCATTGCAGAAAAGCATAGCAATGTGCACTTTGTACCGGTAGTAGAAGAAGCACCGGAAGTTTGGCACGGTCAAACAGGTAATGTGCTTGAGGCTATAACGCAAAGTTTCGAATCATTAGCTGATTTCGATATCTATATTGCAGGTCGTTTTGAAATGGCGGGCGCTGCAAGAGACCTATTTACTCAGAATAAAGAAGCAAAGCGTGATCATATGTACGCTGATGCTTACGCATTTATCTAACAATACCCTTAGGTTTTGAGCAAAAAGAGAGCAGAAATGCTCTCTTTTTTACGTTTAGGTGAACTATTAGGCAGTTAACCCCTATTTATTCATTTTTTATGAAAAAGTAGTTGCTAAGCTGAGAGGGTTCCCTATAATGCGACACCACTGAGACGGCAGACGCCACAAGGCTTCAGCAAGAATCAGTAAGACGGAAAGCGACAAAAAATTAATTTTCAAAAAGTGTTTGACACTGAATGTTAATTCGCTAGAATGGCCGTCCACTTCGAGAGGCTCCTTACTTGAAAGGAACGCTCAGGAAGTTAAGCTCTTTAACAATTTAAACCTATCAATCTGTGTGGGCACTCGTTGATGAATATCAAAACGTTTTATCGTTAGATAAAACAGATTCTTCGGAATCAAAATTGATTTCAATGAACTGAGTGACCAATACGTTTAACTACTTGTAGTTATTCGGCACAGTCAATTCATTACCATTCTGTTGGAATGGTAATAGCTTTAAAATTACATAGTAGTTTTGAAGTCAGTATTCGTTGAGTCACAAAATCTTAAA